>JAIBDO010000068.1 GCA_024686195.1 Gammaproteobacteria bacterium | reverse complement strand
TGGATCGCTGCGTTCATCCGCGAGGTATTCGCGATGCTCGAGTTTTCCATCGCTTTGTAAAATATGCAGCGAGTATTGAAAGGGTATTTGCTGGTAGGGTCGCTGTCGCGGCAATTTCGGAATGGCGTCTTGCAGGGTTTCAAAGTCAAGAAAATGGAGCGGATAGACGGCCGAGTGAATAAACTCTGCTAAGGATCGAGGCTCGACATGCGCCTCACCACGCAGCGCGGTGCTGATCTGCAGTGTCTGTGTCGGGTTTAGCGGCAGATGCTGCAGGTCCTTGTATTGCGTCTTTCCCTGGTGGAACAGCTCGAATTTGCGCTCGCCAGCCAGCTGGTGTAAGTCGAATACCGATGGCTGCGGCACGGATTGCCAGCAACGGGTTTTGAAATCGCATTCGAAGGGATTATTGCATTGCATACCAATTGCAATGTCGGGCTCATCATCCTGCAACATGGTTTGCATTGAGCTCAGGCTTCGTTCGAGGGCAGGCTGCATTTGCGTAACGGTTTCGGTAACCTCAGTTATTTTCAGCAGCTGTGCCGGGTTCAGCTGCCCCTCCAGTTGGTAGCGGTTATCGATGTGTACCACGTGAGCCTTGCCAACGCTGATCTGCTCGCTTATCACCTTCCATTGAAAGGCAGCGTCGTTCAGGTGGTAGGGTTTCACCCGCGTGGCTGATTTTACTTCGTAAAAATCCCAGTGATCTCCCACGCGAACCAGGATATCGGCCATCACCAGCAGATCTGTGCTACCGAAGGTTGCCTCATAGATGACACTCGTACCACTATTGATCAGCCCTGCCGTCTGTTCGATCATCGCATCGAAGTTGTGGGCATCAAACTCGATCTCGCTGCCGCCAGGAAAAAGCGCTTTAGCCAGTTCGCCAACCTCGTGCCCTGTCGCAAACACGGCGAGTCGATTGGCATCGGGCGCTGGCATGAGGTCGCGACGGTTACGGTATAGCCACAATGCCTTGTGGCACTGCAGCCCGCGAATGTACTGGGATTTGGAGAGGCGCACCCTGGCAGACCGATCTGCTAGTCGTCAGCCGGGGATAACACGCGCTGCAGAAACTGTTCGAACAGAACCTCGACCATTTCAATCGAGGTATTCAGTGGGTGATCGCCACTGATCAGGTGGAGGCTGCAATCGGATTCACGGGCGTAGTCAATTGAATTTTGCACCGGGATTACGTCGTCAGACCAGCCGTGGACGATATCGATATGTGCGGCTGTCGAGGCATAGTGCTGTACCTGGAAAGAGGGAATGTAAAGCGCCGGGGCAATCAGAAACAGGGCCCGGGTTTGCACCGCTGCAGAGGCCACTAGTGATACATAGCCACCCATGCTGGAGCCCACCAGGATGAAATCCCGGGTTTCTTCGTGCAAATGCCCGAGCAAGCGTTCGACCCTCAACTCCTGGTCCATGCAATCGCGATAGTCGATGCTTTCGACGTCACAGCCGCGCGCTTCGGCCAGTTTGGCGAGCCGCTTGATCTTGAATCCCCAGGGCCCGCTTTCCTTGCCGTGTGAAAAATAGAGTTTCATGCCAGCTGGTGTGCCGCTTTACTCCGGGGCGCTGGAATTCAGCAGGTAAAATAGCGAATGTGCGTGCTCGGCGGTTTCGATGCCCAATTGAGTCAGGTAGCCACCGTCAACCTGGGTGATGAAACCACCAGCATGCAAATGTTGCGCGGCGGCTATGACATCCGCTGCGGCCGACTTGTGAATCTTGATGCCTTCCAGGCTGGTCGGAGAATTAAACAGCATCAGTACTTTCAGCTCGGCAAGATTTTCTGGTGTATACGACATTTGACTTCCCCGGCATTTTATTCGATTGCCAGTTTATAACTTGATCGTGCCTGGATGGCTACACTTTTCAATCCAGGCATACATAATCGCAGTGAAGCGCTCGCAACAACGGATTGGCAGGCACCGATTATCAGGTCATGTGAAACTGATCCCTTGCAAAGCTCAAACCGGGTTAGTTGAGGATCTTGTAGCCGCGATTGCGCAGGCAGTTCTTTACCACCCGGCTGCGTTCTTTTTCCGTATCGCCGCCACTTCTCGCGCCACCAGCGACAGCGCCAACACCAGCACCGGTTAGCGCCGAATCGCCACCTCCAACTATCGCTCCGATGAGGCCACCCACCAGGGCGCCTCCTGCGGCTCCCTCACCGGCCTTTTGTTCGACCTGGGTGGCAATTTGTTCGCAGTCAGCGACATCGGTTTCATACTGCGCCATGTCGACACCGGCAGGATCAATGACCGGTTTTGAATTGTGTGAGGCACAGCCGACGACAAGCGTGATGCAGGCGATGCTGATAATCGGGTAGATCGGTTTCATTATGCTCTCCAATACATGAAATGCCGGCAGCTCGGGTTTGTGGCGCTAGCGAATTATGGCGATGAAACGTTATGCTGTCGATGTGCGTTACCCCGGTCGTCTCTTTATATGGAAGCTCGAGCGCCTTTTGACGAGCTCGCGGCCGGTTCTGGCTGATTCCAGGCATTTAAAAAAGCAACCTGTGACCCAGTTCATTGATTGAGATAAAAACCGACAAAAGGTTAAATTGGGGTATCAAAATAAGGTATCATCCGCGCTTTCCAACGCACTGAAATAATTATAAAAAATAGATAATGTATGAAGTAGGACACTCTCCGAAGTCACTCATCGAATCACTTGAACTGGTTCGCTTGCACAGTCCTCCCCATATTCTCGGCAAGCTGCTCGATATCTGTAATAACCCGGACGGCAGCACCGAACAACTCGCAGAAATCATCCGCATAGACGCCGCCCTGACCAGCCGGGTGATCATGGCGATGAATTCCGTGTCCTTCGCGATTGGCGAACCGATTGACAGCATGCAACGAGCGCTAACGCTGCTGGGTCATGAGCGCGTCAAAACCATGGTGCTGACCCTGTCGATTCAACAGCTGTTTTCAGGCCTGATTCCATCGCAAAAGGAATTTGTCTGCAATGCCTGGCTGGATTCGCTTTACTGCGCTGTGTTTGCGCAAGACATTGCCGCTAGCCTGGATTATGAATTCCCGCACGATGCTTATCTTGCAGGCCTGCTGCATGATTTTGGCCAGATCGTATTTGACGCCAAACATCACGAGCAGTACACCGAGGTAGTGAGCCAGGATACCGAAGCTGAAATTATCAAAAAGGAAGTCCTCACATTCGGTACCAGCCACGCGGAGCTGGGCGCAGATATTATCGAACGCTGGCAGAGTCTTAGTATGACCATCTCCGATGCGGTTCGCTTTCATCATGAAGACGAAGAACAGTTGCGCGGTGCCGATATTCTCTGTCGTATTCTCGCCGAGGCCAGTGAACTCGCCTGGCACTGGAGTCGTGAAGGTAAGGCTGACGCTAAATGGCAATCGAGGCTGATCGACCAGAATCAGGTCAAGGAGATGTATGCGCGAGTTCAGACCCGGGTTACGCAGGTTGCTGCCACCCTGGATATAGCGGTTACCGGTTCGGGCGGATTGACCCAGTCGCAACTGGCCGGATTTATCGAAAAGGAAACCATCCGCCTGGCGCGCAAGATTCGCGATGCGTCGCTGGTCAAAGTTCTGTCCTGCGACTCGGATCACCCCGAGGTGGCGGCTACGCCGCGCCATCTGCTGTCAAAGATAGCCCAGGACATGCAGTTACTGTTTTCCATCTCTGACCTGGCTTTGCTGATTCCTGATGCAAAGAATCCGGATTACCTGTCTTTCTACCAGGTCAATCCGGTGCAGCCGGTGAGCCGCTTCTCCATCGATAACAATAACAGCGAAATTATTCGTGGTTTTCTCGATAAACGCAGCGTGTGGATCGAACTGGAAAAGAAACATGACCCTGCGGCACCGATATCAGACCGCCAGATCATTCGCCGCTTGAATCACGAGATCGCGCTCAGCCTGCCCCTCGGCTATGGTGACCAGGTTGTCGGCGCCATCGTGATCGGTGTCAATCGTGCCCAGCGAAATTCTCTGGATAATCTCTCCAGATTAATCTCGGGTTACCTGAAAAATGTAGCCGACCAGTGGTTCAGCCGCGATCAGGCACTGAGTCGGCAAACCATTGAGGACGATCTGCAGGAAGAGCTGGAGCAGCGTGACGTCGACAAGCTGGTGCATGAAATCAGCAATCCATTGAGCGTTATCGGCAATTACATTGACATCATCAAGGGTAATCTCAAATCCGAGGGTGCGGAAAATAATCATGAATTCAAAATATTAAAGGAAGAGTTGCAACGTATCGGCGACATCGTGCTGAATTTCAAGGATGGCAAGGACGCGGTATCACCCACGGTGTTGCTAAATGATGAGCTGCAGGTTTGTGTGCCGCTGTACGTCAAGTCCGTCAGTCGCAGCAAGGAAGTCGAGATCAAATGGAACCTCGATGCCAGTGACGCGGAGATCAATATCAGTCGTGACGGTTTGCGCCAGGTCGTGCTCAACCTGGTAAAAAATGCGGTCGAGGCCAAGGCACGCGATGCAGAAATCATGATTTCGAGTCATCATTTCGTCAATATTGATGGTAAGGCCTACGCCCAGTTCACCGTCGCCGATCGTGGGCGCGGTGTGGATGCGATTACCCGTAACCTGCTGTTTGGAGCGTCGACCAGTACCAAGCGTGGTGCCAATCGAGGCCTCGGGCTGTCGGTGGTTGCCGAGATCCTGGGGAGCTACCATGGGCACATCAAATACCTCGAGACCGAGGGTGGTGGCGCCTCATTTGAAGTACTGGTTCCATTGTTGTTAAACAAAGCCGATAATCCGTGATCATGGAGAATTCATTCGTGACTTTTGATGAAGAGAATTCGCGCTTTGACAGTCCTGTCTCCTTCCTGGTGGTGGACGATGACTCGCGCGCCCGTCAAAGCCTCAGCATGCTGCTGAAGCGGAAATGGAGTGATATCACCGAGGCTGAAGATGGTGAAGTGGCGATTTCACTGATCGAGAAACGTCAGTTCAAGGTCATCATTCTTGACCTCAACATGCCGAAAAAATCAGGCGATCAGGTGCTGGCGTTCATTCGTGATCGTAAAATCGAGACCACGGTCATTGTTATCAGTGGCGAGACTTCGATCAACAAGGTTACCGAAGCAGTGCGCCTCGGAGCCTATGACATCTTCAAGAAGCCCTATAGTTTCGATGATCTCGAGCATGCGATCCACAACGCGCTCGACAAGGCGCGCGTCGAAGAAGAGAAAGTCCAGATTCAGAGCCGCCTCGCGCATTCCGAGCGCCTGCACCGCTACATGGTGGATAATTCCCCCGACCTCATCTACATCCTCAACCTGAAAGGCGAATTCAGTTTCGTTAACGACAGCGTTACCAAGCTGTTGGGCTATGACAAGTCCGATTTGCTGGGCAAGCATTACAGCCAGTTCATCGCCGATGAAGATCGAATGAAAGCCGAATATCTGTTTAACGAGCGGCGCCGGGCCAGTCGTTCCAGCCGTATGGTTGAACTGGGCCTCAAGTGTAATTCGACCGATCCTTCGAAACCTTTCGATGTCTCCGTGTGTCCGATCGAGCTGAATTCTATGGGCATTTATTCGGTGGATATCAAGGACGCCAGGAAGGTTGTCACCTACCAGGGTACTTACGGGGTCGCACGCGATATCTCCAGCCGCAAGAAAGCAGAAAAGCTGATCACTTTCCAGGCCTACCACGATCTGCTCACTAAATTGCCCAATCGTGCCATGCTGCTGGATCGGCTCGACCTTGCCATCAAACAGTCGGTGCGCACTAAAGAAACCCTGATTGTCATGTTCCTCGACCTGGATCGCTTCAAGTTGATCAACGACAGTTTTGGACACGTGGTTGGCGATCAGTTGCTGGTTGAAGTCGCCGGTCGGCTGAAACAGGAAATTCGTACCGGTGACACCCTGGCGCGACTCGGAGGCGACGAATTTATGCTGTTGTTGCCGCAACCGACCACGCGCGAGCAGGCCGAAAGCGTTGCCCAGAAGCTGATCCAAAGTCTGCAGCAACCGTTTTTTCTAAGAAGCAAGGAAGTCTACATCAACGTCAGCATCGGCATAGCGGTGTTTCCAGATGATTCGTCAGACATCAATACCTTGATCACGAATGCCGACATGGCGATGTATGACGTCAAATCTACAGGCAAGAATGGTTACACGTTTTACAGCGATAAACTTGAGCACGCCGCGGCTGAGAAAATCTCTATTGAAAGCGGGCTTAGAAATGCGTTGAAAAATGGCGAGCTGGAGATTTTTTACCAGCCGCAGATCAACTCCCTAAGCCGACAGATCGTCGGTGTTGAGGCCTTGCTGCGCTGGAATCATCCACAGCTCGGTCTGCGGGCACCGGGTTATTTCCTCGAGCAGGCTGAGGAATCCCGCATTATTCAGCAGATCAGTGAGTGGGTGCTGCATCGCGTGGCGAGCGACCTGTTCAGCGATCCACGCTTCCTCGATAGTGAGATCAAGGTCAGCATTAACCTGTCGGCTTCCGATATTCGACAAAAGGAATTTCCAGAAAACCTGGTCGCGTTTACTGAAAAATTCGCTATCGATCCCAGGCGACTGGAAATCGAGATTACTGAAAACATGTTCATGAGCGATATTCAGGCCTGTACCCACAAGCTACAGGTGCTGTCCAATCGGGGTATTTCCATTGCGATTGATGACTTTGGCACAGGCTATTCTTCGTTGAATTACCTGCGCGAGTTGCCGGTACACACCGTCAAGATCGATTACTCTTTCGTCTCGGAAATCGAACATTCGAGTAAAGGCGCGGCGCTGGTTGCTGCCATTGTCGGTATGGCGCATGGTCTCGGTATCGATCTAGTTGCCGAAGGCGTCGAAAACAATCACCAGGCGGAGTACCTCGAAAACCTGGGTTGTCACATCATGCAGGGTTTTCTGTTCAGCAAGCCGCTAAAGGTAGAAGAGTTCCTCGAGCGCGTCGTCACGCAGCAAGCCGCAATCCCGAACCTGTCGAAAGCCTGAGCACTGCCGGGCGCGACCGGGACGCGCGGCTTTCTCCCGCAGAGCCGGCTCCCCTCCATATCATAAATGGTAATAAATTGAGAGCAGATCATCTGGCTGAGATCCATTGTGACTATTGCTGGTTGGCGTTGTTACCGATGAATCCGATCCGCCCCCGCATCGTTTAAAAGGGGCGTTTTTTTGTCATGATTATGGCCGGCATAAATAGGCGGCCGCAGGTCAGAAAAGTATGTTAATTTATCGGATCTAGTTAGCCTGGAAGCCCTTTTCCAAAGGGATAAAAACCGCATGAAGGGTCATTATTTCGCGCAGCTTGCCTACACGCCCATGCTGGTGAGCGCGCTATTATTACCAACGCTCGCGATGGCCCAGGTGGCGCCGGTAGAGCTGACCACGGTGGAGCGCCGCGACATCGTCGAGTCGCTGCGCCTGAGTGGTTCGCTGACGTCACCCAAAGCCTCACGTCTGTCGCCCGATGTTGAAGGGCGTCTGGTACGTCTGAATGTCGATGCGGGAGAGCGGGTTAAATCCGGTGATATCCTGTTCAAGCTCGACGACGAACTGGCGCAGCTGGAACTGGCGCAAGCGATCGCCTTCGAGCACGAAGCCGAGGCCGACCTTGCCAACGGTAAACGGCGTGTCGTTGAAGTGCGAGAGTTGGTCAGCAAGAAAACCTTTCCCGAAAGCGAGGCGCGAAACCTGGAAGCCCAGGTGGAGCGGTTTGCGGCTATTGTCGAGCGCCGGCGTGCCGAACGCGCCTATGCCGCCGCTACGCTGGAGCGTCACAGTCACAAAGCCCCGTTTAGTGGCGTGATTGCTGAACGCAATGCGGATCTTGGCGAGCGCGTGGATACCGATTCAAATGTCCTGTTACTGGTCGCGACAGATCGCCTGCAGCTCGATCTGCGGGTGCCGCAGCGATACTTCCGGCGTGTCGCGATCGGGACTGCGGTCAATATCGGGGTCGACGCCTTGCCCGGTCGCAGTATCGAGGCGCAAGTGGCGCAGGTAGTCCCGGTGAATGATTCCGATACGCGCACTTTCATGGTGCGTGCCAGGGTCGACAATAAGAATGGCCTGCTGGCACCGGGTATGTCGGTGAGTGCGCAGTTACGCATCGGCACGGCCCGCAAGGCCGAAGTGGTGCCACGTGATGCGCTGATACGCTACCCGGATGGCCGCAGCACGGTGTGGGTGGCCGCCATCGACGGTGATCGTTATGTGGTTTCCGAACGCCTGGTGAAAATCGGCCTGGGTTTCGATGGGGTGATCGAAATTGTTGAAGGCCTGAGTGTGGGTGAGCGTGTCGTTATTCGCGGTAATGAATCGCTTCAACCTGGACAGCAGGTCCGTCTCAGGGAATAGCATGTTCGAGAAGATCATTAATCGTGGCACCCTGATGACGGTCATCGTCGGCATCGTGGTGGTGCTCGGTGTCGTCGCAACACTACACGTACCGGTGCAGATGATTCCAGATCTGGACGTGCGCACGGTGCAGGTGCGTACCTCCTGGCCGGGTGCCACGCCGCAGGATATCGAGAAGGAGATCCTGATCGAACAGGAAGAATATCTGCGCAGCATCCCCAGCCTGCAGCGCATCGAGGCGACAGCTTCGGCGGGGTCAGCCCGCATCGAACTCGAGTTTCCGCACGGTGTCGATATCAATGAAATGCTGATTCGCGTTAACAATGCATTGTCACAGGTACCTTCCTATCCCAATAACGTAAACCAGCCACGGATTTTTGCCGAGTCATTTTCCAGCAACTCGTTCATGTATTTTCGGGTAACACCGGTGGACGGTAATCCGCGCGGACTGGACATGGATATGATGCGTGATTTTGTCTCCGACAATGTCCGCGCGCGCATGGAAACCGTGCCCGGAGTCTCCAGTGTTGAGGTCTGGGGTGGCGCTGATCGCCAGGTGCAGATTCTGCTGAACGCGGCCGCCCTGGCCGAACGGCAACTGACCGTGGCGGATGTGCGAGCGGCCTTGCGAGCGCGCAATCTCGACGTCACCGGAGGGCAGCTCGAATCCGGTAAACGGCGCTACCTGCTGCGCACCATCGGGCGCTTTAACGATCTGGATTCACTCAGCCAACTGATTCTGGCACGCAGCGGTGATCAGCTCACCCGGCTTGCCGACGTTGCCAGCGTGCGGCTGGATCATTTCGAGGTCGCGCGTGAGGCTTTCGTCAACGGCAAACCGGTGCTGTTCCTCGCGGTAAATCGGGAACTCGGCTCCAACGTCATCGATATCAAGGATGCCATGTTCGCCGAAGTGGAGCGCATCAACCAGGATCTGCTGCAGCAATCGGGTATGGAGCTCAAGCTCAACGCCACCGACACCGTCTACGTGGAACAGTCGATCGCCACGGTGTGGCGTAACCTGGCACTGGGTGCGGTGCTCGCGACCCTGGTGATGTTCCTGTTTCTGCGCTCGGCGCGGATGACCCTGGTCGGGGTGATCGGTATTCCTATCTGCACCATAGCGGCCTTTCTCGGGCTGCTGTTGGCCGGGCGCACGATCAATGTCATTTCACTGGCGGGTGTCGCCTTTTCGATCGGTATGACGCTCGACAACACGATCGTGGTGCTGGAGAGCATCGAGTGGGAACGCCGCAAGGGCCTGAAGCGCCTGCAGGCGGCGATCGTCGGTGTGCAGCGCGTGTGGCCGGCAGTGTTGGCCTCGACGTTAACCACGGTGCTGGTGTTCATCCCCATCATCTTCATCGAGGAAGAGGCTGGCCAGCTGTATGGTGATATTGCGATCGGTGTCTCTGCCACGATTCTGGTATCGATGCTGGTGGCGATTACGGTCGTGCCCACGGCCGCCGCCAATTTTGCTCTGTTGCCACGTAAGGCTGGCGGCAGCGACGCGGTAACCTCCCCGCGTGTGGGTATGCAGGGGTTGTTGCGTGGCATCAACTGGTTGATCGCAACTGCGCTGCGTCGTGTCGTGGTGATGGTGCTGACGCTGTTGCTGTGTACAGTCATTATCCTCGAACTGACGCCACCGGCAGAGTATCTGCCACCCGGTGAAGAGCCCAAGGTGTTTGGTCGCATGAATGCCCCGCCCGGTTATAACCTGCCGACCATGCGCGAGATTGGCTACGACGTGCAAGAGTATTTTCTGCCGTATCTGGATGACGAACCGGGTCAGTTCGAGCGCGGTGAAACAGCGGTGCCGGCCCTCGATTACCTGATTATTTCGATTCGAGCGCGGGGATTGTTTCTGATCAGCGAGCCCAAGGACAAGGGCCAGGTAGATGCCCTGATGGATGCGATTGACGCCAAGTACAGTGAATATGCAGGCATGCGCTCATTTACCACGCGCGGCTCGATAATCTCCAGCAACGATGGCGGTACGCGCAGCATCAACCTGGATATTTCGGGCCCTGAGCTCGAGCCGATTTATAGCGTCGCGACGGAGGCTTACAATCGTGCGCGTGAAGTGTTCGACAATCCGCGCATTCGCGCCAATCCGGCTACCCTGTCGTTGTCGCAACCCCTGATCGAAATTCACCCCGACTGGGAGCGTGCCGCGGAGCTCGGTATGAATACCAGCGACATTGGATTCACCGTCGCGGCCCTGACCGATGGCACTTTTGTGGACGAATTTTTCCTCGCCGATGACAAGATCGACATGTATGTCTATAGCTCCGCCGGAGCAGACGCCTCGCCCCATGAACTCGGCGATATGCCGATTTACACCCGTGGTGGCGGCGTGGTGCCGCTGTCCAGTATTGCGCGCGTGGTCGAGACGGTCGACACCAATACGGTGCGGCGTATCGATGGTCGTCGTACCGTGACGCTCAACATCATTCCCCCGGCCGACGTCGCGCTGGAAAGTGGGGTCGAGATCGTGCGTGAGGATGTGCTTGCTTACCTGCGCAATAGCGGTGTCATTCCAGCCAACGTCAGTATCGATATTTCCGGTGCCAGCGACCAGCTCGAAGCCACGCAGAAGGCATTGGTCGGTAACTACCTGGTGGCATTAATACTGGTCTACCTGGTGATGGTCGCGATTTTCACTCACTGGGGATATCCGTTGTTGATCATGACCACGATACCGCTCGGCGTTGCCGGTGGAATCGCCGGACTGGCATTGATGAACTGGGTTGGTGCTGCGCTGCCGACCTTCGGCATGCCCGCCGTTCACCAACCATTCGACATGATCTCCATGCTTGGATTTCTGATCCTGATGGGGACGGTGGTGAACAATCCGATACTGATCGTGCATCGTGCTGCGGAAAATTATCGCAATCTGGCAATGAGCGCCGCCGAGGCGGTGAACGAAGCGGTGGAGTCGCGTCTGCGGCCGATTGCGATGTCGGCAATCACCACCATTTTCGGGCTCGCCCCGCTGGTGTTTATCCCCGGGGAAGGGACCGAACTGTACCGTGGCGTTGGTGCGATTGTGCTGTTTGGGCTGGCCGGTGCTGCGGTTGTGACGCTGACTTTCCTGCCGGCTGCAACGATCACGATATTAGGCTGGACGCGGCGTGATCGCGTTGATGTAGAAAGCGATTCGGCCGAGCCACGGGAGATTGTAGATGTTCAAGCCTGAAGGAGTTCTGCTCGAAATGCCATTTTTTTACCGACGATTACGATTCGTGTTGTGCGCCATGTTGCTGTTGCCAGGTTGCGTTACTCTGTCATCTGATTTCAAGGAACCCGGGGTGTCATTGGTGTCGATCACGCCGCAGATCAAGAACCTGTTTGCGCCCGAATTTGATGTGGTCTTGCGCGTCACTAATCCGAATCGCGAGGCGCTGGATATTGCCGGACTCAGTTACACGGTTCACCTGCAGGGCAACAAGCTGATCGAAGGTGTGGCGAATGAGTTACCGGTGATCGCCGCTTACGGTGAGGCCGATATCAGCTTGCGCGCGACCGCCGATTTGATGGGTGGCATCAGTCTGCTCAGTGATTTTCTGAATCAACCCGGAGAACAGTTCGACTACGAATTCAACGCGGATATCGATCTGGGCACCCTCTACCCGATGGTGCGGGTGCAGCGCAGCGGTGTTATCTCGCTGCGTTAAGGGTTAAATGGGTAAGTTGCCGAATGGTACTTACTCAAGCCAAAACACTGATGCATCCGGAGTCCGACTACGGTCGAAGGATTGGGGGTTGTTTCGCGAATGCCTCGGCGGCTTCGCCGCCTGCGGTTTACTTCGCGAAACAACTCCCAATCATTCACCTTCGCTCGACCGTAACGAATGTCATGGGGCGGTGCTTAAGTAAGTGCTACTCGGGTAAGGTGCCGAATGGTATTTACTCAAGCCAAAAC
>JAIBDO010000019.1 GCA_024686195.1 Gammaproteobacteria bacterium | reverse complement strand
GGTCACCGAATACTACACTGCTGGCAAGCCTGTCGAGCACATCGCCAAGTCAGGTGAAACCGGACCGGCTACCGTCATGATCAGCGGACTCGCCATTGGCATGCAGTCGGTCGCTATTCCGATTTTCACCATTTGCGGCATCATCTGGGTTGCCAGTGAGTATTCTGGACTCTACGGAGTCGGTATCGCTGCCGTGGGCATGCTCGCGACGGTTGGTATCACCATGGCAATCGATGCTTACGGCCCCGTCGCTGACAACGCCGGCGGCATCGCCGAAATGGCAGGTCTCGGCGAAGACACCCGCAAGATCACCGATTCGCTGGATGAACTCGGCAACACAACCGCTGCGATCGGCAAAGGCTTTGCTATCGGTGCTGCAGCCCTGGCGGCCCTTGCCATCATCACTGCTTACATCGAAACGGTTTCCGCCAATATTGAGAACTTTGAGCTGGTATTGAACAGCCCCGAAGTGCTGATCGGCATCTTTATCGGCGGCGTCATTCCCTTCGTCATTGCGTCCATTACGATGACCGCAGTTGGCGATGCTGCTTTCGAAATGATCAAGGAAATTCGTCGCCAGTTCCGTGAAATCGACGGCCTGCTGGAAGGTACGGCAGAACCCGATACGGCACAGTGTGTCGACATCGCAACCACGGCAGCATTGAAGAAAATGATCCTCCCGGGCGTCATCGCGGTCAGTGCACCACCCCTGGTGGGATTCATCATTGGTGCAGAAGCACTCGGTGGCATGTTGGCCGGCGCACTATTGAGCTGTGTATTGATGGCACTGATGATGTCAAATGCCGGTGGCGCATGGGACAACGCCAAGAAGTACATCGAAAAAGGCAACCTTGGCGGCAAGGGCACGGACACTCATGCTGCAGCCGTTGTCGGTGACACCGTTGGCGATCCCTTCAAGGATACCTCGGGCCCGTCGATGAACATCCTGATCAACGTCATGGCGATTGTCAGTCTGGTTATCGCACCACTGCTCAGCTAGGACAGCCCATATGCAGGCAGCAATCGGTGCTGCCTGCGTGCTTCCCGCTTATCCGGCCTGCTTATCGGGCTGGTAATCCATCTGCTTTTCGATATGCCAACCAGGCCCCTGTTATTCATCCCGTTTTGCGTTATTCTTCGCGAATCGTAGCGAATCAAGCCAACACTGTGCCAAATCCACAAATCCAATCTGCCACACTCACAACCGTATGCGTTGCGGGAAGTGACATGATCGCCGAGTCTACCGATTCTGGACTTGCGCATCTGGAAAGTCCCTACATCCATTTTAACCCGATATTTTGCAGACTATTATTCAGACCATGAACATGAAAAATGCCTTTTACGCCCAATCCGGCGGAGTTACGTCGGTTATCAATGCCAGCGCCTGTGGCGTTATTCAGACCTGCCGCGAACATCCAGATAAAATCGGCAGCGTGTACGCCGGCCGTAACGGCATTATCGGCGCCCTGAGCGAGGAGCTGATCGACACCGCGGGTGAATCGGACGCCGACATCGCAGCACTGATGCATACGCCCTCAGGGGCTTTCGGCTCCTGTCGCTTCAAACTCAAAAGCCTCGACGAAAACCGGCGCGAATACGAACGTCTGATTGAAGTGTTCAAGGCTCACAACATCGGCTACTTCTTCTATAACGGTGGTGGTGATTCAGCCGACACCTGCTTCAAGGTTTCACAGCTATCCGCAACCCTGGGCTTCCCGGTGCAGGCGATTCACATTCCCAAGACCGTCGATAACGATTTGCCGATTACCGATAACTGCCCTGGCTTTGGCTCAGTCGCCAAGTACATTGCCGTCTCCGCACTCGAAGCCTCATTTGACGTCAGATCCATGGCAAAAACTTCCACCAAAGTCTTTGTTCTCGAAGTTATGGGTCGCCATGCCGGCTGGATAGCCGCGGCGGGTGGTCTCATTGAAGATTACGGAATTCCGGTATTGTTACTATTCCCCGAAGTCGATTTTGATCACGACCGATTTATCGCTGCGGTACAGGCGAAGGTCGAAGAGTTTGGTTATTGCACAGTGGTAGTATCCGAGGGTGCACACAATGCTGATGGCAGCTTTCTGGCCGAACAAGGTAGCCGTGACGCCTTTGGCCACGCACAACTCGGCGGCGTTGCCCCGGTAGTCGCCAACATGGTGAAACAGGCTCTTGGCCACAAGTTTCACTGGGCCGTAGCTGACTACCTACAGCGCGCAGCACGCCACATTGCTTCCGCAACGGATGTGGAGCAGGCCTATGCGCTCGGGCGCAGTGGTGTGGAAATGGCACTAGCTGGCAAGAACGCCGTGATGCCGACCATAGAACGAATTTCTAACAGCCCGTATAAATGGCAAATCGGCAGCACGGATCTGGCGGGTGTTGCCAATGTTGAGAAAACCATGCCACTCGATTTCATCAGCGACGACGGTTTCGGCATTACCGACAAGTGCCGCGAATACCTGTACCCGCTCATTCAGGGCGAGGCTTATCCAGATTATGACGAGCGCGGCATGCCGCGCTACGTGGTTTTGAAAAATGAGTTGATCGAGCGCAAGCTGAGCGATTTCAAGCTCCAGGATCAGTCGTAGAGGACAGGTCGAGTTTTGCGATAAGTTTATGCAAACTCGCTAACAGGCGCTTGGCGTGCAACGTCGACCGTTTTTTCGCGCCTACTTTTTGCCCTGTTCCACTGTTCAAATGGCGTCAGTTGGCTATAATCGCGGCCCATCTAACAAACTGGCACACGCATGATTCTGGATCGGGTTAGTAGTGGCAAGAACGTTCCTAATGACATCAATGTCGTAATCGAGATCCCCTCGCATAGCGATCCCGTCAAATATGAGGTCGACAAGGAAACCGGCGCGATGTTTGTCGATCGTTTCATGGGAACGGCAATGCATTATCCCTGCAATTACGGTTATGTCCCGCAAACCCTGTCCGAGGACGGCGACCCGGTCGACGTCCTGGTGGTGACACCCATCCCGGTTATCAGTGGCTCGGTGATTCGAGTGCGACCGTTGGGCATGTTGAGTATGAGCGACGAAGCCGGCAAGGACGCTAAAATCATCGCGGTACCGATCGACAATCTATCGAGCCTCTACTCGCACATGAAGAGCGTGCGTGACCTGCCGCGCTCGTTACTCGATTCGATTGCACATTTTTTCGATCATTACAAAGACCTCGAGCCCGGCAAATGGGTCAAAATCGAAGGCTGGGTCGATACCGAGGAAGCCAAGCAGGAAATCCTCGATTCGATCGAGCGCTACAACGCCGCGGCTGACTGATTCAGACTGCGCGGAACTTTGAAAACCTGAACTTTGTAATTCCCGATACGCCGGACCGCGCGAAAGCGGTAATCTAGTAAGGACCTTCGATATAGATGGCGCCATCGTTACAAGATCCCGATACGTCGGACCGCCGCTTACGCGCGGTCCGGCGTATCGGGGATGACGTTTGGCTTTCGAGCAGTAGGAGATTATGTTTAGCTTTTACGTGGTCCGAGGTATCAGGGATAGCGTCTAAAATTCGTCTGCTAATAAATTCTGCAGATTAGTCACGGGCGATGCGCAAAATGCGTTCAGGCGCACCAATTTCGGTGACACTACGCAGTTCGTTGTAATCAATGTGACAAATACAGTTGCGACCGGATTGTTTCGCCTCGAACAGAAATTTGTCGACCGAATCGACGAATTCAACGAGATCAATAACGCTGGTCTTGACGTAAACACTCGCGCCCATACTGACCGTGACATTGACCTCTCCAGTATCTAGTTCAACAGGCGTATCGGCTATTTCCTGACGTATACGATCGGCGACCTTGACCGCAAGATTCAGATGGGTTTCCGGAAAAACAATCGCAAATACCTCACCCCCATAGCGGCACACCAGATCAGTGGTACGCACTTCACCCAGGCAGATATCCGCGAGGCGTTTGAGAACCTGATTGCCGGCTTCACGGCCATGCTCATCGTTGATGGCTTCGAAATGATCGACTTCAGCCATTACCAGGCTGATCGGTATACTGCTGCGTTTGGCACGGTCCAGTTCCGCCTGTAGCGCATGTTTGAAGTGGCGTAAATTGAACAGACCGGTCAGCGTATCGGTAGCGACCAATTCGGAAAGCTCATCGACCTGGGTACGCAGGCGCGCGATCTCATCAAGCCATTCGCAGGAATTCTCACCTACCGGGCAACTCTCTTGCTGCTGGGCGGTCTTTTTTTTGCTGGTATCTGTCATTGTCTCTTACTGTTTATTCTTTCCAGTTCTTCGAGCCTTTCCCGGGATTCAGGTGAAGCGCCCGGACCTGCGACGACCTTGAGATCGCGCGCGCGCAGAGCGTCACCTTGCACTGAAAACACCTTCACCGATGATATTGGCTGACCAGTCTCACGCTCGAGAAAAAGAACCGGTTCATTGCTTTCACCAAAAACCCATCGATCACCCCATTGCGTCAGGGCCACCAGCATCGGCATCATGTCTATGCCCTTGCGGGTCAGAACATATTCATGCCGTTTAGCACCCTCCTTGACCGGCACTCGATCCAGTATCTCGTTGGCACAGAGTTTTTTCAATCTGTCGGTCAGAATATTGCGCGCAATACCGAGTCGCCCCTGGAATTCCTCAAAGCGGCGAGCGCCGAGAAAAGCTTCACGAATTATAAGAATAGACCAACCCTCGCCGATGACATCGAGAATATGACCTATCGATCGCCTGAGCGGATCAAGTTTATCCGGTTTCAACATATATGCCTGGGGTAACCAGTGAAAATTAAGTGCATGGGGTTTGTCAGTTCAGGCTTAGCCAGCAGCCATACAAAATCAATGGCAACACAATCAGTTTTACTTGAAAACTTTTAACCCATTCCGCTTTCAGGGTCAACTGTCGCTGCCGCTTTCCAGCTCACCTGCATTGCCGTGATCGTAACGCGGCAGATCATCGGAGATTTCATAGTAACTTCCCGCCTCGGCCACAAAAACGTGCCCGATGGTTTGCAAACCGCCACTGTCATCCAGCGATCCCGCGGCAACCGAAATTCGTTTTCTACTATCGCGCGCATCCCAGAAAAGGCTGGCGCCGCAGCGATTGCAAAATCCTCGGTAGGTATCGGGAGACGCATCATGAAACCATTGCAGAGTATGCGCCGAGACCAGTGATAAAGCGGACTGATCCAGAGCCGTATAAGCCGCAACATGCCCGTGCGTGCGACGACAATTCTCACAATGGCAACAGATGATATCGCGGCTATCACCGTCAATACGATAACGCACGCCACCGCACAGGCAGCCTCCGGTAAGAGAACCCACTTTACCACCCATCAGCAATCACCTCGTTAACCGGCATGATTTCGTCAAATGAATGGATTGCATCAAAGTCATCGATTTGGCGCCGCGGCACTTGCGAATCTGGCTGAGTAATCGCCAGTAAATGATCGATACCATACTCACGCGCCGACTCGAGGGCATGCAGATTATCATCGATGAGCAGCGTCCGCTCGCCCCTGAACGGGTGCCGCTTATGAACTTCCTGCCAACAGTCGGGACTTTCCTTGGGCAAGGAAAACTCATGTACCGTAATCAACCGGTCAAATTTGTGCGCCAGCTGGGTTTTCTCCATCTTCAAGGCCAGGCTGTCATGGTGTGCGTTAGTGACCATCACGATATCTTTCCCGGCGACACGCAACGCATCGAGAAAATCAATGCAAAAGGGACGTATTGCAACTTTGTGACTGACCTCGTGCTTCAATTCGACAATATCGACCTGCAGCATCTCGCTCCAGTAATCGGTCGAATACCAGTTCAGACTACCTCTGATTTCGCTGGTTTGAGTGAGGATGTGCTGCCTTGCGGCGACGGGTTCCAGGCCTTTGAGTTCGGCATATCGCATGGGCAGGTATTCCTGCCAGAAGTAATTGTCGAAATGCAGATCAAGCAGGGTTCCATCCATGTCGAGCAACACGGTTTCAATGCGTTCCCATTCGATCACGATGGCTTGTCCTTTTGGTTTTGGTTTAGCCTTAAGCTCGGGATTTACAGATCGCGCGCAACACGAAATCCGACGTTGTATTGTCCCTTGTTACTCTTGAACTTGTCACGATTCTCAACCCGCATCGAGTTGGCCGGGCTACGGTATGCACCACCGCGAGTTATGCGCACATCACAGTCGCCGCCTTCCCAGACAGAACCATCAGCGGGCGCGTTGTTGTAATTACGGTGATAGCAGTCATGAACCCATTCGAAGACGTTTCCAGCCGTGTCATACAAGCCAAATGGATTCGGCTTATAAGTTCCCACCTTGGCCGGCTTGCTGGTGCTGAAATCGCTCTTGCAATCAAAACAATGCGCATTACCTGTTCCAGCCTTGCTGCCCCACCAGAAGGATCTGGTGGTACCCGCACGCGCCACGTATTCCCATTCCGATTCCGACAATAAGCGATAGCTTTTGCCGGTTTGCTTGCTGAGCCAACGAGTATAAGCAAGCGCATCATCCCAGGCGACATCGATAACAGGATGGGTCTTGCGATCCCAACCATTATCCTTGGGCTTCTTGCGACCGGTAGCCCTGGCAAATCGATAGTATTCGTCAAAAGTGACCTCGTATACCCCGACCACGAAGGCCGAGATTGTCACCTGGTGACGCGGCACTTCATCGGGACCGACAACGGACGAGGAGGCACCCATGAGGAAGGTTCCCGCGGGCACGGTAATCATGGTTGGACCATATCCTCCGCCTTTGAGCTTATCCCTGAACACCTCGGCCCTGGCTGTTTCTACCGGTTCTGGTTCTGGTTCTGGTTCGACCACCGAATCAGGCTCCGGTGCGGGCTCGGGTTCCGGCGCGGCTACAGGCTCGGGTGTCGGATCCGCTTCAAGTTCAGCCTCGATCGACTTTGTCGTGCTATCGACCAGTTCGCTACCTTTATCCATCGCATCGCTTAGCAATCCCTGCTGCCAGGCGTAAAATCCACCGCCGCCAAGAGCCGCAAGAACAACCACCCAGATCAGCCATTTAAACGATCGCGGTTCTTTGTAGTCGTCCTCGACCCGGACATCTGCAACACGCGCTGCCGGCTCAGCCGGGGCTTCAACTTCGATGGGGTCCGGAGCAGAGCGAGTCTCACGCTCTTTGATATCAACCACGATCAGCGTGGTGTTATCCTGATTAATCTTGTTCGCATCTTCAACCGCTTTCAGCAACGCATAAACGCATTCCTTGGCGGTCGCCGACCACGATGAATACTGAATGATCGCGCCGTCACCGAGAGTATCGAGACCATCGCTGGCAATGATGATGCGATCACCCGGGCGGACTTTAACAGGCGCTTCAGCAACATCGATACTGCTTATTTCCTCACCGGTCATCGCGCTCATCAGCATATTGCGCGACATACCAGCCTGCTCCTCGATCTCCATGCCCTGCTCTTTCATCATGTCGAGGTAGGCACCGTAACTGTGATCAGCATTCTGCTTGATCAGCTCACGATCGCGAATCAGGTAGAGATGACTATCACCTACACTGACCCAGTAGAGATTAGCGTCTTCCAGGTAAGCGCTGACCATGGTGCAACCCATGCCACGTAAGGCCGGTGTTTCCTTAACCGACGCCCGGATTTGATCGTTCGAACGATTCAACGCATCGGTCAACACGTCAGAGACATCAGATGTTGGGAAATGGCCCTGGAAGGTTTTGTTGAAAGTCGCAACCACCATGTTACTGGCGATATTACCTGCCGCATGACCGCCCATGCCGTCAGCCATGACAATCAATGAACAAAGATCGCCCGAATCGGACTCACCAAGTTGATTGACCATATAGGCGTCTTCCTGGTAGTCACGAGCGCCATCAATCTGATCGCTAGCTATGTCAAATCCGACTTTCATTCATTTATGATTTTAGTGATTCGCGCAGTAAAGAACTATAGCAGTATAGTTAAATTTAATTCTAATTTATCCGAGCTAAGCCCATAAAACTTATGCCAAAAAATCAGGTTGAAACACGGGCCTTTGGGCCTTGCTGAAAAAATGGCCGATATTCAGTCTGCTTGAGTAAACCCAGCGGCAGAAACAACTTATCGGTAACATCAGCCCAGTATCTCCACTCCCAGCCGTGGCATTTTTCCGGTTCCGTTTCGGCCAGCGAGCCCGCATCGACGCATTCTGCCTCAAAATACAACGATAATGAATGATTATGCGCCGAAAAAACGTTGCTGGTGGTCCCAACAAAGTGCAACTCCCGCAACAGCAGGCCCGTTTCTTCAAGCACTTCGCGCCGCGCTGCCTGCTGCGGTGATTCGCCGATCTCCAGCCAACCTCCGGGTAGCTGCCATTCGAAGTCGCCACAGCCTGTCCTGCGACGCCCGAACAGAACTTTACGGGCATGGGTTACAACCACTGCGACGGCACAATTGACACGTTGTTGACTGCTACTGATATTTACTCCCCGGTGCGACATCGTCTTCGCGAACTCTATGGTATATTGCGGGTCTACCTTCGATCAATAACAAACTCCGGATAGACATGCGCGATACCTGGCATCTCCTAAAGACCACCGACTTCCCATCCGTTTCCCGCAGCAGCCTGGAAATTCTGCAGGTGAATCTCGGTTACCTGTGCAACCAGTCCTGCCTGCATTGTCATGTAAATGCCGGCCCCACTCGCAAGGAATTGATGGACCAGGAGAATATTGATCACCTTCTCGAAGTACTGGAGAAAACCGGCGCGCACACACTCGACCTGACCGGTGGCGCGCCCGAAATGAACCCGCTGTTTCGTAACCTGGTGGTTGCCGCACGTGAGCTTGGAGTGACGGTTATCGATCGCTGTAACCTGACCATTCTGCTCGAACCCGGTTACGAAGGCACGGCCGAATTTCTCGCCGAAAACGAAGTGCAGATCGTCGCTTCACTGCCCTGTTACCTGGAAGACAATGTCGACGGACAGCGTGGCAAGGGGGTCTATCAGAAGAGCATGCAGGTCCTGCGCCAATTGAACCAACTAGGCTATGGGCAGGAAGATGGCAAGCTCGGGTTAACCCTGGTGTACAACCCCACCGGGCCCTACCTGCCGCCGCCCCAGGACAGTTTGCAACGGGACTATAAAGCCTTTCTTGCCGAAAAATTCGATATCCAGTTCAACCAGCTGTTCACCATAACCAATATGCCGATTGCCCGCTTTGGCAGCACTTTGCTGGCGAAAGGCGAATTTGAAAATTACATGAACCTGCTGAAAGATGCTTTCAGCATAGTCAACATGAAGGGACTGATGTGCATCAATCAGCTCAGCATCGACTGGCAGGGTTATGTTTACGACTGCGACTTCAATCAGATGCTGAACATGAACATTCGTAACCCGGACAATTTCCAGAAGCTGCACATCAGCGAAGTTTCACAAGCGCAGCTGCAGGACATACCGGTCAGCATCGCCGATCACTGCTATGGCTGCACCGCAGGCCAGGGCAGCAGTTGTGGCGGAGCCATTGACTGACGCAAGGCCTGGTCCCCTGGCAGACATCCTGCCAGACCCTTTGCCCGACGCTTTGCCAGAGCCAGCCCTGCTCAGCATCATCATTCCGATTCTGAACGAAGCGGAGTGCCTCGATAAAAGCCTGAGCAGGCTTTTTGAAGATCCCTGGATTGCACGCAACGGCGAGGTCATCATCTGTGACGGTGGCAGCCGGGACGACAGCCTGGCAATAGCCCGGCGCTATCCCTGCCGAATCGTCCACAGCGCTGCCGGCCGCGCCCTGCAAATGAATAAGGGCGCCGAAATTGCCCGGGGTCTTCAGTTACTGTTTTTACACGCCGACAGTGTTCTGCCGGACAAGCTTGGCGAGCAATTTCCGGCTACAGCTCCCTGGGGTTACTTTCATCTTCGCCTTGATGACAAAGCCGTCGTGTATCGAATAATCGAATCTGCGATCAATCTTCGCAGCCGCGTAACCCGGGTTGCAGGTGGCGATCAGGGTCTGTTTTTTAGGCGCGATTTTTTTTACAGCCTCGGCGCCTTTCCCGCAATCCCGCTGATGGAAGACATTGCCATTTGCAAATTGGCCCGTCGCCAGGCAAAGCCACTGATGATCCCTTCGCCCGTACAAAGTTCGAGTCGGCGTTGGCAAAACAATGGCGTTATAAAAACTATTCTGCTGATGTGGTCTTTACGCCTGGCTTACTGGCTCGGTGTCGACCCCGACCGGCTGCATCGGATTTACTATCCCCGGCAAGGATGAGACGGCGATGATATCAGTCGGGATTTTTGCCAAACCCCCCTTGCCGGGGAAGGTTAAAACCCGGCTGATTCCGGATATCGGCGCCACCAGGGCCGCCCGGGTTTACCGTTATTGCCTTGAATACACGCTCGCCGTTGTGAAGCAATCCGGGCTGGATTATCAGTTATTTGTCAGCGAGGCCAGCGACGATCCGCTGTTTCAGCACGAAGACTATAGCTTGCAGAAAGGCGAAGACCTGGGTGCACGCATGTTTCATGCCTTTCAGGAATTGCTGAACCGTGGCTCCCATGGCGCCTTGATAATAGGGACAGATTGCCTTGATATCACCAGCCTGCATCTGCAGGAGGCGGCACGTTCCCTGGCCGATCATGAACTGGTGCTGATACCCGCCCTCGATGGCGGCTATACGTTGATCGGTTGCACAGCCATCGACCCGTCTTTGTTCGACAAGATGCGCTGGAGTACCGACCAGGTTTATCAACAAACCATGACGAATGCACAGCACCTGAACTATCGAACCAGGTCGCTTGAACCCATACGTGACATTGACAGCCTGCAAGACCTGGAACACTATCCTGAATTACTCGCCCTGATCACTTCGAGCTAATGTTTTATTCGCTGACAAAACCTCTGCTATTCGCACTTGACCCCGAACAGGCTCATGACATCAGCCTGGATATGCTGCAACTCATGTATCCACTGTTGCCGCGCCGGAGGATCATCAAACCCGTACAGATTATGGGTCTCGAATTTCCCAATGCGGTCGGCCTCGCGGCTGGACTCGACAAAAATGCCGACTACCTCGATGGACTGGGCAGGCTCGGCTTCGGCTTTATTGAAGTCGGCAGTGTCACGCCAAAGGGTCAGCCCGGTAACCCGATGCCGCGCATCTTCAGGCTGAGTCGGGAACAGAGCCTGATCAACCGGATGGGCTTCAACAATGATGGCGTTGATCGCCTGCTGCAAAATATCGGCGAGACCAGGCGTGATTTCGTGCTGGGTATCAACATCGGTAAAAATCTGAGTACGCCGGTAGACCAGGCCCTGTCCGATTACAGCGAGGTATACGCAAAGGTATATCAAAAGGCCGACTACATCGCCATCAACATTTCCTCGCCGAATACCCCGGGGTTGCGCGACCTGCAAAATGAAGCGGCGCTCGAAGCGCTGTTGGCAGGCATCAATCAACTTCGTCTCCGGCTTGAGGATGAGCACCAGTTTCAGCGGCCACTGGCACTCAAGCTTTCACCCGATCTCGACCATCAGGCCATTCCCGGTATTGCCGAACTGTTGCGCAAACATAATGTGGACTGCCTGATCGCGACTAACACCACGATCGCTCGCGATACACTGCAAGGACAGCCACTGGCTGCAGAAAACGGTGGCTTGAGCGGCCTCGCACTGCGCGACAGATCCCGTCAGTTGCTGAGCGCTTTTTATGCTGAGCTGGGTTCCGATATTCCAATCATTTCGGTCGGCGGGATCGATTCGCCCGAAGAGGCGCAGTTGCGACTGGAACTCGGCGCAAAACTGGTACAGCTTTACACCGGCCTTATTTATCGCGGCCCGGGGCTGGTGAATTCAATCGCCAGCGCACTTTAAAAGGCCTTTGGTTTAGCAGTAGTTGTTTTTATAATCGCGACCAGCCACAAACAACAACGTCCGTAGCTCGCCGCCAGGCGGCTGTCAGTTAAATGCCGAAAAAATAAAACCGCCAGCTGATCGAGGATCACAGCCTTATTTTGATCTCAGATTACTCGCCGCACTCCAGGCTGACCAGGTAGCCTCCATACTTGCGAATATTGATGACTCCGTTATCCAGAATCAGGTACTGGCCCTTGATCGCATCGAGCCTGCCTTCGACCAGCGGTACCTTGTCGAGATTGAAACTGGTGACCTTGGCGGGATAAGCGAGCGCCGGGTAACGCAAATCGAGGCTGCTGTCTGCGCTGGCTATTTCTTCCGCATCAGCAATCAGTTCCGCATCGAGCGACGACTTTACCTGCGGCCACAATGTCTCATACAACTGGTATAAATCGATATCTTCGACCTCGTTTTTCAGCATATTGCGCCAGTTGGTACGATCAGCGATATGCTGCTTGAAAGCATGCTCGATCAGTCCGGCATGATAACGTTTGGTGACCCGCAAGATAGCCAGTGCCTGTACCGCCCCCTGATCGATCCAGCGGGTTGGTAGCTGGGTCTCGCGGGTAATACCTATTTTGGCGCCTGACGTATTCGATAAATATATGATGTGCGGCCGCATGCAATGGGACAAACCCCATTCCGGTTCACGGCAGGTACCGAGGTGATAGTGGCAGGTTTCGGGGGATACAATGCAACGATCGCATTGAGCCAAACTGCTGAAACAGGGGTAACAGTAACCCTGGCTGAAACTCTTGCGTGTGATTCGACCGCAGTGGGTGCATTCAATTTGCTGCAGGTACTCGATCTTGATGCGTTGACCCAGAAAGTCGCTTAGTCTTACCCGCTGCCCACCGAGTTCAAGACTGTAAGCCACCGGAGGACCTGCCTCGGTATGCATTTTGTGCAGATTACCCTGAAGCTTTTCCATCACCGGGTCAAACTGAAGACCGATTCCTGCAACGCGCTAAGGCCTACCTTGCGCCAGCGCGGACGCTCATCGATGATATTACTGGTCTCCAGCGTGTGAATCGAAAATGCATTCTGATATCGCTGTAAGATCTCTTCGCTTGGCACTGAAAAAGGTGGGCCCTGCATTTCCGTCTGGTTGTATTCGAGTGAGATCAGCAGCATATCACAGCTCGCTGGCAGAATAGAAAGCATGTGATCGTAGTAGCGCGGTCGGTCATGGCGCTCGAGTGCAATCAAAGCGGCCCCGTCATAAACCAACTGACAATGACTCAAGTCGTCATGCTTCAAGTCGAAAAAATCACCCTGTAACAGAGTAATATTTGCCGATTTATATTCTGCGAATCGATCCGTCTCCACACGCTCGAAGTCGAGCGAGTTTTCGGCGAAAAAAGCCTCGATTGCAATCGACGACAATTCGATGCCAACGACCTCAAAGCCCTGCCGTGCGATCCAGTGAATATCTACCGCCTTGCCGCACAAGGGCAGAAAAACACCACTGCCCGGCGCAGGCGCGAGACGAGGAAACCAGTTTTGCAAATGCCGATTGACGCTGGCCTCGTGAAAACCGATGCGGTCTTCCTGCCAGCGATCCAGCCAGTGATTGTGATCAACCATTGAATTAACTCAGGTGCGGGTGCGAATCAGAGACGAACCTTGACGCAATTTCGGCCATTCTTTTTAGCCACGAACAGAGCCATATCGGCACGCTTCACCATCGAAGCATAATCACCGGTATCGTCAGTCAGGCCGGCCACGCCGATACTGAGCGTCGCCGTCCTCTCACCATAGGCAGTCTTGTAGCGTGCGGTACTGACAAACTGCCGGATCATTTCAGCAAATCGTTCAGCGGCATTCATATCAACCCTGGGCATCAGCACACTCAATCCATTCTGCCCATAGCGACCGAGAATTTCCTTTTCCTTGTCGACCTTGGAAAAAACATACTTCACGATTGCCGCGAACACCTTGTACGCGACCTCATCGCCATCCTGTTCGCGCAACTTGGACAATCCGTCCACCTCGATAATCATTACCGACAAAGGCTCACCATCGACAGTAGCCGTGCGGTAGCGATCGACCGCAATCTTGTCCGCATTGTCGCGGCTCATCAGAGTAATCGTTTTCTTCGCTGAAGCCTGTTCCTGCTTAAATTTGGTGATGACCTCCCGTGGAACCAGATTATGATCAGACTCAGAGAAGCTGTGATCGGTCATTTCCATATCTTTGTCATCGGCAGTGGAAATGGGCCCGATGGGCTCCATCGGTTGGCTGGAGCGGATCACCGGTTCCGGTCTGGACTTCGGCACAGGGGCCTGTTGCATACGTGAGCTGCGCTTGAAAATCAGCATGGCCTGCGCGGCTATACTGACACTGGAAATCATATCCAACCGGTCAAAAGGTTCGGCTGCGCGGCGCAGACTGATAATCCCCAGTAACCTGGAATCACTGAATACCGGAACATCGAGTCGATAGGAGGTGAAACGTTGCTTCTTCCGACCCAGAAATCCCTTGAGGGTCTCGTGCTCGGCACTCACCGTGGCCTGTCGGGTCTGCGTCAACTTACCGAGCAATTCTTGTGACCACAGAGTCGCATTGTCGTTTTCGAACAGCTCACCTCCAATCTGGTCAGCGACCGGCTTCGGCCCCTGTCCCTCGAGCGAAGTGAGCACATAGGAATCGAATTCGATAACCGGCCCAAGATGCTGCTTCAACAACGCGATCAATTCCTTGAAATCAAGAATCCCGCTGAGGGCCAGATCCACATCAATCAGAGCTAATGACCATAGTTCATGACGGCTGTCCATACTGTTGTTAGCTTCGATTTGCAGAAACAGCATGCGCTGGGCGCGCTCCGCCAGATAACCGAGAGAGGCAGCGAGGATAACCGCAACGGCAAGCAACAACGACACCAAAAACATCTTGAAAACTGAAATATCAGTAATGTACATGATCGCCACGAAGGCGCAGGCGAACAGCACATTGACTACCAATGTCGACACCATGCCTACCGTTTTGAGGCTACCAAGCCAAACCACCAGCAGTACAAACTCAATCGCGTGATAAGGGTTGTACTTCTGCAGAAATACTGCACCGATCACCGTACCCATGGCCAACAGGCCATTGGCCACAAGGCGAAGCTGCTGATGGCTCGATTCAGTTGAAAAACGGCTGACGAACAGGTTGACGATTACCATCAAGGCCGCCAACAGATAACCGTACATCGGTATGGCCATTTCAATGCCGCGAGTATCAAACTCAATGTAGGCAAAGGCCAGACACAACACGAATAGAACGCCGAAAGCGAGCATGCTCGCGCGCTGCCCACGCTGCTTTTGCATATCGCGGTACTTTGCCTCGGTATTGGCATTTCGAAATTTAATCCGAAACGATTTTTTATACCGGCTTATCAGGTCTTCCGACACATTTTTCACCCTGAGTATTGGCTTTACAAAAACAAGCCGATCAAAATAATACGTTATGACTGTCACGCCGAGATGATCATCGCGAGGTCTGTCATCATGCTTGATCTGCTTATCTATAGTCTATTTCTGTACTCTTTAACTCTTATCCCCGGATCTTCGCGTGCTCGCGTCGAATGGCATGACCCGCAGCTTTCGATAAAGCGCATTTGACACAAAACGACTAACGCTGAGGGGATTATAGCTGATATTGATAACTTTCAAGGGCTTATGTGACCTTGTTTATATTCTGCTTAAGCTGGATTCGAATAATGAAGCTGCCGATAGCGGTAATCGATCCATTTCAATGACAATGATATTCGCTAATCTCATCTCACGACTGAATGCAGCTGCGAAAACCGGATCAGAACGAATTCGCGACAAGCGTTGAAATCCATGTGCCATGATCGGAATTCTGTTAAATTCGCTCGTTTGCTACAGACCCCCGATGACTCGATGATTCAGCTGATTTTCCAGCAGGAGTACCTGGCCTTTATTCTGATCGCGTTCGCGCTGATCTTCTCCCTCACCTTTCACGAATTCGGTCATGGCAAGATGGCGTCACTGATCGGTGATGACACTGCTGATCGTGCCGGTCGCCTCACCCTGAACCCGATTCCACACATCGATCCTTTCGGATTACTAATGGTGCTGCTGATCGGCATCGGCTACGCCAGGCCGGTGCCGACCGATCCGCGCAAGTTCAATACGCGCTGGGGCGTCCTGCTGGTGGCGGCCTCGGGCCCGGCGATGAACCTGCTGCTGGCGATTATTGTCATCAACGTGTACGTGATCGGGCTTAAACTTGATATCGGATTATTTCAAACCGAAGTCGCCAATTTCTTTTTCACCTACCTGGCGTTGATCAATATGTTGCTGATGTTGTTCAACCTGCTACCAATCGGTCCGCTCGATGGCAGCTATATCCTGCCTTATGCTCTGCCCCGAGACGCGGCAAGACGCTACCAGATGCTGAATGCGCGCTATGGCAGCTATTTCCTGCTGGGCCTGATCGCCTTGAATTTCCTCGGCGTTCCAGTGTTCGAGTCGATATGGAAGCTTGGCGAGTTCATGCTAGGAATCATCCTTTTCGTATGAGGGATGATTATTGATTAATGAAAAGCACGTGGCTTGATCAGTTCGATAAGCGCTGATGGCTGTTCCGTCTGCGCTTCATGACGCATCGGTAAAAGTTCTGCACCCAGGCGGAAATCGAACACGCGTTTTACCAGGATTGAATGCGATTCGTGCACCCGCTGCAAACGTCCGACTATCGCCAGAAAAGGCTGCTGGTCGACTGAGCGATAAAAACGAGCATACACCTGGGGCGTAAATGCGAGGTTGATGAAGCCGGTTTCGTCCTCCAGCGTGACAAACACCATGCCCTTTGCCGTTCCAGGCGACTGCTTTATCAATACCATACCGAAAGCAAACACATCGCAGTCGGCAGGCAATTCCAGCAATCGATTGGCCACCACAAATTTCTCTTTTGCGACTCTGTAAGGCCACTGTTCCTGTTTGATAATTTGCGCAGGGTGTTTTCCCAGGCTGGTGTGAAAAGCACTGAAATCTTTCTGTATCGATTCAAGGCGCGTCTCCGGCTTCCAGTCGATACCATCATCAAGCGGATCGAGCAGCGGTTTGTAACCTGCGGCTTCGGATTTCCACAACGCATTCGAGCGCGAATCGCCAAGCTCGGCAAACAGGTTGGACGACGCGAGCAGCGTCAGGTCGTCACGCGCCAGCGGGCAAGCCCGCGCGAATTGCTCAAAATCATTCCACTTCAACGACTCCTTGCGACAGGCGACAATCTGTTCAGCACTGCCCGCAGACAAGCCCTTGATCAAGCGGAAGCCGAGACGAATCGCATAATCCTGCGCAGGTGCCGCTCGTTCAAGACTGTGATCCCACTGTGAATGATTGAGCGATATGGGTAATAGCTCGATACCTTCGCGCCGCGCCGCCTGTAACAGTGCATGCGGCGAATAAAAGCCCATCGGCTGTGAATTCAATACTGAAATGTAAAACGCTGCCGGAAAATGACACTTAAGGTAGCAGGAAGCGTAAGCAATCAAAGAAAACGACACCGCATGCGATTCCGGAAAACCATACTCGGCAAAGCCCTTCATCTGACCGATTATCTGCTCGGCAAATTCAGCTTTGATATTATTGTCCTGCATACCCTGCTCGAGCTTGCACAACAGCGGATGTAAATCGCGATTGAAGTCCTTGATGCCCCAGGAGCCGATCTTCTTGCGCAGTTCGTTTGCTTCACCGGCACTGAAATTACCGACTGCGATGGCGATGCGCATCGCCTGCTCCTGAAAAATAGCGATGCCGAGAGTGCGCTCCAGGATTGGCCGTAACCGCTCATCCGGATAGGTAACCGCTTCCAGACCCTCGCGGCGAGCAAGAAATGGATGGATCACCTTGCCCTGGATAGGTCCTGGACGAATAATGGCAATCTCAATCACCAGGTCATAAAAACAGGCTGGTTTCAAACGCGGCAACATCGACATTTGTGCGCGTGACTCGATCTGAAAAGTACCGACCGTATCGGCCTTTTGTATCATCGCATAAGTCGCTTGATCGTCATCTGGAATCCCGTCCAGTCGCAGTCGTTTGCCGTAGTAATGCTCAACATAGTCGAAGCATTTGCGAATGGCCGACAACATGCCGAGACTCAGGATATCGATCTTGAAAAAACCGAGCGCCTCGATATCTTCCTTGCTCCACTGGATCACGCTACGCCCGGGCATGGTTGCCGGCTCCTGCGGTAGCAGGCAATCAAGCGGCTTGTCGGCAAGCATAAAACCACCCGAGTGAATCCCGAGATGGCGCGGGAAGCCGTGCAGCTTTTCACTCAACTCCATCCACAACTGCCAGCTCACGCGCGTGGCGGCCGGGTTACCGGCTTCGTGGTCCTGCTTAACAGCCATCACGATATTATCGGTGCCAGTGCCACGGTAATGACGGCTCGAGGCAATCTTCGACATTTTTTTCAACAAGGCATCGTCGGCGCCCAGGGCCTTACCAACGGCACGCAGTGCGCCCTTACCCCTGAAGGTAATCACGTTGGCCACCATGGCCGCACGCTCGCGGCCATAACGCCGATAAATGTACTGGATAACCTCCTCTCGGCGTTCATGCTCGAAGTCGACGTCGATATCGGGTGGATCACCACGCTCCATGCTGACAAAACGCTCGAACAACAGGTCAAACTGTTCAGGATTAACGGACGTGATACCCAGCACAAAACAGACACTGGAGTTGGCTGCGGAACCGCGCCCCTGGCAAAGAATATGCTGTTGCCGGGCCCAGCTGACGATATCCCAGACGGTCAAAAAATAATCGGCGAAGTCGAGTTGCCGGATAAGCGTCAGTTCGTGTTCGAGTTGTTGCAGGATCCGTGCGGGGGGCTGCTGGTTGAACTTCTGCCTGGCACCTTGCTGCACCAGTTGCCGCAAATAGGCATGCGCGTCCAGCCCATCCGGTATCATTTCCTTAGGGTAATGGTATCCCAGCTGATCAAGATTAAACTGACAGTCACGATTTAACGTCTGCGACAAACCCAGTGCACGCCGATAATCCGGAATGACAGTGAATAGCCTGCGCAACTCATCTGTGCGATGCAGGCAGCGCTCGGCATTGGCAAAAAAATGTTCCTGGCATTCATCAAAAACCCGGTTATTGCGTATCGCCTGGAGCAGATCACTGACTCGCTTCTGTGCACGATCATGGAAAAAAACGTCCTGGCAGAGCAGGTAATCAAGTTGATGTTTACGCGCCAGTTCGAGCGTTACATTGATCCAGCGATCCTCGGCCGGGTGTAGATGGCGGCTGATGGCAAGGAAATAACGGCCGTCAAAGAGTTGCTTCAATTCAGCGTGGCGCAGTTGCTGATCCTGCTTGTGAGCATCAGACCGGTTACGGCCGCGCATCGGGCCACGCATCGGCTGTATCGCGATCAAGCCATCGACCTTGCTGTTCAGCAGGAATTCGAATGGTAGATGAGCGTAATCCTTTGACTCTCTATGCGACTGGCTCAACAGGTGGTTCAGATTGGTATATCCACGGTGATCCTGTGCCACCAGCACCAGGGTATCCTGCAGGATCAGGGGCAGGTCATGGTCGCGCTGAAAGTGTATCTCGGCGCCATAATTCAGCTTGAGGCCCTGATGATGACCTGGCTCCTGCTGCTTCAGGCGTTCGAGCTCACGGTAACAACGCGCCAGCCCATAGGCACCATCAAAGTCATTAATACACAGCGATTGGTAACCAAGGCGGCTGGCCGTTTCAACCAGATCACGCGGATGCGATGCACCCTGTAAAAAACTGAAATTGGTTTTACACAACCACTCGTTGAAATGATCGAACATTGCGCTCTAGCAGTACTCGCCTTGCTTGAACCAGCTGCCATCCTGGTTGCAATAGGCCCAGCTACAGCGACCCTTATGGTCCTTGAGGATGAAGTAATCACGTATTGACTGCAGCCCTTCGGGACTCAACCACCACTGACTGGAATTACGTTCGAGAAAAATTTTCTGCACCGGGCTCGCACCATGCAGGGGGTTATCGATCGGTTGCGGTGCCCGGAAATAGAACAGGGGTTTATTGACGGCACTGCAGGACCAGGGATAGTGATTCTCAGCCATATTCTGAGCCATATCCCGGGCTACATTCCGAGCATCACCCCGGCTTGCTGACATCGACTCATCGACAGAAATCTGCTCAAAGGATTGCTCAGGGCAAAATGAAGCCTTCGCCTGAAAACACTCGAAGGCAATCGGCAGCTTGTTTTGCAGGCTCATGATTTGCTGATAATCGATTTGATCAAGCTCGCTGGCGAACAGCTCCCACAGTTGTGGTGCCAGCACGATCCGCTCACAAATCTCGAGACGCCACCACAGAAATGGCATGTTCTCGGGTAAATCCAGGTCGTGTTCTCGCGTCTGCAGCTTGCGCAGCAGGTCATCATAAATGTAACGCGCCTGATACAGCGCAGTGGCGTAATCGGGTCCATCACGATGCAGCGAATAGGGATGCCGGAAAGACAGTTCGACCACGACCTTTTGATCATTGAACAAAGTGATTTCCCAACGCATACGATTAATGTGAACACAGTCATCACGTTGAAACTGATCACCAAGACGCGCCAGATCTTCGCGCAACAGGACTTCGATAAATGACCATTGATTAACCGGATAATCAAGATCCCGTCTGACCTCGGGCAACTGTTCGACAGCGAGACTAATCCATGGAAACCGCCGTAACTGGCTTGCATCGCTAAAGCTCCACTGCCAGATCTGGCCCAACCACTTGCCGAAGCGGCGTGTAATCGAGTTACTGTCAGCAGCGCTCATATCCTGTGGCGATGCTACCCCGATGCGCTGAATGAATCGCTGCATGCGCGCCTGCTGAGCATGAAACGACTGCACCTGAAAGCCCCGGGCATTAATCGCCAGCAGGTGATTTATCAATTCTGTCTGCGCGTCAAACCAGCTATCCCAACCCAGTGTCCGGAAAATGTTTTGATCGAGCCGGCTTTGCAGCAGATAAAGCCCCCTGCCCTGGTGATGTAACTGGTAGTGCAGGTACAGCAGGCATTGCCAGGGATTATTGCCAAACACTGCTATGTAGTTTTCGCCACCGTGATGCAGCAACAGCGGATCGAATAATTCAGTCAGTTTGCAGCGCAGTTTTTTTTTCTGCTCAATCCAGAAAGGTTTGCAATCCTCGAGACGCGCCAGGCAAATCTCATCGCTCCAGCGCATTGCCGTTGGTGACAACAGGAAAGGGTTATACGCCTGTGCGCTGAACACCGCCGCATACGCCGGAAAGTCGTCCTGCCCGCGCAGTTCAGAGAGCTCGATTACACGCGTCTTCATTGCAGCACGGCCTGCCGAGCCTGATCTAATCGAACATGAGCTCGACAGGAACTTTGACTTACATTCGGGGTACATTCATTACCCGTAACCCCGGTAAGCAACCGACAATGAGCAACAAGATTAATTGTAGCGCCCATGTTCTTCGGCGACCGCCGCGTAAGGCAATGAAATTCTGCCGTTGCGCGGCCCTTTAATAACCTGCAGTGAAAAAGATTTTTGACCGCTCTGCCAGGTATTGATACGCAGGCTTGCGTATGGATTCCCACGCTTTTCAGAGAGAAAAAAGTGGCGTATCAAAAACACGATCTGCCCTTGCTTGCGCGCTTGCTGACTCACGAATGCCATGTCGCCACCGCTGAACCTGCGGGGCGCATCGATGATGATGCGCTTGAAGGTATCTTCCATGAACAAAGGCCGCAGCTCGCGCACCGGATTTTCTGAACAAATAAAAAACAGCCGCTGCAGATCAACACCGTGACTGATCCAGCTCGATGCAAAAACACCAAGCCCATGATGATGATAAATCCACACACTGGGTGGAATTTGCTGTTTCAGCAGCTGCAATGGAATCAAGCGCCCATTCAAACCCGGCGGTATCCCCCATTCGATCAGGTCACCAGGGCGGGTCTGTTGAAAACACTCATCGAGCGCATCGATCCCCGAATGCAATAACGGCGCCCGGGATGACTGCCCGTTCTTTAATGAGCGTGCCGATTGTAATTGCCGCTGCAGGCTGTGGTCGGCAAATTTTGCAGGGAGTGAGGCCATGGTACAATATGCAGGCTAAACCTTGCGGATGATCCCGACCAGCTTGCCGAGAATTTCAAGCGAGGCGGCAGGCACTACACGGACTGGATGTTCAGGATTTGATGGCAGCAAATGTGCCTTGTCTGATTTTATCTGTAGACGCTTCAGGGTGATTTCGTCTTCGATACGCAACGCCAGAATATCGCCCTTGTTAGACTCCTGCTGACGCTTGATCATCGCGATGTCACCATCGGCGATCGAGTCTCCGGACATACTGTCACCGACCACGGTCAGACCGAGAATATCGCCACCGCCGAAAAAGTCGTGGGTGACTGAAAAAGCTTGCGGCGTTTCATCAAAAACCGGCGACGGCGTTCCGGCAGGAATCCGCGCCACCAGATTAAAACTGCCCGCCTGCATTTCTCCTTGATCAGACAACAGTTCAGGCAACAAATAATCAGAGACTCGCTGCGAGCGCTGCTGCACATAACCTTTCTTTTCCAGCGCCTTCAGGTGAAAGCGCGCGGTCGTATGCTGAAAGCCGAAGTGTTGCGCGATTTCACGCAAAGACGGAAACGGCTGACCCTGTTGCAACGCATCTCGGGTATAGTCGTAAACTGCCTGTTGAATGTCGGTAAGCGCTTCCATCGAGGCAATATAATATATAACACCGTTGTATGCAACAGAGTTATATATTCGTGTAGAATGCAAACCCATATGCCGCCGGACTTACCTGAAACCTATTACCTCGATAATGTGCTCACCCTGTTTGCCCACGTGCAGCGGGTGTATGGCGATATACTCGATCCCGAGCCGTTACAATTCCTCAAGCGTTTTGGCAAGCTTGGTGCCGATGCCAGCAAACTCTGTATACGCCTGCTAAACCGCAGCCACGACCGCTACCGTCGCAGCAAACTGAATTACCCTGAAATAAAATCGCTACAGACAGCCATCACCGAACTGGCCGACAGCGGCTTCATCGAGCTGAATAGCGAGATCGAACAAAGCGACCTGTTAGCGCTTTATACCCTGACCGAATTACGCACCCTGATGAGTAATTACCCGGCCTTG
>JAIBDO010000228.1 GCA_024686195.1 Gammaproteobacteria bacterium | reverse complement strand
CGGGCAGCGTCACCGTGTACAGATGCACCGCTGGTTGAACCTGTATATCGTAGGCGGTGATCGCCTTGGCGATATGCTGTTTGTGTTGCTGACTTTCCTCGGGTACGTCGACCACCAGGTCGCCGAGAATGCGGGCATTACAGCCCAGGCGACGAGCGCCTTTCAAACGCTTCTTTGACTGCTGAATCAGTTCGGTCTCGGTCAGCTCCGACAGATGTTCCGGGCGCGAGACGATACCGTGTTTGGCAAATTCTCCCTGCTGCGGCAGTACCTGGCACTTACGGCATTTACCCTGCCCACCGCAAATTGATTCGAGGTCGACACCAAGACGCTGCGCCGCCTGCAATACGGTCGTACCTACCGGCACCTGGCCACGCAGACCAGACGGCATAAACAGTACACTGACCTCTTCTATAGCAGACGGTTCGGGACCTGTTGATTCTGTAGTCACAACGCTTAAGCAGCTGGACGACGGCGGCGTCCACCACGTCGACCGGTGCCACGTACGACCGCACCTTCCGCTGCAGGCTCACGGAAATGTTTGATCCAGCGACCGCAATCGGGGTCCTTACCAAGCATAACGTCTGCACCGAGACTCGCAGCAACCACTTCGGCATGCAGCGGGTTGGTGATCGCCGAGGTCATGCCTGCCTGGATTGCCATACTGATGAAGGCACCGTTGAAGCCATTACGGTTGGGCAAACCGAAGCTGACGTTGGAAGCACCACAGGTCGTGTTGACCTTGAGTTCGGTACGCAAGCGGTGGATCAGCCGGAGCACTTCGCGCCCAGCACTGTTGATCGCGCCAATCGGCATAACCAGTGGATCGACGACCACGTCGCAAGCGGGAATTCCGTAGTCGGAAGCACGATTAACGATCTTTTCAGCAACCTTGTAACGCTCGTTGATGTCTTCAGAAATGCCGGTTTCATCATTCGAAATTGCCACTACCGCGGCACCGTATTTCTTGATCAACGGCAGAACCCGATCGAGACTCTCATCTTCTCCGGTTACCGAATTCACCAGGGCCTTGCCCTGATACACCGCAAGCCCGGCTTCCAGCGCATCGATGATCGATGAGTCGATACTCAGCGGAACATCAGTCAGGCTTTGCACCAGCTGTATGGATTCAGCGAGAATACGCGGCTCGTCGGCGAGCGGAATACCCGCGTTGACATCGAGCATGTGGGCACCGGCTGCGACCTGTGCCAGCGCATCACTTTGCACCCGACTGTAATCACCGACTTTCATTTCTTCGGCCATGATCTTGCGCCCGGTAGGATTGATACGCTCACCAATCAGCACGAAGGGACGCTCAAAGCCGATGACCAATTCTTTGGTGGCAGAGCTGACAACCGTTTCCGTCATTGTTTTTTCCTCAAAATCTCGTTAAATCAAAATAATCTAAATCCAGATAAATGCCGTCTCAGGCATAACTGGACTGAACATCACAACCCGGATACCAGGGCACCCGTCCTTCCAGTACACCCGCTTGCGCAACAATTTCAGCGACAGCTTCTTCCTGTCGATAAGCCATAACGTGCACCCCACTGATACCTTCAATTTCGCGGATCTGCTGAATCAGTTCGACACAGATCTTGCGCCCCTCCAGCTTCGGTTCACTGGCGCCTTCCAGGCGTTTGATAATGGCATCGGGGATATGGATACCCGGAACGTTGTTGCGGATCCATAACGCGGTGCGCGCCGAGGCCAGCGGACCTACACCCGCGATCACGAAGCATTGCTCCAGCAAGCCAAGATCCCGCGACCTGGCCATAAATTCTCGCATTTGCTCGATATCAAATATGTACTGGGTCTGGATAAACTGGGCACCCGCGGCAATTTTCTTGGCGAGCCGGTAAGGGCGGAAATCAATGGGCGGCGCGCTCGGGTTTTCGGCTCCACCGAGGAACACCTGTGGTGGTGAGGTAATCGGTCGACCGCTCAAAAAGCGCGATTCATCGCGCATGATACGAATCATTTCAAGCAGCGACATGCTGTCCAGATCGAATACCGGTTTTGCCTCGGGATGATCGCCAACCTGGACACCATCACCACTCAGACAGAGGATATTGGAAACACCCATGGCCGCCGCACCCAGCACATCTCCCTGAATAGCGATGCGATTCTTGTCGCGGCAGGATATTTGCAGCACCGGTGAATAGCCGATATTGGTCAGCAGTGCGCACATCGCGACGCTCGACATGTGGCAATGGGCTCCGGAGCCATCGGTAGCGTTCATGCCATCGACATACCCATCGAACAGGCGTGCACGTTCATAAACGTCTTCAGCCAGCGCCGAATCCGGCGGTGCCAGTTCCGCGGTGACCACGAAATGGCCGGCGCGCAACACGCGCTCGAGTCGTCCAGTGGAAGAATGCCCTTCCAGTTTGGCCAGCGGGCTGGCGGGAGACTGTCCAGTTATGCTGGTCATTGCGCGCTCTCACTGGCGCGTTCGGCATGTTTATCACGTACCACTCGCAACCACGAGGAACTGCCCTTGAGCAGGTTGTCAACCGGGATTTGCACCTGCCGTATAGCCTGCGAATCACGCATTTGCTGATTACCTCGCCAGGCCTCAACCCAGACGCAGCGCATTTCCGGTTTGACTTCGCAATTACCATTCAGACGCACACCACCACAGGGACCATTGCGAATAGACTTGGGACAGTTCATCGGGCAGGACATTCCGGTAGAGCTGAGCGCGCATTTACCGCACATCTGGCAATCGAACATCAACCCCTTGATGGCTTTTTCAATAACGCGCACCGGTTTTTCCAGGCGCCCATAGCCCACCACCTTGAATAGCGGATGCAAGCGCATCAGAACAGGCTCGAATCTATGGTAAAACGCCTCAAGTTTGCGTGAGTGAGTTACCGACCAGTGGCGAAATTTATACATGTAGATCTTCAGTTAGTGACGCCGCGGTTTTCGTCAACACCGCTGGCACGAATCAGGGTTTCCAGGACTTCCTGCGTGTACTGCTCTTCAAGCTGTTGTACCAGCGAATGCGCCTGCACATGAATGTCGCCATCGACCGTTTGCGCAACGTCATGCCAGGGCTCGAACATCGCATCAGCCTGTTTCTTTTTCAGCCGATAAGCGGCCCGTTCGATGGCATGCATAAAGCGCGCTGACAGGTTGAGACGGGTGCTGCGTCGATTTTCGCGAACCACCACGCGGCCCGGAATATCGCGCCAGTAAATAACTTTCAATTGCGCCACATCGCCTCCTGCATGGCCGCGTCGAGCTCCGGCACCATTTCACCCATACCGGTAAACACGCGCTCGAAGCGCACACCCAGTTGCGCAGCCGCATCCTGCGCCAGCGCGGTCAGTTCCGCAGAATCGGTTTGCGCGAGGTAGACCAGTCGCGTGTAGTTACCAAAATACATTTCCAGTAGCTCGGGGTGCCGATCGATACCGAGGATTTCGATTACCAGGCGCTGGAAATGCTGGGTCAGGAAATCGGTGAGGTAAAAGGTCCCCGGCTCGTCTTCCTGCATTTGCTGATAGTTATCGCGACCGGCCAGGAAGTCGTAGCAGTGGGCACCGGGCAGGCGTTTGACGCCGCGTTCCTCAAGCACTCTGTCGAGTTCACCACTGGTACCGCAATCACCATAGGCGACAAAAATATGCTCGTATTTATCGCGCGCTGCATCGATCTTGCTGGCCACTGCAGGCGCTATTTTCTCGGGCCGTGCATGCAGGTCGGCGGTGATCGCCTGCAAATCCATTTGCGACCACTGCCCGAGCTTCTTTATTTCGTTTACTTCACGCGCAATGGCAGCGCAGGTGATCACCAGGATAGGAGCAGAATTTACCATAGCGTTTCAGCACCGACATCCAGCCCAGGATACTAACGGGCCCGCATCTCGGTAACGAGTTGCTTGGCCGTATCGGCGGCAACCGCCGCATCGCGGCAATAGGCATCGGCACCAACGGCTTCACCAAACTCCTGGTTCAGCGGCGCGCCACCCACCAGAATGATGTAATCGTCGCGAATACCCTGCTCTTTCATGGTGTCAATGACGACCTTCATGTAAGGCATTGTGGTCGTCAACAATGCTGACATGCCGAGAATTTCAGGCTTGTGCTCTTCGAGTGCCGCGAGAAAATCTTCCACCGGCGTGTTGATGCCGAGGTCGACGACTTCAAAGCCGGCACCTTCCATCATCATGCACACCAGGTTCTTGCCGATGTCGTGGATATCGCCTTTCACCGTGCCGATCACCATCTTACCGGCAGTTGGCACGTCGGACTGTGACAACAAAGGCTTGAGCAACGCCATACCAGCTTTCATCGCGTTGGCAGACATCAACACTTCCGGTACAAAAAGGATGCCGTCGCGGAAGTCGATACCGACGATTGTCATGCCGGCGACCAGTGCTTCATTGAGAATTTTGTTAGCGTCCCAGCCGCGATCCAGAAAAATCTGCGTGCCTTCGGCTACTTCTTCCTTGAGCCCGTTGTAGAGGTCGTCGTGCATCTGCTCAACAAGTTCATCATCCGGAAGCGTGCTCAGATCCAGATCGTCTTCGTACTCGTCGTCATCGTAATCGGTCATTAAACAAATCCTCACTCAATCGCAAGCCGCCCGGGAGGGCCACCAAGAACAGGGAGAATAGTTTTTAAACGGCGTCAGGGCTGACGTTGCAGCGACTCCACGTTGCCTCGAAGCGACACCTGAATGCGGCAGGATATTATTGATTCTTAATTGGTTTTCGGAAATACGCTAAAACAGAGCGAAAATCAGGCAGGATGAAATTCACCCTGATGTTGATCACCGATGTACACCTGGTAATTGCCCAGGCGTTTCTCACGGATAAACCGTTCCAGCATCGAAATAATCCACGGTTCGTTGAT
>JAIBDO010000247.1 GCA_024686195.1 Gammaproteobacteria bacterium | reverse complement strand
TGAGTTTTGGCCATACAGACGGGGAAGTGACCGTAACCAGCGGCTTCAAACCTGGCGAACTGATCGCGTACTTTTTTATCGGCAGTGATGTCTTCCGCACCGTAAATCGTGCGCGCAATGTGGCGTGCCTTTTCCCACAATGGCATGTCGTCGGCGTAAATTGGCGCAAACTTCGACACACCTGAATCGGCGACCTCGGCAACGTGGCGCGCCAGGTCTTCGGTGCCCTTGCCACCTTCGGCCCAATGATTGGCATCGAAGGCTTGCACGTCTCGCGCGGCGCAAAATTCACGAATTGCACTCAGCTCCTCAGCAGTATCGGCAGAGAAACAGTTGATCGCGACGGTGACCGGAACTCCAAATTTCTTCAGATTGTCGATATGACGGCCAAGGTTTTCGCAACCTTTTTTGATCGCTTCGACGTTCTCTGTAGCCAGCTGATCTTTAGCCACGCCGCCGTGCATCTTGAGCGCACGGGCGGTCGCCACCAACACTACGGCGGCAGGTTTCAGACCGGCCTTGCGGCATTTGATATCGAAAAATTTCTCGGCGCCGAGATCCGCACCAAAACCGGCTTCAGTGACCACATAGTCGGCCAGCTTGAGCGAGGTTCTGGTAGCCATGACTGAGTTACAACCGTGCGCGATGTTGGCGAAGGGACCACCGTGAATGAAGGCCGGGTTGTTTTCCAGGGTTTGCACCAGGTTCGGCATAAAAGCATCTTTGAGAAGAACCGTCATCGCACCGGGTGCATTGACATCGCGGGCGTGCACAGGCTTCTGGTCACGAGTGTAGCCGACCACGATGTTGCCAATACGACGGGCCAGATCGTCCAGATCGGTGGCAAGACAGAAAATAGCCATGATTTCCGAGGCGACGGTGATGTCGAAGCCGCTTTCGCGCGGAGTACCGTTGCCCGGTCCGCCGAGACCGATGGTGATGTCGCGCAAGGTACGGTCGTTCATATCCATGACACGCTTCCAGGTGATGCGACGTGGATCCAGACCTGACTTGTTTTCCCACTGGACATGGTTATCGATCAACGCCGACAGCAGGTTATGTGCGGCACCGATGGCATGGAAGTCACCGGTGAAGTGCAGGTTGATGTCTTCCATCGGCACGACCTGGGCATAACCGCCACCTGCGGCACCACCTTTCATACCGAAACAGGGGCCGAGGCTGGGCTCACGCAAAGCGACAATCGATTTCTTACCAATCCGGCACAGACCGTCGTGCAAGCCAACCGAGGTGGTGGTTTTACCTTCGCCAGCCGGGGTTGGTGAAATCGCGGTCACCAGGATCAATTTTCCATCGGGTTTGTCTTTCAGCGAATTGATGTATTCGGTAGTCAGCTTGGCCTTGTCATGGCCGAAAGGCTTGAATGACTCCGGCGCAATACCGAGATTCTGCGCTATTTCGGTAATCGGTATGGTGGTTGCTTCGCGAGCAATTTCGATATCACTTTTTGCCATTTCTGTCTCCAAATCGTGCAAATCTAATGGACTGATGCACAGTCGTACATCAGTTTTGAGTTGTGTCGCTACCGGTAGGCCGACACACTAATCGAGACGCGGTATCATATTGTTTGGCGCGTTACGAAAGTATCGAGAAAGCGACACAAACGCGCGGCCCGCGACTAGTTGTTGCGCAGCAGGGCCTTGCGCATCGGAGCGTAGAGGAATTCACATAAACCCGCGATCGTAATCAATGCGATACCGACGAGCTCGCGTGTTCCAAGTGGTTCGTTAGCCCAGATCGCCGCGGTAATACCACCGACGCTGATCTCGGTCATCATCAGCAGACCGACAACCCCGGGGTTAAGGTGTGGCGCACCCCAGAAAGCCGCGTAGGCACCGGGGATGACGATAATGGCAATCGGTATCGCCCAGGGCAGAACATCGACGATCGCCTGCCACTCGGGCATCTCTATTTCACCAGCCATCGGCGACAGCGCGAGTATCAGTGCTGCGACCACACCGTAGAAAAAATAGACCGAGCAAATTTCCATGCTGCGACTGCCATCGTCCTTGCGCAGCAGCACAGCGGCCACTGCCCAGCCCGCGGCCCCGATCAGGGCCATCCAGTCACCGATGTTTTTCGGCCAGGGAAACCCGAGATCGACACCAAACATGACCAGCATGCCGGCGACGCCGAAGACAATCGCGAGCACCCGTGGGACAGTAATGGCTTCACCGAGAAGCAGGCGCGCCAGCAACAATGACCACACCGGCGTGGTGTAATACAGCACCAGTCCGCGCACCACTTCGGTGTATAGCATCGCGTTGGAATAGAAGGCGAGTGATGCCCCGGTGGCAATGCCGATGAAATGCAACGACCAGCCACAACGAGCGATACGACGCCAGTTAAGCAGGATCCAGGGCATGAAAATCAACAGTGGTACGCCGTAAAACAACACGGTAGCCCAGGCATCGGTGACACCGGCCCGATCCATACCGCGCAGTGGAATCCAGAACAAACCCCAGGCGACACCGCTATAGGCGCAAGCCAGGCTGGCCCGAGCAGTCAGACTCAGGCCGCTAAACATCGATACCTGCCCGATATCGGATAATCGTCATTGAAGAGAGGAACTCCCGCCAGTTTGCGGCGCGAGTCCTCTACAGCAATGCAACAAAGCAGAATCGACCGGAGCTTTCCCGTCGATGCAATAAAAGGAATGCGTTAACAATCCAGTGTATTTTTGCGTTCCCAACTGCTGAGATGTTTGGAGTAGCTGTTCCACTCTTCAAGCTTGAGCTTGACGAAGGCGTCGATCAGCTCATCGCCAAGACCCGCACGGATCACCTTGTTCTTGTCGAGCGCGCGTAATGCGTCGAGCATATTGTCAGGCAACTTCTTCGCCGTCTTTACCTTGTGACCATCCTCGTACATGTTCAGGTGGATCGGATCACCGGGATCACGCTTGTTGTCGATGCCGTCGAGTACCGCCGCCAGCACGCCCGCCTGCAACAGGTACGGGTTCGCCGCGCCATCCATCAGGCGCAGCTCGAAGCGTCCGTCTTCCGGTATGCGCACCATGTGCGTGCGATTATTGCCGCCGTAAGTCACCGCGTTCGGCGACCATGTAGCGCCGGACAGGGTACGTGGCGCGCTAATGCGCTTGAACGAGTTAACCGTCGGATTGAAGATCGCGGTCAGGTCCTCGGCACTGTGCATGATGCCGCCCAACGCCTGGTAGGCCAGCGGCGACAGTCCCAGTCCGCGCGGATCCTTGCGGCTGGTTGCGAACAGATTTTTCTTGCCGGTCTTGTCCCATAGCGATACGTGCGCATGGCAACCGTTGCCGGTCAGGTGCTTAAACGGCTTCGGCATGAAGGTTGCGCGCAGTCCGGCCTCCTCGGCAATAGTCTTGGTCATGTACTTGAAGAACACGTGCTTGTCGGCTGTTTTCAGCGCGTCGTCGTAATCCCAGTTCATCTCGAACTGGCCGTTCGCATCCTCGTGATCGTTCTGGTAGGGGTTCCATCCCATTTCCAGCATCGAATCGCAGATTTTGCCGATGATGGGGTACTGCCGCATCAACGCCAACTGGTCATAACAAGGCTTGGACTGGGTATCGGCACCGTCGGCGATATCGGTACCGTCGGCGTTAATCAGGTGGAACTCGCACTCGACACCGGTCTTCATGCGATAACCCTGCTTCATCGCCTTCGCCAGCTGGCGCTTCAGGGCAACGCGCGGCGAGGCTTCGACTTCCTTGCCATCCATCCACAGGTCGGCCGCGACCCAGCCGATCTCCGGCTTCCACGGCAATTGAATCAGGCTGTCGGGATCCGGCACACCGAACAGGTCCGGATGCGCCGGGGTCATGTCGAGCCAGGCGGCGAAACCGGCGAAACCGGCTCCGTCTTTCTGCATGCCCTTGATGGCGCGCGCCGGCACCAGCTTGGCGCGCAGGTTACCAAACAGGTCGACCCAGCTCACCAGGAAATATTTAATCTTTTTTGCTTTTGCGATTGCTTCGAGATCTTTGGCCACTATCTGTCCCCTCTGGAGTTATCGTTTTGTCGTTATCGCTTATTCTATATCCATCTTGTGCTCTTTCAAGGTTACAATT
>JAIBDO010000230.1 GCA_024686195.1 Gammaproteobacteria bacterium | reverse complement strand
GGGGTTGTCTGGCGCAAATCATAACACTGCTGTTGTGCGAATTATTAATTGGTACTTAATTAATTAAAGAGTTTCGCGTTATAATCGGCCGCTTTTTTGGGATAACCCGGAGCAAGCGATGCCGAACTCTTTAGTGGCGGTAGTTATGGGCAGTACCAGTGACTGGCCCGTCATGCAGCATGCGACCGAATACCTCGAACAGTTCGGTATCGAGTTCGAGGCAAAAGTGGTCTCGGCACACCGTACACCCGATCTGCTCGCCGAATTCGGCAAACAGGCACGTGCCAACGGTTTCGCCTGCATCATCGCTGGCGCCGGTGGTGCTGCGCACCTGCCGGGTATGCTCGCCGCGAACACCACCGTGCCGGTGCTGGGAGTGCCGGTGCCGAGCGAACACCTGCGCGGGCTGGACTCGCTGTATTCGATTGTACAAATGCCGAAGGGTATTCCGGTCGCAACCTTTGCAATCGGTATTCCCGGTGCGATCAACGCGGCCTTGTTTGCCGTCTCGCTGCTGGCTAATAACGATGCCGCAGTCGCTCAGAAACTTGAGGATTTTCGTCGTCAGCAACGTGATGCCGTGCTCGACATGACTCTACCTCCTGTCGAATAGATGGCCATTCTTCCCGGTAGTACTCTCGGCATGCTTGGCGGCGGACAGTTGGGGCGCATGTTCGTCACTGCGGCGCGGACCATGGGCTACGAAGTCATCGTACTTGACCCCGACCCGGGCAGTCCTGCCGGTGGGCTCGCCAGCGAACATCTGGCGCGTGCCTATGATGATCGTGAAGCACTCGATTACCTGGCGCAGCACTGTGCCGTGGTGACCACCGAATTCGAAAATATACCGGCGGATACGCTCGCTTACCTGGCGCAATCGGTCGCGGTCCACCCTTCCGCAGAAGCGCTGGAAATCGCGCAGCACCGCCTGCGTGAAAAGGATTTCTTCCGCGCGCAGGGCCTTGAAACAGCGGCATACCTGGCGCTCGAAAATGAAACCGATTTAGCCGCAGCCAGTGACTTCGGATTCCCGGCCATTCTAAAGACCGCAACGCTCGGCTATGACGGTAAGGGACAAATAGTTTGTCAAGGATTCGAGGACCTGGCGCAAGCGTTTCATCAGGTTGGTGGCAAACCCTGTGTGCTTGAACAGCGCATCGATCTGGCCTGTGAAGTATCGGTCGTGCTGGGGCGTAGTGTCAGCGGCGAGGTTAGCTGTTTTCCGATTGCCGAAAATCGCCATGCCAATGGCATTCTCGACGTGACCCTGGTGCCGGCCATGATTTCCGACGAGCTTGCCGAAAAAGCGCTCGATGCGGCCACGCGAATCGCGGATGGCCTTGATTATTGCGGCGTACTCGCGGTTGAATTTTTCATCTCCACGGATGGCCGTGTACTGGTCAATGAAATGGCGCCAAGACCACATAATTCCGGTCATTATACGAATGACGCCTGCGTGACCTCGCAATTCGAGCAGCAGGTGCGCATGGTTTGTGACCTGCCGGCTGGTTCCTGTCATTTGCACAGCCCGGTCGCTATGCTCAATCTGCTCGGTGATATCTGGCCACCTGAAGGCGTTCCTGCCTGGGATGAAGTGTTGCAACAGGGTCTGGCGAAATTACACCTCTACGGCAAGAAAGAGGCGCGTCCCGGCCGCAAGATGGGGCACATCAACTGCCTCGGTGCCAGCCGTGAAGACGCCAGCTCTCTGCTCGAGAAAGTCCGCCAACTCCTGACCTGATTAACATCATTCGGCGCTCCTACTCCGTCATCCCCGCGAAAGCGGGGATGACAAAATTAAGAAAAGGGGCTGGCGAAAAAAAGTCTGGAGCGGACTCGATTCGGTCTCAGGGTTTGATGCCGCGCGCGACCGTGTAGGTTTTACCCTGTTTGATTTTTTCGTAGTGGCCAAAGACTTCGCTGAAACCGCGTTTGAAAAACTGCCGCAGGCCGGTGATGGTGACGATGTAGAAAGAGCCACCCGGTTTCAGGTAGCGCAGTGCATCGAACAGATAAATATAGAGCATTTCCTTGCCGACCTTGGCGGGGATGTTCGATACGATGACATCAAATTGTTGTTTCGGGACCTGATCGAAGCCATTACTGAGCATGCTGCTGGCGTTCTCAATACGATTCAAAAGGCGATTCTTTTCGGCGTAGTCGACCGCGACAAAATCTTTGTCGACCATCAGGGTGTGACCCTGTGGTGCCATTTTCGCCATGCATAAACCAAGCACCCCGTAGCCGCAGCCGAGATCGAGGCAGTTGTCAGCGGGATCCAGTTCGAGGTGTTCGAGTAACAGGTGCGAGCCGTCATCGATAGCCCGCGGCGAAAACAGGCCCCAGGTCGTCTGCAAATGCAGTCCGCGATATTCAACCCGCAAGTCCTGACGGATTTTTTGATTGTATTCTTTGAGATTATTAAGCACGGATTAAGCCCTGGTTGCTATGCTTTACATCGAGTTTTGGCTTTGTAACAATGGCCCGGTCTGCGGTGAGCCAGTTTTTATCATGCCCATGTTTACAGACACGTTATCACTAGGCAATGCCACTTTGCTACCAGAGAGCCCGCTTTTATGAGATTTTTTTTAGCTTCGTGCCTTGCCATGGCACTGGTTTTCAGTATGACAGCGCAGGCGGATGTGGCGCAGGGCAAGTCGACCTATGCCGCGCGCGGCTGTATAGGTTGTCACGGTGTGGGTGGGGTGAGTACGGTCACTGCCAATCCGTCGCTGAAAGGACGTAACGGCGATTTCATACGTCAGAACCTGACCGATTTTCGTAGCGGTGCGCGCAAGAATCCAGTAATGAACGCGATGGCGGCGGGACTCAAGGACGCCGATATCGAGAACATCGCCGACTACATCAACAGTCTGCAGTAACGCGCTTCGGGTTTAATCAGGGAAATGTAAGTAAAGCCGGTAATGGCTCCTTTTTCCGATGACTGATCCGAACGGCACTTACCTAAGCACAACCCCATGACATTCGTTCTGGTCGGCAGAAGACGGATGATTGGGGGAATTTTTTTGCGAATGCCTCGGCGGCTTCGCCGCCTGCGGTTTACTTCGCAAAAAAATTCCCCCAATCATCCGACCGTAGCCGGACTCTGGATGCATCAGTGTTTTGGCTGAAGTAAGTGCCATTGGGGGCTGATACAGTAAATCCGGATTAACGGGAGGTCGGGGTCGTTTGCTCCTGGATCTGCAGAATGTGCCTTTCAATCTCAAAAACGTGATCATCCTGTAGGCCGAGTTCGCGTAAGGCAAGCGCCAACTCGAGCAGGTAATCACTATTGGTGCCGCTGGGGCCCTGGGCGCCGCAAATGTGTTGCGCGATCTCGTATTCGCTGGCCTCGCCGAGATAAGCCTCGTTGTCGGCTGAGGCGAGATAGGTTAGTCCGGTAGCGTTAGATCCGTCGTCAAAAGTCATCTCGCTGGCAACCCGCAGATAGCCGTTTTTCTCGCGCTCGTCGAGTTGTGCGAAGACAGGTGCCTCGACGCGAAACGCAAGACCACCGCAGATCTCACCGGGCTGCTCGATCAGGGTGACGACGCGCCCTGGATTTTCGACAGTGCCGCGATGATCATGCGAGCCTTGCCAGAAGCGCCGACTCCAGCCTTCGATACTGGCGGGCTTCGATTCCAGGTAAGGGAAGTCCACCAGGTAAATCAATGAGCCATAGCCAAACAGCCAGACTTCATCCCGATCGCCGAGCAGATTGCGGCTACGATTTTCTTCAATGGTATTCATCGACATGGCGCGATGTTAAGCCTGGTTGACGGTGGATTGCAATGCTGATGAATGTTGTTGCAGTTCGGTTTCGCACAACGCGATGTTGTCACGCAGCAAACGTGCATGCTTCTCCAGATCGCAGGTACGGTTGCGTTCGATCGCGTCACTAACGCGTCTCAGTTCATGCTGCAATGCAGCCAGTTCCTGTCTGAGTGCCTGTTTGCTATCCATCCGGGTTGAGTCCTCGTTATCTCTAGGCCTAGCATAGCAGTTTGAAGTGATCTGCTACACAATCGATACTGAAACGGATCGATCCGCAATCAGGCTGTAATTGGACTCGATTTGGTGTAAATTGCCGCGACAAGCAAACGGGAATGAACATGTCCGATTACCAGATAGCACCCTCGATTCTAGCCGCCGATTTTGCGCGCCTCGGTGAGGAAGTCGATAACGTCATTGCCTCAGGCGCGGACATTGTGCATTTCGATGTTATGGATAATCACTATGTGCCGAACCTGACCATCGGTCCGCTGGTCTGTGAGGCGTTGCGCAAGCACGGAGTCGAAGCGCCTATCGACGTCCATCTGATGGTCAAACCGGTGGATCGAATTATTCCCGATTTTGCCGAAGCGGGTGCCAGCTATATTACCTTCCATCCAGAAGCTTCCGAGCATATCGATCGCAGCCTGGGTTTGATTCGTGAGCATGGTTGCCGCGCCGGGCTGGTGTTCAATCCGGCGACGCCACTTTCCTATCTCGATTATGTCATCGACAAGGTTGACATGATCTTGCTGATGTCGGTGAATCCAGGCTTTGGTGGGCAGAGTTTCATTCCGGGCACGCTCGACAAGTTACGCGCTGCACGCCGTATCATCGATGAATCCGGACAGGCGATACGTCTCGAAGTCGATGGGGGGGTGAAAATGGATAATATCGCAGAAATTGCGGCGGCTGGTGCCGATACCTTCGTCTCAGGATCTGGCATATTCGGCTGCGGTCAGGCGGATGATCCAAACCACTATGACAGTATCCTGCGGCAGATGCGTAAACAACTGGAGCAGGTGGGCTCGGTCTGATCGAGGCTGACATTTTAACCCGACAAAGTCGTGGCCTTGCTCGAAAGCCTG
>JAIBDO010000132.1 GCA_024686195.1 Gammaproteobacteria bacterium | reverse complement strand
GCATGGTTAGTACTTCGTTGACGTGGTCGATGTTTTTGTACCCACGCAGGGTATCGCGTATTCCCCTGATTACCGGCTTGTTGGCGCTTTCGCCGATCAACAGACTCTTGGTCTCATAGGCCAGCCAGACAGCAGTCCCGATCAGTATCAGACCGATAATCACCGAGGCGATGCCATCGAAGATCAATATGCCGGTTATCTCACTCAACAAGACGCCGATAAAGGCCACCACCAGTCCCAGCATAGCCGCGCTATCCTCAAACAACACCACGAAAATCGACGGGTCCTTGGCGCGCTGAATGGCTTCGAGATAACCCCAGCGGCCCTTGACCCGGCTGAATTCACGGAAAGCAAAATACCAGGCGGCGCCTTCGAACAGCAAAGCCAACCCCAGCACAAGATAGATAACATTGGCGTTGGTGATTGGTTCAGGGTGTTGCAGATGACGGATTCCTTCGTAGATCGAAAATCCACCACCCAGGGCAAATATCAACATGGCAACAATGAAACACCAGAAGTAAATCTCCTTGCCATAACCAAACGGGAAATCCTCATCTGCAGGCTTTGCAGCACGTTTCAGACCATACAGCAAAAGCACCTGGTTGCCGGTGTCGACCAGCGAATGAATCCCTTCCGACAACATCGCCGAGCTACCCGTTATCGAGGCGGCAACGAACTTGGTAATCGATATCAACATATTACCGATCAATGCGGCCAATATGACCGTTTTTGAACCTGATGCCATCTCACTTCTCCCACTGGGTTGCAGATGACTATAGGACATCACAGCCGACGCGCAAAGCTGCGCAAATCTACTGAACTTAGGCATTGCCGACCGAGCGATGGTCTACTAGAATCCGCGCACGTTCAATCGGCCGTACAACCGGCCTCACACGGGCTACAGACCTTATGTGGAAAAACCTCGGCGCCTGCTGGGCAATACTGCTCGGCATAGGTTTCATGATGCTCGCCAACGGCCTGCAAGGCACTCTGCTGGGTGTGCGTGCGGGCATCGAAGGTTTTTCCACCTTCACTACCGGCATCCTGATGTCGGGCTATTTCATCGGCATGTTCATCGGCTCACTGGTCACACCGGTGCTGGTAAACCGCGTCGGCCATATCCGTGTGTTTTCGGCACTGGCTTCACTGGCATCGATTTCCATTTTATTTCACGGTGTCTACATCGAACCCTGGATCTGGATGGCGATGCGCATAATCACCGGCATCAGCTTCGCCGGTTTTTACGTTGTCACCGAAAGCTGGTTGAACGATCGCGCCGACAACGAAACTCGCGGCAAGGTGCTTTCGGTCTACATGGTCATCGTCACCGGTGGCATGGGCGCGGGACAGTTTCTGCTGAATCTCGCCGAGCCGAACACCATCGATCTGTTTATCCTGATTTCGGTGATTATCTCCTTCGGCCTTATTCCCATCCTGCTGACCGTAAAACCGGCACCCAACTTCGCCACCTCGTCGAAGATGTCGGTGATCGATCTCTATCGAGCATCACCGCTGGCACTGATCGGGAATTGTCTCACCGGTATGGCACAGGGCACGCTCGTCGGTCTGGGGGCCATCTACGCGAGCGTGGTGCTCGTCGACTTCAAGGCCGTCTCCTGGTTCATGGCCTGTATCATGATTGGCAGCCTGATACTGCAATGGCCCGTGGGCTATATCTCGGATCGCATCGGTCGTCGCGGCGTCATGGCGGCACTATCCATAGTCGCTATATTGTGTTGCCTGCTGGCACCCGTGGTTCCAAAGGACAGTATCTGGTTCTATGTCGTCGTGATTGCGCTCGGCGGGGCGGCGATGCCGATGTACTCGATCTGCATCGCCTATGCAAACGATCGTCTCGAGCCTCACCAGATCATCGGCGCCAGTGGTAGCCTGGTCATGGTGGCAGGCATCGGCGCAATGATTGGCCCCATCATCATTGCCTTTTTCATGGACTTCGTGAACATATCCTTTTACTTCTGGGGTATCGCGATCGTTTTTGCGACTATTCTGGTATTCACCCTGATTCGCATCGGTGCGCGCGCCGGTGTTGCGCTGGAAGACCAGTCAGACCTGGTTGCCGGGCCGCTGGGGACACCGATTGCCGAGTACCTGGCACCAGACTCCGTTGCCTATGCAGAGGCGGTCTCCAATAACGAGCTTGAAGAGCTGGACGAGCTCGACGATTCGACAGAGCGTCGGCTTTAAGTCGCTTCTACCGAAGGTGGCTGACCCGCTTAACATTGAGACCAGTCGCCTGCAGTTGCGCTGGCTAAACAGCAACGATGCCGCCTTTATCTATCGACTGGTCAACGACCCGCAGTGGCTGCGCCACATTGGTGACAAACAGGTGCATGATCTCGATGGCGCGCGTCACTATATTGAAAGCGGTCCGCGCGCTATGTACCAGCAGTTCGGCTTCGGTCTCAATCTGGTCTCGTTAAAAGACGACGGCACAGCGATTGGAATCTGCGGCCTGCTGCAACGCGATTCACTGCCGGCTGCTGACCTCGGTTTTGCCTTCCTGCCCGGGTATCGCAGACAAGGTTATGCGCGAGAAGCGGCGCAGGCGATATTGCACCATGGTTTTACGACACTTGAGCAACAGCGAATAGTTGCGATAGTGAATACCGGGAACCAGGCGTCAGGCAGACTGCTGGTAAAGCTCGGCTTTCATCTCGATGGCAAAATCCAGACGGAAGCAGATGGGACAGCAGCCGATCTGTATAATCTCCATCCGAAATCCTGAATCATGCCCCATCAAAAGTTGATGACCACCGAGCTGCTGTGTCTGATGTCCCTGGCGATCTCGGCATCAGTTTCCCCGTTCTGGGCCATGGCGAGGACCCACTGACCGGTTACCGCGAAGTACGCGTATACCCACCACTTTTCTGATCAATCCCGAAGCCTGTTTCAACATCGTTTCGAGGATCCGATCCACGGCACTGGGTATCTCCTGCGAAATTGCCCACGAGATCGAGCACGCGCGCTGAACCACAATTGCACTTTAGTCGTGAGATTTTTGACCACAGGTCCGCCATACCAGGATACCAAACGGCGACAATTCACCCTTTCGACAACTGCGACGGGCTGATATGAATGCCACCTCAATAAATAATTTACGACCGGATTTTCACAGACTATAATCTCGCCGATTTTTACCCGGCGCTGCAATCACTTGATACGCCGCCAGCAAACAGGCCCAGCTAAACAGGTAATCCCATGGCAACATCAGACGATTTCGGTTTCGGCACTCAGATCCGCAAATCCCCTTTCTTTGACGCAACCGTACGTTGGGGCGCCAGGGGATTTTCAGTTTACAACCATATGTACATCCCGCGCGATTTCGGGGACCCGCAACAGAACTTCTGGAACCTGGTGAACGATGCCATTCTGTGCGACGTCTCTGTCGAGCGACAGGTCGAAATTACCGGCCCCGATGCTGCGCAGTTTGTGCAGCTACTGACCCCGCGCGACTTATCTGAGCTTGCTGTAGGGCAATGCAAGTACATACTCATCACCAATGCCGAGGGCGGTATCCTCAACGACCCGATCCTGCTGCGCCTGGGTGAAAATCACTTCTGGATTTCGCTGGCTGATAGCGATGTGCTGTTGTGGGCACAGGGCGTTGCCGTGCATTGTGGACTCGAGGTGAGCATCCGTGAACCCGATGTGTCGCCCTTGCAATTGCAGGGGCCGAGATCGGGCGAGGTCATGCAGGCATTGTTCGGTGACAGTATTATGGATTTGCGCTATTACTGGTTGCGCGAACTGGATCTGGATGGCATCCCATTAGTGGTGTCACGCACCGGATGGTCGAGCGAACTCGGCTATGAGCTGTATTTGCGTGACGGCACTCGCGGCGATGAGCTGTGGGAGAAGATTATGGCGGCAGGTGCCGCGTTTGCACTCAAACCCGGGCACACCTCGTCGATACGCCGCATCGAGGGCGGGATGCTGTCGTATCATGCCGATATGGACATCAACACCAATCCCTATGAACTGGGTATGGAGCGCCTGCTCAATCCAGACATGGAAGCCGACTTCATCGGCAAGGCGGCCCTGCAGCGTATCCGCCATGAAGGTGTTAGCCGTAAACAGGTTGGGCTGACTATTACGGCGCCACCGCTGGCTGGTCCGAACACCACCTTCTGGCCCGTGCATGCCGGCGAAATGGTAATTGGCAAGGTGACCTCGGCAGTGTATTCACCGCGACTGCAGCAAAACATCGCGCTGGCTATGGTTGACATTGACAACGCTCAGATTGGCTGCGAACTGATGGTACACATGCCAGCCGGGCCGATGCAGGCCGTGGTCGTCGAAAAACCGTTCTTTGATCCGAAAAAGAAAATCGCCTCGGCGGCATGAAACGATGCCCCGATCACCTGTTTGACTCGACCCACTATCGGCAAACCTGAGGCAGAATCTGTTTATTGCGCATCACTGGTTGAAACGGTTTTGATTTTTTAGCCCTCGTTCCGTCTGCGTTGCTCCATTGCGCGCTGCAATCCAGAGCGCTGACAGGAACCGGGTTGGCAATCCATCTTTCCTTTGTGGTTTTGCGTCCTTGACTATGCAGATTCAAATACGGTAACGTTTTTGCTGTTTCGATAAACACTGGAATTATGCTGCACTCATTGCTTTTCCGACTGCCTCTGGCCTGCGTTGTTCTTTTAAGCTTGTCAGTCGGCAGCTTACTGGCCGCACCACCCGAGGGCTATCGGTTTCTGTCGTTGACCGAGGCAACACAGCTGGCGAGCAGCGAAAACAAGCCCATGCTGCTGTACTTCGGTCGCTACGGTTGCAGCACCTGCCGCAAAATGCATGCAGAAGTTTTCAACGACGCATCGCTCAACGCGAAACTCAATGACGCATTTGTGCTGGCCTATGTCGATACAGAAAGTGGTGATCGCATCAGCCTGGCCAATGGCGAGCGCATCACCGAAATGCAATTTGCCTCACGCAGCAGGATTATCGGCACGCCCACTTTCATCTTTTTCTCACCCGAGCAAAAGCCCTTGTTCAAGAAAGCCGGTTTTCAAACCGTCGCGCAGATGAATCAATACGGTGATTACATACTCGAGAAACATTATCAGTCGATGCCGCTGCAAGAGTTTATGGCCGGGCAATGAAGTTGCGCTTGGCTGGCTTGTGGCTCCTGCTGATTATTTTCCAGTCGCAAGCCTCTGATCAATGGGTTTTCGATGGCAGGAGCGCGGTAACCGGCGCAGCAATGGATCGGGTTTACCACCATCTTGACGGCTCAGGGCGCAAGCATATCGCCGTTACGGAGCAGTCGGTTGCAGCAGTCTGGGAAGACAATCGCAGCCAGACCCCACAGATTTATGTCGCGCTCAAGTTATTCTCCAGCGACAGCTTTACTGACGCATTGCAGGTCAGTAATGGTGGCGAGGCCTATGAACCGAGCATTGATGCCCTGAGTAATAATCGCTTCGCGCTAGCCTTCGAACAGGATGCATCCGTGTTCGCCAGGATACTCAGCGCAGGTGTTCTGGGCGAACCAACCCGGCTCAGCCAGCAAGCCGCCAGTCACGTCAGTATCACCAGTTTCAACGATCAGGTTTTTGCCAGCTGGCGTGAACGCGATAATGGTCGCTGGTTTGTCAAAGTCGCGGCATTACGGATCGAGGATTCAAACCGGTTAATCGTTGAATCCGTTCAGTCGGTCGAAGCCAAGGGACTGGAAACAGCACTACTGTTTCCTGTCATCGCGGTAAACGCCGCAGGGCTTTGCGTTGCCTGGGAAGATCGCCGTGCCGGACACACGCGCCTGCTGGTCAGTCATAGCGCAGATATGAGCAAGCCCTTTAACACCCCGCAATCACTCAATGAATTCTTTTCAGATCGCAACGAATACGACAAGGGTAACGGAGTCACCCGGGTTTCCCTGGCATCCTTTGGCGAGGATGAGATCCTGGCCGCCTGGATGGACAAACGCAGAGGCGGCAACGGTTACGGTATCTTCGCCGCACTCGGAGCTGACGCCGGTGAAAACTTTGGACCAAATGAAAAAGCACACGGCGAGGAAGGTGACAGGCAACCGCACTACAATCCGGCGACGGCGGGTAATCGGGCCGGTGATTTCGTCATCGCCTGGGACGACTTCAGGCGCTCTAACTCGGATATCTGGATCAGCGCTTACAACTCGGATCTGGAATGGAGTCAGGACCACGCACCGTCTGTTGCCAGTGGCAGCGGCGAACAATCCCATCCGTCTATCGCCCTCGATGATCAGGGCAATCTGCACCTGCTGTGGATAGAACGCAGCCAACAGGATAGCCCGAGCAGACTCTGGTACAGCCTTGGCAGGCCACAAAAGCCGTAATTGCTCAAAGATCTAAAGGCGAGCTGCAGTAATCGACGTTAAATATTGCTAATGGCAATCCAACCCGTTCCGAATCACAGGGTAAAAGAGGATTTAATGATAGGATGTGCGTTTCAATGAAGTCCTTTGAGATTTGGCATGAACGTTTATCCGCAGCGCGAGGCATCCCGTTTGAGTTGCAGATCATTCTTTGTGCGGATGCTACCCTGACATGCCATTGAGAATCGTCAATCACTTTGCAAGGCTCGTGTTACGCGCCCTCGGTTATGGCCTGGTGGGTAGCTTCATCAGCGCTTTGATCATCTTTATCATTTTTCTTGAACGTCAAACCGACCTGTCGATCTGGCATCATGCGGACCTCGATGAAGAATTCACCGTGTCTTCCGATGTATCCAGTTTCGATCAGTATCTGGCACTGGAAGACCGACTCTTCAAGCAGCTCGACGAGCTTGTTTATGCCGAAGTACCCAGCGGAAACAGAAACGTCATTAACCGCTTCAGTCGCGGTAGTCGGTCCGATCCGGGGCGCTGGCCGGTCAACTGGAACCGGAGCTTCGTGCTCCCCAATGAGGAACCAACTGCCGGGGTGCTACTGCTGCATGGCCTTTCCGATTCACCCTATAGCATGCGGGCACTGGGAGAGCGGTTGCACGAATCAGGAGCCTGGGTGTTGGGGCTGCGAATACCCGGACACGGAACAGCACCCTCGGCTCTTGTCGAAGCCACCTGGCAGGATATGGCGGCAGCGGTGAGGCTCGCTGCGCAGCAGGTTAAGGACAGGGTCGCCGAGAAGCCTTTTTATGTCATTGGTTATTCCAACGGTGGCGCACTGGCGATTGAGTACACCCTGGAAACTCTGGATGACAACAGCATGCCAACGCCCAGTGGAATCGTGCTGTTGTCTCCCGAAATCGGGGTGAGTGAAGTCGCTGCCTTCGCGGTATGGCAGGCACGTCTCGGACACCTGCTCGGACTGGAAAAGCTCGCCTGGAACTCGGTAATCCCGGAATACGAACCCTTCAAATACGGTTCCTTTCCCGTCAATGCAGGTGATCTGGCGCACCGAATTACCAATCATAACCAGGAACGGCTGACGGCAATGCAAGGCTCGGGGAAACTCGATAACATGCCCCCGATCCTGGCCTTTCAGTCGAGTGCCGACGCGACCGTAATACCACAGGCAGTGGTCGACAAATTTTTTACCCGCCTGCCTCCAGGTGCCCATCAACTCGTGCTCTTTGACATCAACCGTAATGTCGATATCGAGGATTTGCTGGAGTACGATCCGATGACTGTTTTCAGCCCCCTGCTAAAGCAAACCGATCCCGGATTCGATCTGACGCTAGTCACAAATGAAAGCGAGGGGAGCAACCGCGTTGTCGCCATTAGACACACAGCCGATAAGGAGACCCCGAAGACCTCAACTTATCTCCGCGATTGGCCCGCGAGGATCTTCTCGCTAACCCACGTGTCGCTGCCTTTTCCCCCGGACGATCTCCTGTACGGTGGGCCGGACGCTGGTAAAAGCCCGGGTATACAGCTAGGCAATCTCGACATGAGAGGTGAGCGCGGTGTATTGCGCATCACCGGCACCGCTTTGCTGCGCCTGCGCTGGAATCCATTTTTCGATTACCTGCATTCACGAACCCTGGAATTCATGAACCTGCAAACTAAATAGGGACAGTGTCAGCTCACTGCCTTATGATTGACTGAATCAAGAACAGTTAAATTGTGCCTCTATCTGAATACAGGCCCTGAGCACAGTCCATGAAGCTGCTGCAGGCGATTCACTGAGTTAGATCGATTTTAAAGATAGCGCCTGCCCGATACCCTGCCCTCAAAGCTGGCCATTGTCAGTTGTGCATTCGATATGCGCTTAAGCTAACTTCCACCTTAATTTTTGTCACTCTTGTTAGCAAAAAACCTATTACTACCACTCCTGGGCTTTTTCTGACATTCTTGTATTTTT
>JAIBDO010000186.1 GCA_024686195.1 Gammaproteobacteria bacterium | reverse complement strand
TATTACTGTAACTCAGTATCCCGGCATTACCCGAGGATGTTTCTTCACCCGGACCCCGGCGGTCGAGCAGCCTGACCTGGATGCCGCGGCGCTGCAGCTCCAGCGCGCAACAGATACCGACAATGCCGGCACCAAGGACAGTAACAGATTGAGTCATTGCGTCATTACCCGGGGAGCCTCTGATTAATGCTGAGTCATTCGGCTACGCAGCGAAAATGTCAGAGCGCCGGACCCGGAGCGCCGGACCGGTATTTTAACAAGCAGATGCTGATTCATGAATTGATCAGAGGTTCCCTAACCTTTGCACTCGCTTGCCACCTGCGAGCGATGATTGCGCGGCGAGCTACCAAAATGCTTGCGATAACAGGCCGTAAAATACGACTGGGTCTCAAATCCGGTTGCGATGGATATATCAATCACGCTGTTGTTGGTATTCAGCAACAATTGTCTGGCGTGCTGCAGGCGCAGCGACAGGTAATACTGGCTCGGCGTGAGATCACGATACTTATGAAACAGACGCTCTATCTGGCGCAACGAAAGTTTGCACCTTTTGGCAATTTCCGGAAGCGACAGGGGCACCTCGATATTATTTTCCATCAGGTTGATGACATCGATCAGCTTTGGGGCGTTCATCGCCAGATCTATGCGGTCAGCCATCTGCTGTGAATCGACTTCGGTACGGATACGATCGTGCTGGAACTGTTGCGAAATCTGCTGCGCCAGCTTGCGACCATACTGGTTCTCGATCAGTTTGAGCATCATATCGAGCGCCGCGATTCCGCCCGAGCAGGTCATGCGCCGCTCATGAATTTCATAAAGCGTAAAGGCGACTTCGAGCTGCGGGTACAACTCCTTGAAAACCGGAATATTCTCCCAGTGAATCGTACTGCGATAATCGTCCAGCAAACCGGCGCGCGCGAGGATAAAACTTCCCGAACTGGCAGATCCCAGGTTTACTTTCTGCCGATCAAGTTTTTGTAACAACTTGATGGTAGCGGCATGATCGAAAGTCTGAGCGGTATTCGGCGCGACTATTATAAGCGATTCAAGATCCTCGGCCGTATGCAGTGCACGAGTCGGGACGGTGATTCCACAGGAAGCCGCTACCGGTTCGGCATCGGGTGCAAAATACTCCCAACTATATAGCGCCTTTCCCGACAGACGATTCGCCGCGCGCAAGGCATCGACGACACAGCTGAAAGGAATTATCGGATAACCGTCGATCAATAAGATACCGATGGCTTCGGAATCGTCGCTTATGACTGGGCTCCTGATTCAAGGTTCGCTTTTCGAGCCTCATTCTAACTGATTAATCCGGCAAAAATATAGCTCGTATGCAAGCACCGCCATTCGCTATAGGATAGCCTGGGAGATTGATACGAAAGCGAATGGCGCGGGCAAATAGTTCAGGGTCGCCCTTAGGTCAGCTCGCAATATAAGCTAAAACCATACTGGCGCATTAATCCAGCTTATCTGGATTGCGAGGAGTTATCCATGAGTCAAGAAGATCGATCAGCTCGCGGCAGACGCGGCCGTGGGCGTGGTGGACGCGATGAGCGGCTTGCGGCCAGCAAAGTCGTGGTCAAGAGCGCACCTTATATAAAGCGCAAGATTCCGTTTTTCGAGGTCCTTGATGAAGAGGGTCTGCAGATTATTGAAAACAATGCAGACACGATACTCGAAGAAGTAGGCATCGAGTTTCGCGACATGCCGGAAGCACTCGAAATACTCAAACAAGGCGGTGCCGAGATTGATGGTGTGCGCGTTCGCTTCCCACGAGGTCTGTGTCGCTCGATTATCCAGGCATCAGCGCCCGCCGAGTACACCCAACATGCCCGAAATGCTGAGCGCAGCGTGCAAATCGGTGGCAAGAATACGGTCTTCGTTCCAGCCTATGGCAGCCCATTCGTCTACGATATTGACAAGGGTCGGCGTTATGCAACTCTGGAAGACTTTCAGAATTTCGTAAAACTGGCCTATGCCTCGCCCAGTATGCACCACTCGGGCGGCACCATTTGCGAACCGGTTGATGTTCCCGTCAACAAGCGTCACCTCGACATGGTGTACTCGCACATGAAGTACTCCGACAAGGCCTTCATGGGATCAGTCACGGCACCGGAACGTGCGCTGGATACCGTCGAAATGATCAAGATACTGGCCGGGGATAACTACATCGACGCATCTACCGGGCGGCCTCGTACTTATGCGACCAGCCTGATCAACGCCAATTCACCCATGACTTTCGACGATACCATGCTTGGTGCCGCCAAAGTCTATGCAGAGAATAACCAGGCGACCATCATCACGCCATTTATACTGGCTGGCGCGATGTCTCCTGTGACCGTAGCCGGAACCGCTGCGCAATCTCTGGCCGAGGCACTCGCCGGGATGACTTTCGTGCAGCTGGTTAACCCCGGTGCACCCGTTATCTTCGGCAGCTTTGCAAGCTCAATGTCCATGCAATCGGGTGCACCTACCTTCGGTACGCCGGAACCAGCCCTGGTTCTATACACCATGGCCGCTCTGGCGCGACGCCTTGGCGTACCCTTCCGTTCCGGTGGCAGTCTGTGCGGCTCCAAACTTCCGGACGCACAGGCGGCCTACGAAGCGGCCGCTACCTTGACACCCGCCGTTATGGCCGGCGTCAATTTCGTGCTGCATACTGCCGGCTGGCTCGAAGGTGGCCTCGCCATGGGTTATGAAAAGTTCATCATGGACACCGACCAGGCAGCGATGATGGAAACTCTGCTGGCCGGTGTAGACCTGTCCGAGAACGGTCAGGCGATGGATGCGATTCGCGAAGTCGGCCCGGGCGTCCATTTTCTGGGCTGCGACCACACCCAGAAAAATTTCAAGACCGCTTTTTATCGCTCACCGATTACCGATAACAACAGTTACGAACAATGGCAATCGGAAGGCAGCCTGGACCATGCCCAGCGCTGCAATGCGCGTTACAAAAAGCTGCTGGCGGAATACGAGGCACCACCACTCGATCCCGCCATCGATGAGGCGCTACTGGCCTATATCCAGCAGCGCAAAACCTCCATGCCCGATTCAATGGTATAAACAACCGGGGGCGCCAGGCGCCCCGCAACAAAACACCATCACCGATCGACCGCGACCGGTTTACGGTATCCGAAGCCATCGGCACGACCAAAATAAAGCTGACTAACCTCAATGTCGCTTACTCAAGCAATTAACCCCATGACATTCGTTGCGGTCGAGAGAAGGCGGAAGATTGGGGGAATTTTTTGCGAAGTAAACCGCAGGCGGCGAGGCCGCCGAGGCATTCGCGAAAAATTCCCGCCAATCATCCGAACGCAGCCGGACTCTGGATGCATCAGTGTTTTGGCTTAAGTAAGCGCCATTGCTGCCTGGCCCGCTTTCCTCGCCCACCAAAAAGTCGTGCAATAGCGTAATTTAGCGTCTAGTATTCTGGCGGATTGGACCCGGGCGCTTCATCGCGACCTGCAGTTCGCTAACATCGACCCTATGAGCGACGAAAAACCTACGCCGAAACCCGAGCACTTCGGATTTCTACAAGTCCCCAACTATTCGATGATTGCATTTTCATCTGCCATCGAACCTCTGCGTATGGCGAATCGCAATGCCGGCATGGAACTCTACCGATGGAGTATTTACACCATCGACGGCTTACCGGAAAAGGCCAGCAACGCTCTGGAAATAACCCCAGACGACAGCATCGAAAACGCCAATGACATCACCACCCTGTTTGTCTGCGGCGGTGCCGATATCGGTGACGCCTGGTCACGACAGCTGCAGTTCGTCCTGCGGCGCATTGCCAAGCGCAGTAATGTGAAAATCGGGGCCTTATGCACCGGCAGCTATCTGCTCGCGCGCGCTGGCTTGCTGGATGGATACAAGTGCACGATCCACTGGGAAAACATCGCCAGTCTGCGTGAGGAATTTCCGGAAGTGCTGGTATCCGACGACCTGTTTATGATCGATCGTGATCGTATCACCAGTGCAGGTGGCCAGGCATCGATGGACATGATGCTGAAATTGATCAGCGACAGGCACGGCAGCAAGATGGTCACGCAAATTTCCGAACAGTTCATGTGCGAGCGAATTCGCAGTTCGGATGATCGCCAGCGCATTCCCCTGCACCTGGCGCTGGGGTCTAATCAGCCCAAGCTGACCGAGGCGGTAACGCTGATGGAAAGCAATATCGAAGAACCGATCAGCCTTGATGAACTATCCAACTACGTCGGGATTTCGCGGCGCCAGCTGGAACGGCTGTTCCAGAAACATTTGGCCTGTGTGCCGACACGCTACTATCTGAACCTGAGACTCAACCGCGCGCGGCTGTTATTGCTGCAAACCAGTAAGTCCATCGTCGACATAGCGCTCGCCTGCGGGTTCATATCGGCCCCTCATTTCAGCAAGTGCTATCGCGACCTGTTCGGCATCCCCCCGCGCGACGAACGCCGCAAATTACAGCAGAAGGCAGCCAACGAGGCAGCAGGCCTCGCTGATCAGATCTAAGGGGTCTCTGCTTAATCCCGGGTCATTCAGTTGCGCATTTTATCCAGCAGATGTTGAGTCACGAATTGATCAGAGGCTCCCTAAGCGCGCCCACGCCTCCGGCGTGATGAGCGCCGATTGCGGTCATCGCCAAGGTTGATTTCAGCCTTGGGTTTGGCTGCAGGCAGCGTAACAACGCGGCCAAGCTGCTCAAACTGATCTGTTTTGTGCGGGATCGCCATGGCATCGATGAAGTATTCCTGAAACTTCGGTTCGATCGCGGTTTCGATTTTTTCTACCTTGGGCAGGATTTCACCGATTTCCAGTCGTGACGGGAAATTCAACAAGGCGATGCGCGCACCGGTACCGGCAGCGTTACCGACCGAACCGACCTTATCAAGATTGCAATCGGGAATCATACCCAGCACCATCGCATACTTGACGTCTATATGGCTGCCGAAGGCGCCAGCCAGGCCGATGCGATCGACCTTATCGATTCCCATGTGATCGAGCAACAGGCGCGTACCCGCATGCAGCGCTGCTTTACCCAACTGAATGGCGCGCACGTCATTTTGGGTGATACGAATCGAGCGTTCGCCTTCCTGAATCACATAGGAATAAGTCCGTCCATCTTCCACAATACGGTCGCTGGTCTTGCCGACGATCGGTCCGATCACGCCATCTTCATCGATGACGCCGGACAGGTACATTTCGGCGATAACTTCGATGATTCCGGAACCACAAATGCCACTGACACCGACGCGGGCACTCTTGTCGGCAAATTCCGCATCGTCTGACCAGACATCACAGCCAATCACACGGTAGCGCGGCTCGAGGGTTTCCGGGTCAATACGCACACGCTCGATAGCGCCCGGCGCGGCTCGCTGTCCCGAGCTGATCTGCGCACCCTCAAAAGCAGGTCCAGTCGGGCTCGATGCGGCCAACAGACGATTACGATTACCGAGCACGATTTCCGCATTAGTGCCGACGTCAACCAGCAACACGTATTCCTCGGCGAGGTCCGGACGTTCTGACAGAATCACGCCCGCGGTATCGGCACCAATGTGACCGGCGATACAGGGCAAGGTGCAGACACGGGTTTCTGCGTGCAAATGTATGCCGATATCGGCCGCGCGCACGACCTGGGTCTGATCCGTGGTCAGGGCAAATGGTGCCGTGCCCAACGGCGTCGGATCAATTCCGAGAAATAGATGGTGCATAATCGGATTGGCCACCACCACGATATCGAGAATATCTTCAAGTTGAATCCCGGCCTTTTTAACGGCACGCTTTGCCAGCTGGTTGAAGGCTTCGCGCACTACCTCGGTCATGGCAACATCGCCGCCTTCGTTCATCATCACGTAGGAAACACGGCTCATCAAATCCTCGCCGAAGCGGATTTGTGGATTCATGGTATCGGCAGTCGCCACCACTTCGCCGGTGATCAGGTTGCATAACTGTGCCGCAATGGTCGTCGATCCGAGATCGACTGCGAGCCCGTAGACTTCCTGCTTGACGCCTGGCCAGATACCGACAATCTGCTGGAACTGGTAGACGGCAACCGTAATCTGCCGTTTGCCCTTTGCCAGGGCCGGCTGCAACAAGCGCAGCTGGGACATTTCGCAATCCATTACCGGCAGGTCGTAATCCTCAACCAGTGCCTGCTGCATGCGACGTTTGTCCGAAATCGGTAAATGCATATCGGGTTCGGGCAAGGTCACCGTGTACAGGTGCAGCGCGGGTTGAACCTGTATATCGTAGGCCGTGATCGCCTTTGCGATATGCTGTTTGTGTTGCTGACTTTCCTCG
>JAIBDO010000199.1 GCA_024686195.1 Gammaproteobacteria bacterium | reverse complement strand
GCGGGTCCAGTCGATGAAATCGAAGCGATCGGCGTTGCGGCGATCCTCGATGGCACGATTTTTGTCGAAGGCATCCGGGTCGAAACCGGCGTGTTCGACGGCGAGCGAATGATCGACGATGAGCTGGGTCGGTACTACCGGGTTGACGCGTGCCGGGTCGCCGCCCTGGTCTGCGATTGCATCGCGCAGGCCAGCGAGATCGACCAGCGCGGTCTGGCCGAGAATGTCGTGGCAGACAACGCGTGCCGGGTACCAGGGGAAATCCAGGTCGCTACGGCGCTCGACGATTTGCTCGAGCGCAGCCTTCAGATCAGCAGGGTCGCAACGCCGCACCAGGTTTTCGGCCAGCACGCGCGAGGTGTAGGGCAGTCGCTCGTACGCGCCCGCCGAGATCGAGTCGATCGCGGCTCGGGTATCGAAGTAGTCCAGATTAGTGGAGGGCTCGGTGCCCGGTAAAGGCTTGCGGTATTGTGTGTTCATGTTCTGCTCCCGAGGCCCGGGCCCGCGTCATACCGCGGGCTCGGGCTTCGATCTGAGGTTCTTTCAGGCGCGTTCAGCGATTGGCACGTAAGCCAGGTCGTCCGGACCGGTGTAATTAGCGGACGGGCGAATAATCTTGCCATCCTGGCGTTGCTCGACCACGTGTGCACCCCAGCCGGAAGTGCGCGCGATGACGAACAGCGGCGTGAACATATCGGTGGGTATGCCCATCTGGTGATAGGAGGCGGCGGAAAACCAGTCGAGATTGGGAAACATTTTCTTCAGTTCCCACATCGTTTTTTCCAGGCGCTCGGCGACGTCGTACAACAGCATGTCGTCGTTTTCGGCGGAAAGGTCTTTGGCAACGCGCTTGATCACTTCGTTGCGCGGATCGCTGACGGTGTAGACCGGGTGGCCGAAACCGATGACGATCTCCTTATTGGCGACGCGTTCGCGAATATCGGCTTCGGCCTCGTCCGCCGAACCGTAGCGCGACTGGATTTTGAAGGCTTCTTCGTTGGCGCCACCGTGTTTGGGTCCGCGCAGGGCGCCGATCGCGGCGGTCATGCAGGAGTACATATCGGAGCCGGTACCGGCTACTACGCGACCGGTAAAGGTCGACGCATTAAACTCGTGCTCGGCATACAGAATCAGTGAAATGTGCATCGCCTTGACCCAGGATTCGGGCGCGGGCTTGCCGTGCAGCAGGTGCAGAAAGTGACCACCGATCGAATCGTCATCGGTCACCAGGTCGATGCGCTTGCCGTGATGGCTGAAGTGATACCAGTAAACCAGTATGGAGCCGAAACAGGCCATCAGGCGATCGATGATGTCGCGCGCGCCATCGACGCTGTGGTCGTCGGCCTCGGGCATCAGGCAACCCAGCGCCGAACAACCGCTGCGCATCACGTCCATCGGGTGGGTGCTGGAGGGTAATTGTTCGAGCACGACCTTCACTTCATGCGGGATGTCGCGTAACGCGCGTAGACGAGCCTTGTAGCCATCCAGTTCATCCTGGGTGGGTAATTTTTCATGCACGATGAGGTAAGCGATCTCCTCGAATTCGCACTGCTCGGCGATATCGAGAATGTCGTATCCGCGGTAGTGCAGATCGTTGCCGGTCTTGCCAACGGTACAGATCGCGGTATTGCCGGCTGTCGTTCCCGACAGCGCGACCGACTTTTTCGGTTTGAATGCGGGCGCTTCAGTCATGATGTTTCCTCGTTGAAAAGTTTATCCAGGGTTTGTTCGTAGTCGTGGTAGTCGAGAAAATCGTACAGCTCCATGCGGGTCTGCATGTTGTCGACCACGTTTTGCTGGGTGCCGTCGTCAAGAATGTGACGGTAGACGTTCAGTGCCGCCAGGCTTGCCGCGCGAAACGCGCTTAACGGATACAGGGCCAGTTTGACCCCGACCGAAGCCAGTTGCTCGGTGGTAAACAGGGGCGTGGCACCAAATTCGGTTATGTTGGCCAGCACCGGTACCTGAACCGCCTCGACAAACTGGCGATACTGATCAAGTTCGGTCATGGCTTCCGGAAAAATCATGTCAGCCCCTGCTTCGACACAGGCCTGCCCACGTTCGATGGCGGCATTCATGCCTTCCACGGCGAGCGCATCGGTGCGCGCCATGATGACAAAGCTCTCATCGCTGCGTGCATCGACCGCGGCTTTCACTCGATCCACCATCTCCGCGCTGGAAACAATGGCCTTGTTCGGGCGGTGACCGCAACGCTTCTGCATGATCTGGTCTTCTATATGAACCCCGGCGACGTCGGCGCGGATCATTTCCCGTATGCAGCGCGCGATGTTGAATGCCCCGCCCCAGCCGACGTCGACATCCACCAGTAACGGCAGGTGGCTGGCGTCGGTGATGCGGCGTGCGTCTTCGAGCACGTCGGCAAGTGTACTGATGCCAAGATCAGGGATGCCCAACGAACAGGCGGCGACACCACCACCGGACAGGTACAGTGCCTGGTGACCGCTCTTCTGCGCCATGATGGCGTTGTAGGCGTTAACCGCGCCGACGACCTGTAATGGATTGTTGGCTGCCACTGCTGCGCGCAATTTGTTGCCGGGTGTTTGTGTTTCAGTCATTTTGATCCTCAAGTATTTTTTTAACGATTTCCCAGGCGCCGGAGATGTGACGCCGCATCAATAGCTCGGCGAGCTCTTCGTCGCGTTGCGCTATTGCGTTGGCAATCTGGCGGTGTTGGTCGAGCGCGGTTTGCGCGCGTGATGGAAACTGGCCCGACTGATGGCGGCACATGCGGATCAGTTGATAGAGTTCGCCGTGCAGGTTTTGCTGTATCCAGCGATTCTCACTGGCGAGCGCAATGCGATAATGGAAATCGATATCGCCCTCGCGTTGCAAATATGCCTTGCCTGCGGTTTCGTTGATATTCTCGGAATGCTGATTGAGCAGCATGGATAGCGCCTCGATGTCTGCGTCCGGCATCAGCCGCGCCGCGAGTCGTGCCGCCATGCCTTCCAGTGCTTCCCGCGCCGTGTATATGTCCTGCATCATCTTGACATCGAGTGTCACCACGCGCGAGCCGGCGTGTGGAATACGTACGATCAGCTTGATCTGTTCGAGCCGGTGAATCGCTTCGCGCAACGGCCCGCGGCTGATTCCGTATTTCAGGGCGAGGTCGGATTCGACGATTTTGGTGCCCTGCGCCAGCTGACCGTTGATGATGTCAGACTTGATGCTATCGAAGCTGCGTCGTGCCAGTGTGGGCACTTCCAGGCTTTCATCGGGAATTGAGGTGATCGGTGTGCCGCTCATTAATTGTCAACAATAATGCTGATATCTGGCCAAAAGTGAGTGGAATATGCATATACCACTCGATATTGTCAACAATGACTTTCATGCGAAGCGAATAATTCCCACTGGAACCGCCTCTCGACCAGTGTTTCTGCGGGCGCGAAGAATTAATTTTCAGGATAAGGAAATTCAATAATGGTTATGAGTGTTAGCGGGTTTCTTCAATAATGGGTATATTGTGCGCTCGCTGTTGTCCGACGACGCCAGTCCACCATCGGGCTGGTTCACGCTAACACTCAAATTATAATAGTTAGCCGAGCAACCTGGATTAATGAGGATATGCCATGACTACTGAAACTGTAACCGTTATCGACGACGCCACCGGGAAGGAAATCAAGTTACCGCTGTTATCACCCGTCGCCGGCCCCAAGGTTATCGATATTGGCAAGCTTTATAAAGAGCTGGGCTACTTCACGTATGACCCCGGCTTCATGTCCACCGCAAGCTGTTCCAGTGCCATCACCTTTCTTGATGGTGATAAAGGCGTGCTGCAGTATCGCGGCTATCCGATCGACCAGTTGGCCGAGAACAGTTCCTATCTCGAAGTCTGTTACCTGTTGCTGAATAATCGTCTGCCAACAACGCCGGAACTCGAGCACTTTGACACCACCGTCACTAATCACACCATGTTGCACGAAGCGATGATTCGTTTTTACGCCGGCTTTCGGCGCGACGCTCACCCGATGGCCATCATGGTCGGTGTCGTCGGCGCACTCGCGGCCTTTTATCACGATCACATGGATATCCACAACGCAGAGCATCGCATGATTACCGCTTATCGATTGATTGCCAAGATGCCGACTATTGCGGCAATGAGTTATCGCTTCGCCAATGGCAAGCCGTTTGTCTATCCCAAAAACAGCCTGAATTACACCGAGAACTTCCTCTACATGATGTTCTCGATGCCGTCCGAGGAATATACCCCGAATCCCCTGCTCGCCAAGGCGCTTGACCTGATCATGATTCTGCACGCCGATCACGAGCAAAATGCTTCAACCTCGACCGTGCGTCTCGCGGGTAGTTCAGATGCCAATCCTTTTGCCGCAGTGGCCTCGGGTATCGCCGCACTGTGGGGTCCGGCGCACGGTGGCGCCAACGAAGCAGTGGTGCGCATGCTGATTGATATCAATGAGTCGGGTAAGCCGTTGCAGGCCTTCGTCGATCGCGCTAAAGACAAGAGTGATTCGTTCCGTTTGATGGGCTTCGGTCATCGGGTTTACAAGAATTATGACCCGCGCGCCAAGTTGATTCGTGAGATCTGCCATCAGCTGCTGAGCGATATGGAAGCCACCGACGAGCAGCAGAAATTGCTCGATACCGCCATGGCACTGGAAAAAGTGGCACTTGAAGATGAGTATTTTGTGCAGCGTAATCTCTATCCAAATGTCGATTTCTACTCGGGCATCATCTTCCTGGCGATGGGTATTCCGATGAACATGTTTACCGTCATCTTCGCGATGGCACGCACCATCGGCTGGATCTCGCAGTGGAATGAGATGATGTCGGATGCAGAATCGAAAATCGGGCGTCCACGCCAACTTTACAATGGCGCGATCGATCTTGATTACGTGCCGATTGAAGATCGCTGATTGTCTGGATGATTGTCTATTTTATTGAAAAAGGCTGATTGATCGCCATCTATGGGCGACCGAAGATCTGATTTTTATAACCCCTAACCTAGTGAATACTACCGAGGTTTGAAATGCTACAGGCCTACCGCGCACACATCGATGAACGCACCGCCGAGGGTATACCGCCTTTGCCGCTGGATGCACAGCAAACTGCTGACCTGGTCGAATTAATCAAGGACCCGCCAGCGGGGGAAGAAAATTATCTGCTGGAACTGCTCACTCAGCACGTGCCAGCGGGTGTCGATGATGCCGCCTACGTCAAGGCTGATTTCCTCGCCGCGATTACGCTTGGTGAAGCAATCACGCCGCTGATCGACAAGGTCAGAGCGACAGAGATTCTCGGGACCATGCTCGGTGGTTTCAACATTCTGCCGTTGATCGCCTGCCTCGACGATGATGAAACCGCCGACGCAGCAGTCGCTGCGCTATCCAGTACCCTGCTGGTGTTTGACGCGTTTCATGATGTGGTAGAGAAGTCGGAGGCCGGCAACGCTCATGCCCGGCGGGTACTGGAGTCCTGGGCAAATGCGGACTGGTTTACCTCGCGTCCGCCACTGGCAGAAAAGATTACGGTAACCGTGTTCAAGGTACCCGGTGAAACCAACACCGATGATCTGTCACCAGCGCAGGACGCCTGGTCACGCCCCGATATTCCATTGCACGCCAATGCGCTGTTGAAAAATCCACGCGAAGGACTGACCGATAAACCCCTGGAAAAGATTGCCGAGCTGAAGGCGCTTGGTCATCCGCTTGCTTATGTCGGCGACGTGGTTGGAACTGGCTCTTCACGGAAATCCGCCACCAACTCGGTGTTGTGGCACATGGGTGATGATATCCCCTTTATTCCCAACAAACGCAATGGCGGATACTGCTTCGGCAGCAAGATCGCGCCGATCTTCTTCAATACCATGGAAGACGCAGGTGCGCTGCCGATCGAGATGGATGTCAATCAGATGGAAATGGGGGACGTGATCGATATCTACCCGCTCGAGGGAAGGGCGACCCGGCATGATAGCGATGAGTTGATCGCCACGTTCGAACTCAGCACCAATGTGTTACAGGACGAAGT
>JAIBDO010000108.1 GCA_024686195.1 Gammaproteobacteria bacterium | reverse complement strand
GTTTCACCCGCGCATGGAGAGGTGGTGACATCACCCGTCAAGGTAATCTTCGGCCTGTCCGGAATGGGTGTGGCTCCAGCCGGCGTCGACAAGGCGAAGACCGGGCATCATCACCTGCTTATCGATACCGCAATCCCTGATCTTGGCAGGCCGATCCCTGCTGATGCCGGGCATCGTCATTTCGGTGGTGGTCAGACCGAGGTGGTTATCGAACTGGCGCCGGGTACCCATACACTGCAGTTGTTGCTGGCTGACTATGCGCATACACCGCACAATCCGCCGGTCATGTCCGAGCAGATAACGGTTATCGTGAAGTAGCATTTGATATCAGTTGGTGCTGCTCGCCTACCGGACCCCCACAGGCGCCAGGTCAGGCGGATTTTGCCTGGCTGCCATCGGCCAGTTCTATGGCGTAATGCAGTAGAAAATCCGAATTACTTGCGGCGGGTTCACCGAGACTAATGTGTCCTTCGCCGATCAGGGGTACGCGTTCCTGGTGAAAGAGCATCTCGGTCTGGTTATGCGTGACATAGCTGCCATTAGCACTGTTGTCGACGAGTATATATTTGCCGCGATTGCATTCAATTTTACAATGCTCGCGCGATGCCTGTTGCGATGGAATGATTAAATCACAGTCTTGACCGCGTCCAACCGTGGCGCTGGTAATCGTGCTGGCTGAAAGCCTGATGATGTTATCGTTGTAGCGAATGAGCAGAAAACTCTGGATGGCGTTTGCCACTTCGTTGCCGACAATGCGGGTGAGTTCATCGGTCTGCTCCCATCTCACGTCATAGATATCGATGGGTAGCTCCTTGCCCTTTACCGTTGTCGTCGTGAGGCGCTGGCAGCGTTTGCGGGACGCGTTGGACAATTGATCAAAGGTGTAGCCGGTAATCAAGGTCTTGCCACCGCGCGCCAGAGCCGCCACGCGCGCGGCGAGGTTTACCGCATCGCCGTAGAGATCGCCCTCGCTGGCGATTACCGGTCCCGTGTTGGCACCAATACGAATGGCTATTTTATAGTCTTTGGAGGGAGCGGTTCTTTGTGCCAGAAAAAGGTGCATGTCTCTCGCAGCGTTAAGGGCATGCTCGACATTGGCAAAACTGCACATGACGTCGTCCCCGCCAGTTTTGATGGTCACACCCTGCGACCGGGTAATGATTTCTGAGAGTTGCTTCAGTGTCGTGGTCACCAGTTTCTCAGCAACCTCGTCACCCATGATTTCATATAGTCGGGTGCTGCCGACTATATCCGCAAACATGATGGTGACTTCATTGTTGGGGGATGCCACGTTTCCTACCAGGTTAAAATTCGGTCGAGTATACCAAAGGTCCTCGGATTTAAGGTAATATCCGTTATCGGCGACCCAGAATAACTACAAATCTCAGGCGCCCAAACAGAGCAGGAGTTGCATTGTGAGTATACGGCTTAAGTTCAACCTGGCGATGTTCCTCGTGTTTGCCGTCGGATTTGCGGCAGCGTCGTTCCTGATTGAGCGAATACTGCTCGACAATGCCAAGCAAGAAGTGGCGCTGAAAGCCAGAATCATGATGGAAGCCGCCCGTAGCGTGCGCTCTTACACGGTGGAGGAAATCCGGCCCCTGTTACAAAGGGTCAAAACGGACGAATTCCTGGCGCAGACCGTGCCTGCTTATGCAGCCACCGAAAACATGAAGCGTCTGCGCAATACTTACCCGGATTATTCCTATAAGGAAGCCGCACTCAATCCGACCAACCCGGAACATAAAGCGGCTTCCTGGGAAGAGGACATCATTCAGTATTTCCGTAACTATGAGGATGTTAAGGAATACACTGGTGTGCGTTCGACACCGACCGGTCAGTACCTGTTCTTAAGCACGCCGTTTAAAATTACCAAGAAAGGCTGTCTCGTCTGCCATAGCACACCGGATGCTGCTCCCGCCGCGATGGTTAAGAAATATGGTGCGCATAACGGTTTTGGCTGGAAACACAATGAAATCATAGGCGCCCAGATAGTCAACGTGCCGATGGCCATCCCGATAGCGCGAGCGGATGCGACCTTCAACGTGTTCATGATTATTCTCGCTGCCGTGTTTGCAACGATCTGGCTGGTTCTAAACGTCTTTCTGCATCTGATGATTATCAAACGGGTGAACAAAATTGCGGCCAAGGCCGAGGAAATCAGCAAGGGCGATATGACGGTCACCGAATTTGATCAGTCCGGAAAAGACGAACTGTCTTCGCTCGGACATTCGTTTAACCTGATGTACCGAAGCCTGTCCAGCGCTGTGAAATTGCTGGATAGAACCCAGGCCTGAGGCAATGGGCGACCTGCCGGAGAAAATCGGTAAATACCAGGTTCGCTCAATGTTGGGTGAGGGCGCAATGGGCGTCGTTTATGAAGGCTTTGACCCGGACATTGAGCGCCAGGTCGCAATAAAAATTCTGCATCCACACCTGGTGACTGAAAAAAGTGGCGGCGAGTTTCTGGAGCGCTTCAAGCGCGAGGCCAAGTCAGCGGCGCGCTGCATTCATCCGAATATAGTCATGGTGCTCGAATACGGCCAGGATCAGGACATGCCCTACATTGTGATGGAGTTTGTCGAGGGCTCATCGTTACAGGAAATCATCAAAACCGGTCGGGGCATTGTGCTACAAAAGTCGCTATCGATCATTTCGCAATTGCTCAAGGCCCTGCATACGGCTCACCAACTGGGTATTGTGCATCGCGATATCAAGTCCGCAAATGTGATGATCCTGCGAGATGGAGGTAGTGTCAAGCTGGCCGATTTCGGTATTGCGAGAGTTGCCGAAAGCCCGGAGTTGACGATGACTGGCGCGATTGTTGGCACACCGAAGTACATGGCACCGGAGCAGATGTTTGGTTTGAAAGTCGATTCTCGTGCCGATCTGTTTTCGGTGACGATGGTGTTTCTGGATTTACTGGCGCTGTTGCCGAAGAGTCCCTCGATACCGCGCTCAAGTTTGCCTGAAATCGCCAACCTGCCACCGAACAATCGTATCGATAACACCATCCTTTATCCGACTGCCCTGATTCCTGTTCTGTTGAAAGGCCTGGCCGTTGGGCAGGCCGATCGCTACCAGAACGCCCGGGAATTTGTGCAGGGTATCAAGGATGTGCTGCCAAAACTGAAAGCCGCAACTGCTGGCGCCAGCACCGTGGACGAAGCGACTGCGGTGGCGCGCAAAGTAGATGTGGGATCGCAAACACCCGTTTCCCTGGCACCGGTGCCCGCTATCGATGAGTCTTCAATCCAGGTGTCCAGAACAGCGGCGACCAGTCCAGACGAGTTGGACTCAATGACCAACCTGCTGGTTGATTACGTTGGGCCTATCGCCAGGAATATAATGGTTGCCTATGATCGGGAGAATACGCCAGCAGGCGAATTGGTGACTGCGCTTTCGAAAGAAATACCCGAGGCGGAGGAGCGTGAAGAATTCCTGAAGCGTTGGGAAACGATGAGTGGCACCCGTATCGACGCAACCCGTATTGGCAATTCAGGAACCAAGGTCAACGCTACCGAGGTTCGCTCGTTCGACGACGACATGCTCAGGAAGATGGGTGAGGACTATGCCGGTTATATTGGCCCGCTGGCGTCAAGGCTCGTGCGACATCACGCGGAAAGCAGTAGTAGTCTGGAGCAGTTGGTTGAGTCCCTCGCGAGTGAAATTCCTGACACCAAAGACGGCGAAAAATTCAGAAACCACTGGCTACGAAGCTGAGCAATTATCGCGTTGGGCATAGTGCTGTATTTTTCACCAGCGAGGGATTCAGCTATCAGTTCTCGGAGTTGGGTCGCCGCAGTGCTTCACGGTGGGCGACGTAGATTCCGGCGCCGACGATCAGCGCGGCGCCTGTCCACATTTCGGTGGTGGGTACATCGCTCCACACCAGATATCCAATCGCCACCGTCCACAACAGCATCGTGTATTCAAACGGCGCCAGCACGGAAATCTCGGCACGCACGAAGGCAGCTGCAAACGTATAATGCGCGACCAGCGCAACAACCGCCATCAGCGTGAGTTCGCCGAGCATTTGCAAAGTAATCGGTACCCAGACCCAGGGTAAAAATGCGCTGGCAACCAGCCCCATGCCGAGGTTCATCGAGAACACCAGCGCAATGATCGAATCGGCATGCGACAATTTTTTACCCCAGATAAAAATCAGTGAGTAAATCATCGCCGCGCCCAGAACCATCAGGTAAGCGCTGAAATCGCCACTGCCGGTCGGATTCATGGCGATCACCACGCCGATAAAACCAATCACCACCGCGCTCCAGCGATGGATGCCAACGCGTTCCTTGAGGAACAGTGCCGAGGCTGCGGTGAGGATGAAAGCGGCGCTGAAGAAAATCACCGAGGCGTCAGCGAGTGGCAGGGTTTTCAGCGCGCTAAAAAAAGAAAGCGGGGCCAGGAAGCCGATCATGCCTCGGGCCAGGTGATGCAGCGGTTGACGCGTATACAATTGCTGCAGTTCTCCGCGGGCGAACAACATCAGGGGGATGAACAGGGTGATCATCCAGCTGCGCACTGCGATCACCTGGATCGCCGACACATCGGCGCTCACCAGCCACTTGGCAATGGCGTCCATGAAGGCGAACAACAAGGTTGCCAGCAGCATCAGCCCGATGCCGAGCAGGTTATTGTTCTGATATCGAGCCACTAGCGAAGTCTCCGGTACTGCCTGGGGCGGGTGATCATACGACTATGTCGAACGCTGTGCGAAACATTTCCACGGTCAGAGCCCAGGGTTACTTACTTGAGCCAAAATACTGATGTATTCAGAGTCTGACTACGATCGGATGCTGGGGGGGTTCTTGCGAATGCCTCGGCGGCTTTGCCGCCTGCGGTTTACTTCGCAAGAACCCCCCCAGCATCCGTCGTTCTCATGACTAGAACGAATGTCATGGGGTTGTGCTGAAAAAGGGTCGCCTCGATCAAAGTCTGGTGACGTCAGCCGCTCGCATCTGAGTTGCAATCCCAGGTGTTAAATGTTGCTTAACGCTTCGATTCGATGTGTGGCGATGACGCGTTCGACCGCAGGGCGCTTGAATGCACCGCGCATCATGTTCACTGCATGCGGAAACTGTGCCAGTTCGACGGGCTGGTTTTCGACCCAGATCGCCTGCATCAGGAACAGCATGTCGCACAGGCTGTAATTCTCGCCAAGGAACCAGGGACCGGGTTTCAAGGCGTCGTCGATGATATGCCACAGGGTTTCCAGTTCGCGCAGCGACGCTGTTTTGAGTGCCTGCTGCATCGAGCTTTCTTCCGGGAAGTAGCGCTCGGCGTTGAACTGGATGAGCACTTCGGGTTGAAAAGTGCTCATCAGGTAGAACATCCACTGCAGGAACTGGCCACGTTTAGAGTCGCGGGCGACGGGCATGAACTGGCCGGCGTGCTGCTCCGACAGGTACATCATGGTGGCAGCCGACTCGTAAATCGGACCGTCGGGTGTGATCAACAAAGGTACCCGGGCGTTAGGGTTCAATTGCAGGAAATCATCAGGAAACTCTTCCGGCCGGTGCACGTTGAACCAGGTGACGTCATAGTCAATGCCCAGTTCCTCCAACAGCAAATGCGTGCTCATCGCATACGAATTACGGTGCATATACAGGTGGTAGTCAGCCATCACTTAGCTCTCGCAGCAATGGTGCTGCAGGCGGCAGGCGCAGGAAGCGTTGATCGGCACGTCGGCGCGCGCTTTGGCCAGGTTGAGCCGTGCGCGCATTATTTTAGCTTCGGCTGTCTGCCCTCGACGTTCCAGGCATTCGACCAGGCCATGAAGGCTCCACAGGTTGTCGTGGTGTTGGGAGGTGCTGACCAGGGTGTCGGATAAACCGAGATCGTCACGATAGACCTGTTCGGCTTCGTCGACATGGCCCTGTTCCAGCAGCAGTGCGCCGAGCGCGTGGCGCGCCGGCTGCATCCAGCCCCAGGGTTCATCGTACTTGAGGTTATCGTCGAGAGACACAGCCTGGCGCAGGTGATCGTAGGCGGTCTGATAGTTTTGCTTGCGATACTCGATCTCGCCGAGCAGCATCTGTTCGCCGATCTTGAGCACGTCGAGGCAGGTGTTATTGAACAGGTAGCGAGTTGGTGGCACGCGGGTCACGGCATCGTAGAATAGCGCGCGTTCGGCCTCGGCAGCAGGGACATTACCCGATGCGGCGTGCGCAATGGTTTTGGCGTAATGCCAGACCGCGCTGCTCATGGCGTAAAGTTTCGGGTCGTGGGGCAAGGGGTGGTCGATGATTTCCTGCCACTTGCCGAAGCGGATGAAAACGTGTGCCTTCATGCCGATGTAGCCTTCCATCCAGTCGGCCATCGCCGGGTTTTCGATGCGCAGCAGCTCCTCTGGTGTGGTCGCAATAATCTCCTCGGCGGCTTCCATGGCGCCCTTGAACTGACCGAGGAATAACGAGGCGTAGATTTTCAAATGCAGGTTGTGGATACGCGAAAACGTATGAAAATTCATCGCGCCTTCATTGGCGAGGTAGATGCGGTCAGCGCTGATGGCGCGGTCGTTCGATTTGACCGCTTCGTAATAGTGCCCGCAGCGCACGTCGATATGCGATGGCATGTGGCATAAATGCGCGGCATCGGGCACCAGCGTGCGCAGCGCATCACAGGCACGCAGGGCCTGCTCCGGCATGGGTGACATTTCCATCACGTGGATGTACATGTGCAGCGTGCCGGCGTGTGGCGCTTCATCGGCTTCCTCGACTCGCTGCATCGCGGTTTCCAGCACTTCGATGGCCTCCAGTGTAGAAGCACCTTCGGTTGGTTTACCGCTGCGCAGATCCCACAGCGCCCAGGGCGTGCGCGTCATCAGTGCCTCGGCGTGCAGGGCGCAGACATCGTTGTCGTCAGGATATGCTTCGTACACCTTGCGCATGGCGTCGGCATAGTCGTCGTCCCAGCGATGGTATTCGGACTCGGGCACCGGGGTCGGTGACTGGTAGCGTGCCTGCAGGGCCTCGACCATCATCGCTTCGGCGCGCGTGACGTGATCGACGCGTGCTTTCGCAGCACGCGCGGTGTCGTAGGTGAGCTGCAGTTTTTCTGCCAGCTCGTCCTGTTGCATGCGATGCCAGGGCTTGTTGTAGTAGATGCCGGATGAGTAAGTGAGGCCCCACCAGGCCATGGCGCAGTTGTCGTCGAGCGCGATAGCTTCGCGGAAGCAGCGTGCGGCCATTTCCAGGTCGAAAGCATAGAGCCATATCAATCCCCGATCGAACCATTGCTGTGCTTGCGCACTGTCGGTGGTGATGGGTCGATGATGGCTGCCGAGTTCGTAGGGGTGTTCCATGGATGGCTCTCCGCCTGGTCAGTCTTGCTGTTCTGGCAGGCTCGAAAAATAGGCAATTTTTTCATGCAACACGCCAGTTTCGCCCACTTTCACCAACGCACAACCCTCTAGCTCGGTGCCAACGGCATGCCACCAGCACCAAACTGTTGCGGGTAGTTCATTATCCTTGATGACCACGTCGGTGTATTTGAGGAAGGGGTTTGCATTCACCGCGCCGCCCATTTCAACGGCAGCGGTCTTGAAATCCTCAACGAACTGGACGAACTCGTGGCGCGGGATGCGCCCGGTGTTGGGGTCGTCGTAGCAAAAACTGTCCGCGGTAACACTGAGGCTGAGAGCGCCGTCGCCGAGCTCCCAGCCTTTCAGGTAAGTGTCTATATAATTTCTGACGCTCACTTCTGCTCGTAAGGAGCAGGCATTTCATCAGAATCGATACCGGGTACGTGGGTGATACCGGCGCGCTGCTTCCAGTCGACCGGGTAGGCGGTGTAGAAAATCACACACTTGTCGTCGCATTCGTATTTGACGTGATTGTCCTTGGGGACGTACATCAGATCGCCGGGGTTGAGTTCGTAGCTGATCTCTTCCACCACCAGGCGGAAGGTGCCTTCCAGGCAGTAGATCATCTCGTCACAGGTCAGGTCCCAGGGAACTGAAATCTTGTTGAGACAGTTGATGCCGCCAGCCATGGACTCGCTGATCGCGGTGGTCACGAAGGGTTTGATGTAAGTGCCGTTCTCGGGCAGGTTGTCGATGCGGTCCTGTATATCGGCAATTCTGAATACGCTTGGTGCTGTCATGCTGTTCTCCGGTTTGTGTATAAAAAAGGTTAATTGAGCAATTCCGAAATTGCCCGGTCGAGATAGCGTTCGAACTTGGGTTCATTGCCCGGTGATGCGACGCAGTGGCCCCAGGGGGATTCGTAAACACGCAGCTCGCCATTGCGAATATGTTCGATTTCGATCTGGTTGTCCTCGGGCCGAAAATACAAATCATTATCGCAAACGATGACGATGGTCTTTGCCTTGATGGCGTTGAGGGCGGCCTTGAAGTCGCCGTTATAAAGCGGGTTGGCGCTGATATCGCCCTGCTGCCAGGTCCTGAGTTTGCACAACAAATCGTTGGCATCCCAGTCGAGATGATCCTGTTCCCAGTCCTGCAATAATTCCTCGGCGCTATCGAAACCTTTCAGGCGATACATCTTTTCACGATAAAAGGTCTGTGAAAAGGCCCAGCCGGCATAGATGCGGCCGAATGCCTTGAGGCCCTTGATCGGGGCGCTGCTGTAGTGGCCATCGGCGAAGACCGAGTCTGCCTGCAGCGCAGCTTTCACGCCCTCGAGGAAAACAACGTTGTGTTCCGAGGTTTTCGCCGATGCGCAAAACGGCAGTATGGCGTCGACAAAGTCAGGGTACTGTGCGGCCCATTGAAACGACTGGCAACCGGCCATCGACCAGCCGGCTACCAGCGCTATCCGCTTGACGCCGAGTTCCTCGGTAACCAGCCGATACTGTGCGCGCACATTGTCGTAGAGTGTAATATCCGGGAAGTTTGCTGCGCTGCAAGGAGCCGGCGTATTGCTCGGCGACGACGAAATACCGTTGCCGAACAGATTTACCGAGACCACGAAATGATGCGCCGGATCGATCGCCCGACCGGGGCCAAAAAAACCTTCATTACGCTGGTGACTGCCGGTGTAGAAAGTAGGCAGCACGACCGCATTGTTGCGCTCCGCGTTTAATCTACCGTAGGTCTTGTAAGCGAGTTGTGCGTCGGGCAATACTGCGCCCGACTGCAACTCGAAATTCCCCAGCTCGAAGACTGAATGATCCGTGGTCATCGACTAGTAGAGACGCAGGTATTCCGTGACTTCCCAGTCGGTGACGGTCTGGTGATAACGCTCCCATTCGTCGACCTTGTAGGCGAGATAGGACTTGTGCATGGTCGCGCCCATGACTGCTACCGCGAGCTCGTCTGCGCGCAGCGCCTCGGTAGCCACCATCAGATTTCTCGGCAAACGGCGAATGCCGGCTTCGTCGAATTCCTCGTCTGTCATCGAGTACAGATCTCTGTCGGTTGCCGGGCCGGGCTCCATCTTGTTGGTGATGCCCTTGACGGCCGCGGTCATGCTCATGGCAAGACCGAGATAAACGTTCATGCACAT
>JAIBDO010000084.1 GCA_024686195.1 Gammaproteobacteria bacterium | reverse complement strand
TGCCGTGTGCCGGAGGCCGAGTAAGCCTTGCGGGCGTGCAGTATACGGGTGTTGTCGAAAAGCATCAGTTCGCCCGCCTGTAATTTAAAAACAATTTGTAGCTCTTCGCGTTCAAGGATCTCGGCGTAGTGTCGGTAGGCTGGGTAAAAATCGCGCATGATCGAGGGTGCCAGTTTGAGGGTGTCGATAGAGCGATTGTTGAAACGCACTTTGACAATCTGATCGAGATCATTGACTTCGATAAAGGGTACGCGTGCCTGCAAATCAGAGCTGCCATCGCGGAAGCGGAAATTGATCCAGTTGCGACTGAGTGTTGCAAAGTGCAGCGGACTTTCCTGGCGCAGGACACTGGCGGCCTTGAAACCATCCTGCAAAATCGATTCACCGCCCGTCGTCGACGATTCCAGGCAATGCAGTAGCTGCAGTCCTGGAACCGGATCTCGATAAGGATTGTCGAGATGGCAGCCCAGGCCGAGATTGGTAAAGGCGAGGTTGCTCGGGTCTACCGTGGTGCGCACATCGAACAAGGGGCCGTAATTGGTTTCGCGCACGAAACCGAACTGCTCAATCACTTTCAGGACCTCTCCCGACTCACAATCGACTCCGTCGAGCACAACGAAGCCGAGATCCCGCACGGCCCTGAGGGCAGCGAGCCTTGCCGGAGGTTGAGCGCAAAATTCGCTGTAGTGGCAGCGTGGCAGAGCGTCGGTGAAGAATTGACCGTCCCACAGGGTTTTAAGGGCTTCACTGCGATCGTCCTGTTGATGGTTGAGGCAGTAGCAATTGTCGTGCAGCCAGTCGAGGTCGAATTCCGAGCGATGCCCGCCGTCCGTAAATTCAACCTCCAGGCGGCGATCGTCGAGTCTTATAGCGACGATACCGATATTGACGGGAATGTCGGTGATGTTTAACAGGCGCTGGCCATTCTGAGGATTGCGGCTATCCGGCATCTGGCAATGATCGCGCAACCATAATGCCTGAAGTTCGCTCTCGCCACCGTCTGTCCAGGTGATGGATAATTGATCGCGATCGAAGCGGTAGTCCTGTATTGAATGCATGTTATCGAACTACCAACGATTCCAGGGTTTGCCGATAGCTGGTTACCGGGTTAATGGTGAGGCCGGCTACCTTGCCGTCATCGTCATAGCGCCTGAGCTTTACTGCTGCCTGGTGATGCGGGTTGGCTTCAAAGCTTGCAATCTCGGCCGCGTTCATCGGCCCGCCCTGTACCTTGAGCGAGTTGATGGATGCGTCTGAAAGTCGCCCGAGATAGTCGGCATCGGTGGCGCACAGGTAACGTTTGGCGGCAACGTGCAGCCGCACCGGTTCGCTGATTGAAGGCGCGAAATGCTTCTGCAGATAGTTTGCTCCGACTTCTTCGTGATAGTTATCGTCACCCTTTTCCAGGGCATCGATCGGGTGCTCGCCGATGAAATGACCGATGTCGTGAAGTAGCGCTGCAATCACCAGATCATCCGCGGCGTCGTCGGCAATTGCACAGGCTGCGGTTTGCTCCATGTGCTGTGACATGGTGACGGCTTCACCCATATATTCGGTCGCCCCCTGGCGCGCAAACAGGTCAAGGATAAATTCAACTGCGTGCTTGGAGTTGGTGCTCGGCATGATTGTTACCCGGTTCGCTGTGGTCGCACTGGACAGTGATTCTGGAACAGAATGCCAGGCGAGTAAATCAAAATGTATCGTCAAAGACTGGGGCAGGGTGGGGGCAGGAGTGGTTACTCGTTCCTCGACGCGCACGAGCCATGTTCATGAACAAAGAATTCACCGACCCGGATATCATAGAGTCTACTGTTAACAGCCGTGTCGAACACAGCGCTGAAGTGATCGTCCTTTGGGGGCGTGGTGTTGACCGTGTTGATGGCGGCTTCGCTGACACTGGCGCTGCTGTCGGCGGCCTTTTTTTTATTTGTAAGAGGATAAGTAGCTGATGGCCGGGTCCAGCTGGTGCTGGTTAAAAACCCTGATGCCGTGTTGTCGCAGCAAAGCGGTGGTGACGCCGCTGGCCACTATCGGTTGACGGCTGAAACTGCCGTCGTAGATTTGTCCACTGCCGCAGGATGGGCTGGTTTCGGTTAACACGGCAACTCTAATGTCGTGTTCGCGACACAGCGTCAGCGCCTGTTTTGCGCCAGCCAGAAAGTAGTCAGTGACATCTTCACCCGCATGGGTTTCAACCCGTGCACTTCCGGCGATAACGGCATCACCATCGCCTGAAATGCACTCTGCGGCTGGACGCGGTACCGGTAATCCCCCGGCTACCTCCGGGCAAAAGGCCATGACTCTGCCTTGTTCCAGTAACTGTTCGAGACCTTCGTGATCCAGCTTCTTCGCCTTGCCATCGTAGCGCACAGGATTACCCAGTAAGCAGGCACTGACGAGTAGCTTTGGTAAGGCTGTGGTTGATTTGCTGTGCACGTTGAATGCCGGCGCCGGAGGTGGTTCTATGCGGGTGGCGGGTTGCCGGTTGTCCAACGCTTGAATTTCTTTTTGCAGTGTCGCAGCAGAGATTCGTAGGTCGGGAAATAGAGGTCGAAGCCGTCTTCGGCGGGCGCGTCGTATTCGCAGTAATCGTTGCTGTGCGAACGACAGATGGTGGGTCGGTCATCATAGATGTTGCAACGACCGTCGCCGAGCAAATGCTGACAGCGTGTTTCGAACATGACGAACCAGCCATCGTCGTCCTTGTAGGCCCCGACATTGTCATGCGAGACCTGCCACAGTAGTACCTCGAAATCATACTTGGAGCGTGGTACATCGATTTGCTGGGTGACGTAAGTGCAGCACTTGGAATTCGTGCACAGGTCGCACTTGTTGAATTCAGTGTTGCTGTCGCTAATTTCTATTTCAGGAAAATCAATGTCCATCGTCATGTTCCGCCAGCCAGTCTTTCGCGACCAGGTAATAATCGGTTAATTCTGCCTCGACACTACCAGCGGCAGGTTGGTAATTGTAACGCCAGTTTACGACCGGTGGCAGCGACATCAGGATCGACTCGGTGCGACCGCCGGACTGCAGGCCAAAAAGTGTGCCGCGATCATACACAAGGTTGAACTCGACGTAACGGCCACGTCGATAGAGTTGAAATTGCTTTTCGCGTTCACCGAAAGCGTCGTCCTTATGCACGGCGACAATGGGCGTATAGGCGGGCAGGAAATGATCGCCGACGCTGCGCATGAAGGCAAAAGACTGGTCGAAGTCAGGTTCGTTTATATCGTCGAAAAAAAGTCCACCGATGCCACGCGCCTCCTGCCGATGTTTTAGATAAAAATACTCATCACACCACTGTTTGTAGTGTGGGTAGCGATCGGCGCCGAAGGGTTCGCAAGCTGCGCGCGCAACACTATGCCAGTGCCGGCAATCGGCTTCGAAGCCATAGTAGGGTGTCAGGTCAAAGCCACCACCAAACCACCAGATCGGATCTTCGCCATCTTTTTCGGCAACGAAAAAACGCACGTTGGCATGCGAGGTCGGTATATAGGGATTGTGCGGATGTATGACCAACGAAACACCCATGGCACGGAATCGGCGTCCGGCTAGTTCCGGTCGCTGCGCGCTCGCCGAGGCCGGTAGATTATCACCATAGACTTCGGAAAAATTGACCCCGGCCTGTTCGAATACTGCGCCTTCACGCAATACCATGCTGCAACCACCACCCCCGGCGTCGCGCTGCCAGCTATCGGACTCAAATACCGATTGCCCATCGATGGCCTGCAGCTCGCCGGTAATGGTGGTCTGCAGATTCAGCAGGTATTGTTTAACGCGTTCGATATCCATCAGTTGGCTGTTCTCAGCAGGTTTCCGCTCGCCAGCGATTTTATCTGACTTGCCTGCCTGCCGCCGCTGTTAAAACCAGTGACGATAAAATCCAGTTGCGCGCCGAACTGTCGGCGCAATTGAAGCGCGCTACGGGCCGGCGACTTGCCTGATGTGTTCGCGCTGGTCGAGACCAGTGGACTGTGCAGTCGTGGGCAAAGATATGCCAGCAAGGGATGATCGGTAATGCGGATGGCTACGGTTGTATGGTTGCCGCAAATCCAGGGTGGGCAGTCGTCGCTCGCGTCCACCAGCCAGGTGGTTGGGCGCTCTGAGGGTAACGAAACCTGGTCGCGCTGTTGTTGATTCAGCTTGATGAAAGGCTCGCAATACTCGAGCTTCGACGACAGTAGAATCAGGCCCTTTTCTACCCGACGTTGTTTGATCTGGAAGATTCTGAAAACGCTTTCGGATGCATACGGGTCGCAGCCGAAACCCCAGATAGTATCCGTCGGATAACCGATAACCGCGCCGTTTGATAGCTCATGAACGAGCCGATTCAATGCCCAGGGACTCATAACGAAAAAAGTTAAGTGGCTGCGGCAGTCGCTTTTGTCGCAGCGGCTTTCTTGCGGACAGCTTTCTTTTTCTTTGCTGCCTTCTTCTTGACGGCTACCTTTTTGGGAGCCGCCTTCTTCTTGAACGCCGCCTTCTTGCGTCGCGATTTAGGCAGGGGCGCCTTTTCAATCAGTTCCTGACAGGTTGCCAGATCGAGCGTGGCGGGATCTTCGACATCCTTGGGAATACGCGCGTTTTTGACGCCATCGGTAATATACGGACCATAGCGGCCTCGCAGTACCTTGATGTCGGTGCCTTCGAATACCTTTATCTCGCGATTGGCATCAAATTCCTTTTTCTCGGCAACCAGTTCCAGGGCGCGTTCAAGCGTCACGGTAAACGGGTCATCACCTTCCTTGACCTTGAGCGAGACAAACTTGGAGTCGTACTTAATATAGGGGCCGAAGCGTCCGATATTGGCTGATATCTGCTCGCCTTCGGGTGACTCGCCGAGTTCGCGCGGCAGCTTGAACAATTCCAGTGCGTCCTCGAGCATAATCGTGTCCATTTTCTGACCTGGACGCAATCCGGCAAAACGCGGCTTGTCTTCATCTTCACGGGTACCGATTTGTACAAATGGACCGTAACGGCCCATGCGCACGGTAATCGGCTTGCCGCTTTTCTCATCGGTACCAAGCTGGCGCGCCTGAATGGCCTCGTCACGGCTGACATTTTCCATCTTGTCGTCGACCTGGGTCTTGAAGGTCGTCCAGAACTCTTCCATCAACGGCACCCACTCCATCTCACCACGTGAAATCTCGTCGAGTGAGTTCTCAAGTTGGGCGGTGAAGTCGTAGTCGACATACTTCGGGAAATGCTGAGTAAGGAAGCGTGCCACCACGCGACCGACGTCGGTCGGATGAAAGCGCTTGCTTTCGAGTTCGACATACTCACGATCAACCAGTGTCGTTATGATAGACGCGTAAGTCGAAGGTCGACCGATGCCATATTCTTCGAGCGTTTTGACCAGCGATGCTTCACCAAAGCGCGGTGGTGGTTCGGTGAAATGCTGTTCCAGACGAATTTCCTGCAAATCGACCTTGTCACCTTCTTTCATCGGCGGCAGCAGGCTTTCCTTGTTGTCATCAATTTTGCTGTCATCTTTATCTTCGATGTAAACGCGCATGAACCCGGGATCTCGGATCGTGGAACCACTCGCACGAAAGCTGTTTTCGGGGCCGCAGCCAAGATCGATTGAAACCGTATCCAGCGTGGCGTGGATCATCTGGCAGGCAATGGTGCGCTTCCAGATCAGGCTGTAGAGTCTGAATTCGTCGTCGCCGAGATGTTCCTTGATCTTGAAGGGCTCGTTGTTGGCACTGGTCGGGCGAATCGCTTCATGCGCTTCCTGTGCATTCTTGGATTTGGTTTTGTATGTGCGCGGCGTTTCGGGCACATTCTGGGCGCCGAATTTTTCGGCAATGAATTCGCGAATCTCATTGAGCGAATCGTTCGACAGGGAAACCGAGTCGGTACGCATATAGGTAATGAGGCCAACCTGGCCTGCGCCTACATCGATGCCTTCATACAAACGCTGTGCAGTGCGCATCGTGCGTTGGGCGCCAAAGCCGAGCTTGCGTGACGCTTCCTGCTGCAGTGTCGAGGTGGTAAACGGGGCCGCCGGATTTCGTTTGCGCTGTTTCTTTTCGACCTTGTCGACGCTCAGTTTGCCCTGCGCGGCATCGCTTAAAGTGCGATGCGCAGTATTGGCCTGATCCGCATTGGTGATGGTGAACTGCTTCACCTTTTCATTGCCCAGGCGGTTCAGGCGCGCACTGAATCCGAGTCCCTCGAACAGATTGTCGGACTCGATGCTCCAGTATTCTTCGGGGTTAAACGCTTCGATTTCCAGCTCGCGCTCGACGATCATGCGCAGTGCAGGGCTTTGCACCCGACCGGCCGACAGTCCGCGGCGAATCTTGCGCCAGAGCAGGGGTGATAGATTGAAGCCGACCAGGTAATCGAGTGCGCGTCGTGCCTGTTGCGCGTTGACCAGGTCCATGGTGATCTCGCGTGGGTTCGACACGGCTTCTGTTACTGCCTGCTTGGTGATTTCATAGAACGCAACTCGAAAGGCGCGTTTATCCTTCATGCAATTGCTTTCCCGCAACAACTCATACAGATGCCAGGAAATGGCTTCACCCTCTCTATCCGGGTCAGTCGCCAGGTAAATGGATTCGGCCTTCTTGAGTTCTTTCTTGATACTGGCGATGTGCTTTTGATTGCGTTCCACCGGCGTGTAATTCATCTTGAAACCATTATCGGTTTCAACGGCACCCTCCTTGGGCACCAGGTCACGCACGTGTCCATACGAGGCAAGAACCTTGAAGTCCTTTCCCAGGTATTTCTCGATGGTTTTTGCTTTCGCCGGAGATTCTACAATGACGAGATGTTTAGCCATTTAATCCTGTTGGTTTGCCAGCCGGAATAAAAAAATCCGAACTTAGTGAAAGATGGCGGGTTGATCCGCGAATACAATATCTTCGTAGTGCATGAGGGCGTTTTCATCCTGTTCATCCGAGCTGTTGAACAATACCATCATCACGACCCATTTCAATTCTTCGATGTCGACTTCGGAATCAGACTCCAGCGCCATGACGCGATTGATGACCATTTCACGAAGTTTGGGTGTTAGAACGCCGGACTGCTCGAGAAACAGCAGGAAACCGTAAGCATTGTAGGCAAGGCGCGCACTTTCCTGCTTTGCAAGCACGCGGGTGGCGTTGTCGGACTGCTTGCTTCCGGTATCTTCCTCAACCTGTGCGAGTCCATCCAGCCAGTCGAACGCCTTGTCGATCTCGTGAGAATCAAAGCCCGCTACGCGTAGATCGGCTTCAATGCCATCGCGGTCTTCCGGCAGGTTCTCGTCCTGGTCTGCGTAGCTCGAAAAGATGTACATCAGAACGTCTATAACACCTTCTTTCATGAATACCTCATCTAGATCCTGACGTAGCAGCCGCCAGGTGCCGATTGAATAAAATCGTTGAGCTCAAGTTCGACTAGCATGGATGAAAGCTTGTCGATGGTCAAGCCACTGCGAAGTACAAGTAAGTCACAATGCACAGGGTCGTAGCCGATGCTTTCGAGCAGGCTGCGCTGCTCCGCATCGAGTGTCGCACTATGCTTTGCGTGCGTCATTGATGCCTGCTGTTGGACAAAATTGAACAGGCTGGCGAGCTCCACGCCGATGTCATGCGCAGTCTCAATCAAGGTTGCGCCATCGCGAATCAGTTGATGGCAACCGCCTGCCTGTGGATTGTGTATCGAACCGGGTACGGCAAACACTTCGCGACCCTGTTCGGCGGCCAGTCTAGCCGTGATCAATGAGCCGCTGCGTTTAGCCGCTTCGACGACCAACGTAGCAATGGCAAGGCCACTGATGATGCGATTGCGCTGTGGAAAATTGGCAGGCCGGGCCGGCGTACCGAAGGGGAACTCGGAAACGATCAGACCCTGCTCGATGATTTCAGCTGCCAGTTTTCGATTACCCTGCGGATAGACCCGGTCAAGCCCGGTGCCGACTACTGCAATCGTCCCGGCGGCAACGCTCAGGGCGCCACGGTGTGCAGCTGCATCGATACCGAGCGCCAGGCCGCTGGTAACCACCAGCCCCGAAAGCGCTGTCTGTGCGGCGAATTCGAATGCGTTTTGAGCACCGCCCGGGGTACAGTTGCGACTGCCGACAATGGCAATTTGCGGATGACATAACAGGGCAGGGTTTCCGCTGGCGTACAGCAGTACGGGATAGTCAGGGATCTGCCGCAGCAACTCTGGGAAGCGGTTGTCGTTGTAGCATATGAGGTGATTGCCGGCTTGCTGTGCCCACTGTAAATCGGCGTCAACCTGGCGGTTGCTGGGTGCCTGAATTCTGTTGATGGTTTTCTGATCGAGGCCTGCAGCGCGCAGCGTAGCGACATTGTGTTGCAGAATCAGGCTGGGATTTCCATTGAAGCGCTCGAGCAGTTGACACAGGCTGCTGCGCGCGGGCGTGAAGCTATGGTAAAGCTGCAGAAAATCGTGCAAATCCTTTTGCATGGGGGTCTCCAGTTCCGTTTGCAGACCCGCGAACTATAACACCAGGGCAATGCCTGATGCCAGTGCCCCTATCTTAGGCGTTCAAATGATAGCGCGCGCTTAAGGCGATTCGACGTAGTCCTGGATGCTGATTGGCATGTCCGCTTCCATGATCAGGGCATAGCTCATTTTCTCAAAAGAGCGGATGACCATTGCCATGCCGATCTGCTCGTCGGGCAATTTCACGGTGAATAGCGGATCTTTCTCGTTCTTGTCAGGGAGGGTGTCACCATTGCGTCGAATGCGCAGGATGTTGCCGCTTTCGACACCATCGCGGTTACCGAGGTTGATGGCGATCGTCTGAAAGGCACCGGACTTTGAAATTGAATCCACCAATGCGACGATTTCGCCGGATACATAGGAGCTGGGTGGTTTGGGGAAAAAATCACGCTCGAAGGTGCTATTGTCCATCGGCATCACGCGGTCGTCGCGCAATATTTCCCGTTCGGAACTGGTAACCCGTACCGACGCAGGATCACCTTTCAACAATAGTCTCGATGCACCGACATAAAGCGCTTCATAACCCAGTAACTCGTTTGTTATAGGATCGAACAGGGGGCGGTTGGGACGATAGATGTGGTAGCGACCAATGCCCTTTGTGGTGTCGAGCTTGCGCACGTAAAGTTTGTCGTTAATGCTGTTGATCAGGTGATTGTCCAGACTCGACAGAATATAAGCCGATTTGTTCAGCGTATCCTCATCAATAATCATCGGGCGTTCCAGCAGGTGACGAATCGATTCAATTGGAATCGATGGGATGGTTGCGTCGATCGATTGAGTGCGCACTCGGGGATTGACTTTTACCACTTTGAGCCCACCTTCTGTCTGCGCCAGCACAGAGCCCTGTTCACCGCGCGACAGCAGTTGTATCTTGCGTTCGCCACCAACGTAAACAATGGCGAGAGTATCACCGGGGTAAATCAGGTGAGGGTTCTCAACCTGGGGATTCTTGAACCAGATTTCCGGCCAGAACCAGGGGTCGCGCAAAAATACCGACGAGATATCCCACAGCGTATCGCCTTCTTGTACAATATAGGTTTGCGGATACTGGGGTTCGTAAACTATGGTTTCGGGAGTTTCGGCCGGCGCAGGCGCTTGCGGAATGGCTGCTTGAACTGCTTCGACTTCGCCGACGTCCTCTTGTTTGTGGATCACAGAGTAGGGTGCAGGAGGTTCGGCGCAGGCGACTATGAGCATCAGTCCTGAGAGCAGAATTAATCCTTTACTAAGCCGTCGGTGAATGGTTGTAGGCATAAGAACCCCTGAAATGCGGTATTAAATGACAGATTGTAGACGATAAATGATCGACTACAAGTTTTTTGACTGGGAAGATTCTAGTATAATCATTAACTTGGAACGACTAGTTGTAACTTTTGTTGAAGTTTTTGACCATGGCATTATTAAATATTTTACATTTCCCCGATCCGCGTCTTAGAACCGTTGCCAAACCGGTTGTCGATTTTGACGAAAATCTGCGTCAACTGGTCAGTGACATGTTCGAAACCATGTACGAGGCCCCCGGGATCGGTTTGGCCGCGACCCAGGTTGATCATCATATACGACTGCTGGTAATGGATATTTCTGATGGGCGAAATAACCCCCGATGCCTGATCAATCCCCGGATTATAGCTGCTGATGGCGATGAGGAGATGGATGAAGGCTGTTTGTCGGTGCCGGGGTACTATGAAAAGGTGCGCCGTGCGGATCACATTCGCGTGAGTGCGCAGGATGAAAACGGAGAAAGTTACCAATTTGACGCCGAGGGACTGGAGGCCGTCTGCATCCAACACGAAATGGATCATCTTGAGGGAAAGCTGTTCGTCGACTATCTGTCCGCACTAAAGCGTAACCGGATCCGCAGCAAGCTGGTCAAGGCGCAGAAGCAGCAAGTGGATTAAACGCCGAATACCATGTTGAAAATTATTTATGCAGGTACTCCGGATTTTGCCGTTCCGGCGCTGGAATTACTGTTGCATAGCGAGCATCAGGTGATTGCGGTGTACACCCAGCCGGATCGGCCAGCCGGGCGTGGTCGCAAACTCCAGCAGAGCCCGGTAAAACAGTGCGCGCTGGCAGCAGGCCTGCCGGTGTTGCAACCGCGAGATTTCAGGGCCGAGCAGGATCTGCTGCAATTACAACAACTCGAAGCCGACCTGATGATCGTGGCAGCCTATGGCCTGTTGTTGCCTTCTGCGGTGCTGGACGCGCCTCGTCACGGCTGCATTAACATCCACGCATCATTGTTACCGCGTTGGCGCGGTGCCTCGCCGATACAGCAGGCGATACTCGCCGGCGATGAGATCAGCGGAGTCAGTTTGATGAAAATGGACAGAGGGCTGGATACCGGCGATGTCATTCAGCAGCGCAGCCTGGTGATCGATCCAGCCTGGAGCTCTGCTGATCTGCACGATGCGCTTGCACCGCTGGGAGCGCAATTGATGCTGGAGTCCCTTTATGACATTGAGTCAGCCATGCAGCTGGCGCAACCGCAGCTTGAAAGTGCTGCTACTTATGCGCCACGCTTAAGCAAGCAACAGGCGCAGGTCGACTGGAGCAAGCCTGCCAGTGTCCTGTTGCGAGAGGTTCATGCCTACAATCCATGGCCCGTGAGCTTCAGTGCTCTCGA
>JAIBDO010000096.1 GCA_024686195.1 Gammaproteobacteria bacterium | reverse complement strand
CAAGACCTGGACTCGTGCCGGTCACATCCAGACTGAAATCGCCAACAAAATGGATGAATGGCTGAACGAAGGCCTGAAAGACTGGGATATCTCGCGCAATGCGCCCTATTGGGGGTTTGAGATTCCGGATGCACCGGGCAAATATTTTTACGTCTGGCTGGATGCTCCCATCGGTTATATGGCGAGCTTCAAAAACTGGTGCACCGCCAACGGACACGATTTTGACAGCTACTGGCGTGAAGACAGCACCACCGAGCTGCATCACTTTATCGGTAAGGACATCGCCCGCTTCCACACGTTGTTCTGGCCGGCGATGCTGCATGGCGCCGGATACCGCAAACCCAGTGCCGTCTACTGTCATGGCTTTCTGACGGTGGATGGTCAAAAGATGTCCAAATCACGCGGCACCTTTATCATGGCGCGAACCTACCTCGACCATTTGAATCCTGAGTATCTGCGTTACTACTTCGCCGCCAAACTCGGACCCGGTGTCGACGATATCGACCTCAACCTTGAGGATTTCACTTCTCGTGTGAATTCTGACCTGGTCGGCAAACTGGTCAACATAGCGAGTCGCTGCGCCGGATTCATCAACAAACGCTTCGACAGCAAACTGTCGGCTGAACTGGCCGACCAGAACCTCAGCGAGCAATACCTGGCCGCGTCAGAAACCATCGCCGATTATTACGAGAAGCGCGAGTTCGGCAAGGCAATGCGCGACATCATGGCGCTCGCAGACAAGGTCAATCAGTACATCGACGAGAAGCAACCCTGGGTCGTTATCAAGGACCCTGAGCGCATGATCGAGGTGCAGGACATCTGCAGCATCGGACTCAATTGTTTTCGCCAGCTGGTCATCCTGCTCAAGCCGGTGTTGCCCAAACTGGCGGAACAGGCCGAAGCGTTTCTCAACGTCGCTCCACTGACCTGGGCCGACCTCGGCAACGACCTGTCGGACCATCAGATCAATCGTTTCACGCCGTTGATGACGCGCATCGAACCGGTGTTCATCGAACGCATGATCGAGACCACCAAGGAAGATCTGATTGCCGAACAGAAGATCCAGGCGGGACCACAGGACCCGGCAATCGAAGCAATCGCGCCGGAAATCAGTTACGACGATTTCGCCAAACTTGATTTTCGCATTGCCAAAATCGTAGCCGCCAAACGCGTGCAGAAATCCGACCGTTTACTGCAGTTGACGCTGGATATCGGCGGCGAGACCCGCAACGTGTTTGCCGGCCTCGCCAACGCTTACAAGCCAGAGGATCTCGAAGGTAAATTGACCGTGATGGTGGCCAACCTGGCACCACGAAAAATGCGCTTCGGCATCTCCGAAGGTATGGTGCTGGCAGCAGGAAGCGGCGAAACCGAGATATTTGTGCTGCACCCAGATTCGGGCGCGACACCAGGCATGCGAGTCAGTTAATTGCACCAGAGCCTGTTTGCAGTTCTTCTCGTTTTGCTGTTTGCGGTCACCGCACCCGCGGCGGCACTGGATTCCAAGGGGATCTACCAGCTCAACCAGGATCGGGTCGTCCAGGTTCGCGTGCTTAATCGCGAAACCGGCAAGAAATCGAGCATCGGTTCCGGATTCATCGTCGGCGATGGTCGCCAGCTGGCAACCAATTACCATGTTATCAGTCAGATCGTGCTCGAACCCGAGCTGTTTTATATTTCATACATCAGCAATGACGGCACCGAAGGTGAATTGACACTGGAGGCCCTGGATGTCGCGCACGACCTGGCCTTGCTGGGCGCCGAACAAGCGCTTGGTGACGCCATCCAGATGAGCCCTCTGCCACCGCGCGGCGCACCCATTTTCGCCATGGGCAATCCGCTCGATCTCGGTCTCAGCATTGCCGTGGGTACCAACGGTGGCATCCTCAATCAAACCGACGACAGTCGCATCCTGTTTTCAGGCAGCCTCAATCCGGGAATGAGCGGCGGCCCGACATTCAATGAATTCGGCGAAGCGATCGGCATTAACGTTGCGACCGCGCGTAATGACATCAGCTTTATCGTACCCTCGCGCTTCCTCACCGAGCTGATCGAACGCTCTACTACTGAAAGTTATGCGGACAACGTCGATTTAAAGGCCGAAGTCGCGCGCCAGGTTATCGCCTATGAAAATAGATACATCGAACAGCTGCTTGCCGGTGACTGGCAGGGGCTGAACCTGCGTCAGTTCCAGTTACCCGGAGTGATATCGCCAACCGTACGCTGCTGGGACAACAGCGCGAAACTAAACGCGGTGGCGCGTTACAAACGTTATCAGATTCGCTGCGCCAACCAGAATCACGTTTACCTCGACTCCGACAACCATTTTGTTGGCCGCCTGAGTTACGAGTATTACTGGCTCGAGTCGGATGAACTCAATCCGATCCAGTTTTACAATCTCTATGAAAGCCTGAACAAGGACCAGATTGAGACCAAACCAGGGCGCGAGATCGCCAGCAATTTCAACTGCGAGACCTGGTTCATCGAGGTTTCGATGCAGGAGATGAAAAGCAATCTCTGCCGACGCGAGTACCTCGACTACCCGGGCATGAGCGACGTTTTATTCACTGCTGCACTAACCGGCCACGCGGACAGGGGCTTTTTTGTAACCCTGATCATGACCGGGGTTGATTTCGACTCGACTTTGCCTCTGATCCAGAAATTCCTCGAGGAAACCGAATGGACTCCCTGATCCTCGAAATCAGCACGCGCGGACTGGACCGGTACGAAGCGGTAAAATTCGGCACCACGACCATCGGGCGGGCGCTGGATAACGACATCATCCTGTCGGATCCAACCGTGGCGCCACACCACCTGCAGATCGTACAGCATTCTGATCAATCGATTGAACTGACCAACCTGGCCGAGATCAATCCAACTCAGGTCGATCATCAACCGATAGATACCAGGCTAATTGGAAAATTACCGGCGACAATCGAAATCGGGCGCGTACAACTGCGCCTGCTGGCACGCGATCACGCGGTGGCGGCGACACGTCCGCTGGCCGCGAACCGCAGTAACCGGCATCCGTTTGGACACGCCTACTGGGCACTGATACTGGTATTGATCTGTCTGCTGGTCAGCGGTACGGATTTTTTCCTGAACTCCTACAACAGCTTCAAATGGAGTGATCTACTGAAATATCTGTTGCGCGAGACGATACTGACGATCGGTGGCTTCGTACTGACCCTGTCAATACTCGAGCGTCTGCTGGTGAACCGCTGGGAAATTCGTCAGATGCTGACCTCGGTTTGCCTGATTTATCTGTTGTTTACGGCCGCCATGTTGCTCGCCAATAGCCTCGACTATCTGCTGTCGGCAAGCTGGCCGAGCACCCTGCTGTACTTCGGCTGGTACCTGATTATCGTCCCTGGCGCCATTACCCTCTACCTCGTGCATATCTCGCATCTGCCGCGCAATCGCAGCCTCATGCTCGCCTTGCTGATTGCCAGCCCACTGGCACTGCCATCGATTCTGCAAAGTACGCAAATGCAGTTGCTACTCGATAATTTCAGCATAACCGCCAGGTACCACAACAATCTCAGCTATCTGAACTGGCATCTGCGCAAACGCGTCGATATCGAAAGCTTCATCGAACAGGCACGACAACTCGAAGCGGGCCAGGCGGCCGACTAAGTCGGCGTTATGGCATGCGCTTTATGTATTACCGAATTTAATAGCAACCCCCGGTAAATACGGTATTTTTAAGGGGTGCCAGGCTTTATAATCGCGCCATGCCAGAATACCTGCTACTTTTGATCGGCACCGTCTTCGTCAACAACATCGTATTGGTGAAGTTCCTCGGGCTATGTCCCTTCATGGGCGTTTCGCGCAAAGTCGAAACGGCCATCGGCATGAGCGCCGCCACCACCTTCGTGCTCACCCTGTCGGCGATACTGAGCTACCTGATCAACAGCTGGATTCTGGCACCGCTCGGGCTCGAGTACCTGCGCACTATCGCCTTCATTATCGCCATTGCCGCCGTCGTCAATTTCACCGAAATGGTGGTGCGCAAAACCAGCCCGTTACTGTACAACGTACTCGGTATTTTCCTGCCGCTGATCACCACCAACTGCGCTGTGCTGGGCGTGGCACTGATCAATGTCCAGGAGCAAAACAGCTTTATCGAATCGGTGATCTATGGCTTTGGCGCGGCACTCGGCTTTTCACTAGTACTCATCCTGTTTGCCGCCATGCGCGAGCGCATCAACGTTGCCGACGTACCACTGCCTTTCAAGGGTTCTGCCATCGGTTTGATTACCGCTGGTTTGATGTCATTGGCCTTCATGGGTCTGGCCGGGCTGGTCAAGGTCTGATGATTATCGCCATCGTCACCATCAGCCTGATGGCCGCGCTGTTCGGCCTTATCCTCGGTTATGCAGCGATACGCTTCAGAGTCGAGGGTAATCCCATTGTCGATCAAATCGATGCCCTGTTGCCACAAACGCAGTGTGGCCAATGCACCTTTCCGGGATGCCGCCCCTATGCCGAAGCCATTGCCAATGGTGAAGCAGCCATCAATCAATGCCCGCCCGGCGGACAGGCCACCATAGTTGCGCTCGCCGGCCTGCTCGATACCGAGGTCCTTGAACTGAATGCCGAGCATGGTGAACATCTTGATGTACCGCTGGTCGCCATCATTGATGAGCAAACCTGTATCGGCTGCACGCTGTGCATCCAGGCCTGCCCGGTCGATGCGATTCTCGGCTCTGCCAAACACATGCATACCGTTATTGCCGACGAATGCACCGGCTGCAAGCTGTGCCTGCCGCCCTGCCCGGTCGACTGCATCGACATGGTGCCGATTCCCCAGACCATCGATGACTGGAAGTGGGCGCCACCCCGCACCCTGGAACCGCAGGCCGCGGAAATACACACTGATGCCTAAGCTCCATCACTTTCCCGGCGGCATCAAGCTCGCTGGTCACAAGTCCGAATCCCTGGTTCAGGGACTACAGCAGGCCAGCCTGCCGCGGCAACTGTTCCTGCCGTTGAAACAACACATCGGCGAATACAACAAACCACTGGTGGATGTCGGCGAGCGGGTTCTGCAAGGCCACGTGATCGCGGCTGGTTCATCGCTGATCTGCGCAGCCGTGCATGCCCCGACTTCGGGTGTCATTTCAGCGATCGGGAATTTTCCCGTCGCCCATCCGTCAGGACAGTCCGATACCTGTATCGTCATCGATGTCGACGGCAAAGACGAAGCGGCAGTCCCGGTCCTGCCCGACCTGCAGCAGGCGGATGCACAACGCTTGAGCGAACTGATCTGCCGGGCCGGTATCGTCGGCCTTGGTGGCGCGGTATTTCCGACCTCGCCGAAATTGTCGCGCGGTAAAGCGCAGGGCATCGATATGCTCATCATCAACGGCGTGGAATGCGAGCCCTATATCACCTGTGACGATAGTTTGATGCGCAACTACGCGGCCGAAGTACTGCGCGGTACCGGCTACCTGCAACGCATTCTGCGACCGCAAGGAACAGTGATCGCCATCGAAGACAACAAGCCCGAGGCGATCGCGAAGATAACCGCAGCATTTGCGCAAAGCGGGCTGACGGATACTGAAATAGTCGCGATACCCACGATCTATCCATCCGGTGGCGAAAAGCAGTTGATCCAGATTCTCACCGGCAAGGAAGTGCCGCACGGTCAACTGGCCTTCGATATCGGACTGTTCTGCCAGAATGTAGGCACCTGCGTCGCCATCACGCGTGCGCTCGAACAGGACCAGCCATTGATATCACGCGTGGTCACGATCAGCGGGGATAACATTCGCCAACCCGGCAACTGGGAGGTGCGCCTCGGTACACCGATTCGTCACCTGATCGAACTTGCCGGAGGCTATCTGCACAGCGACAGTCCACATCTCGTCATGGGCGGTCCGATGATGGGGTTTTCGCTGTCGGGCGACCAGGTGCCAATCGTCAAAGCCAGCAATAACATCCTGGTGATGCGCGAGCAAACCATCCCGCACAGCCCGGGCTATCACGACGAATGTATCCGTTGCAGCAAGTGTACCGAGGTCTGTCCGGCCAGCCTCCTGCCACAACAACTCTACTGGCACGTGCGCGCCAGGGCCTATGACCGCGCCGAGGAATTCCACCTGTTCGATTGCATCGAGTGCGGCTGCTGCTCTGCGGTGTGCCCGAGCACCATCCCGCTGGTGCAATATTATCGCGCCGCCAAGAGTGATATTCGCGCGGCACAAACAGCGCAGGTTAAGTCAGATCACGCCAGAATCCGCTTTGAATCCCGTGAACGCCGACTGCTACTCAAAAAACAGCAGGAAGACGAACGCCGGCGTCTGAAACGCGAAGCATTGCAGAAGAAGAAAGCCGGTAGTACTGCCTCCAGCGCAGATCCAGTGCAAGCCGCTCTTGAACGAGTCAAAGCGCGTAAACAGATTGCCCAGGAAGAATCGACGTGAGCAGCGTATTCGTTTCCTCGCCCTATGTTGCCCCCGTTAATTCGCTGCAACGGCTGATGATCCAGGTCATTATCGCGTTACTGCCCGGCACACTAACCTATGCATGGCTCTTTGGGCCGGGCGTTCTCATCAACATTGCACTGGCCTGCGTGTTTGCACTGATGTTCGAGGCGGCTGTTCTGAAACTTCGCGATAAGCCGGTAATGGTGCATCTCACCGATTTAAGCGCGATCGTCGCCGCCTGGCTATTTGCCTTATGCCTGCCGATGCACTCGCCCTGGTGGTTGGTGCTGGTCGGCATCGGTTTCACCATGATCGCCGGCAAACACGTTTATGGCGGCCTCGGGTTCAATCCCTTCAATCCGGCGATGGTTGGTTACGTCGTTTTGCTGATTTCGTTTCCGCGCGAGATGACCACCTGGTATCTACCCGCCTCGGTCAGCGGCGCAACCCTGTCGTTCAGCGAAGCACTCGCTTACAGCTTTGGCGGTGTGGATATTCAGCAATGGGATGCCCTGAGTTCGGCGACTCCTCTGGATCAGGTGAAGACCGGTATCGGCCAGCAAATCGCCATCAGCGACATTCGACTGTCCCCGGTGTTCGGACAGTTCGCCGGCAAGGGCTGGGAATGGATCAGCTTCGCCTGGCTCATCGGCGGCCTGTGGCTGTTACTCACGCGCACCATTCGCTGGCATATTCCCGTAGCATTGCTCCTCGGCGTAGTATCGATGGCAACGGTGTTTTACCTGCTCGACATGGAAAGCTACGCTTCGCCATTGTTTCACCTGCTTTCCGGCGCGGTCATCATCGGTGCTTTTTTTATCGCCACCGACCCGGTTACCGCCGCAACCACCGACCGGGGCCGCCTTGTTTACGGTTTGATGATCGGCTGCCTGATCTATGTGATCCGCGTATGGGGTGGCTATCCGGATGGCGTAGCCTTTGCCGTATTGCTGGCGAATATGTGTGTACCCTTCATCGACTACTACACCCAACCGCGCGTCTACGGCGAAAAATGAGTTCTATCAGCCGTCGCCAGATACTCATGTCCGGAGCCTTCCTGTGGTTGTTTGCGGTTGCCGGTACCACCCTGGTCGCTGTCACCGAGTACAGCACCAGCAGCGCCATTGCCGAGAACGAGCGTCAGTTACTATTGCGCAACCTCTACGCGCTGCTGCCACGCGACAAACTCGATAACGATATCGCCACCGATACTCATCAACTGGCCGCCTCTACCCTGCTCGGCACCGAGACGGAAACATCTGTTTACCGCGCGCGACAAGCGGGTGAACCGGTCGCCGCGGTGTTCAACAGCATCGCACCCAATGGTTACAGCGGCAGAATTCACCTGCTGGTCGGCGTCTACGTCGATGGCAGCCTGGCCGGGGTACGGGTCGTCAAGCATGCTGAAACCCCGGGCCTCGGGGATGCCGTGGAGCTGCGCAAATCACCCTGGATCAAAAGCTTCGATGGCAAATCACTGGACAACCCGCAAACCAGTGGCTGGGCCGTGAAACGCGACGGAGGTGACTTCGACCAGTTCACCGGGGCCACCATTTCGCCGCGCGCGGTCGTCAAGGCAGTACACAACACCCTGCTTTACTATCAACAGAACGCTGATATGATTTTTGACCAATGACGACTCGCAGCGAAATAACCCGCAACGGAATCTGGAGCAACAATGTTGCCCTGGTGCAACTGCTCGGTCTGTGTCCGCTACTGGCGGTCACCAGCACCGTCATCAACGGGCTCGGGCTCGGCATCGCCACCATGATCACGCTGGTGTTATCTAATTCGATCGTCTCGCTGATACGCGGCTTTGTGCGCAGCGAGGTGCGTTTACCGGTTTTCGTGCTGATCATCGCCTCGGTGGTCACTATCATTGAGCTCTCCATGAAAGCGATGTTTTTCGATCTCTATCTGGTTCTCGGTATTTTCATCCCGCTGATCGTCACCAACTGCGCCATTATCGGTCGCGCCGAAGGATTCGCTTCGCGCAATCCGCTCGGGCCGGCCGCACTTGACGGCTTGATGATGGGTCTCGGTTTTCTGTCGGTGCTGGTGGTGCTTGGCGGATTACGTGAAATCATCGGCTTCGGCACATTGTTTGCCCATGCCGAATTGATGTTCGGTGACGCCGCCAAGGCTCTGGTCATCGAAATCAATCCCGACTATCCCGGCTTCCTGCTGGCGGTATTGCCACCGGGTGCCTTTTTCGGACTGGCGTTGCTGATCGCCGCCAAAAACTGGTTCGATCTGCGACCGGTAGCGCAGCATCAAGACGCGTCAGCGGTATCTGCGGAAACGGTATGAACCGGGACAAGCGTCAGGAAATCTTTACCCGCCTCCGGGAGCACATCGAGAATCCGCGTTCGGATCTCGAGTATCGTTCCCATTTCGAATTGCTGATCGCGGTGCTGCTGTCGGCGCAGGCAACGGACATCAGCGTCAACAAGGCCACCGCGAAACTCTACCCGGTGGCCAACACTCCGCAACAAATGCTGGCGCTTGGCGAAGACGGTGTGCGTGAACACATCAAGACCATCGGGCTGTTTAATTCCAAGGCAAAAAATGTCATCGCAACCTGCCAGATACTCGTCGATCAGTATGACTCGCAAGTGCCGGAAAGCCGCGAGGCACTGGAAGCCCTGCCCGGCGTGGGTCGCAAAACCGCCAACGTGGTTTTGAACATTGCCTTCGGCCACCCCACTATTGCGGTCGATACGCATATTTTTCGTGTTTCAAATCGTACCCGGATAGCACCCGGGAAAAATGTGATCGAGGTAGAAAAAAGATTGCTCAAATTTGTGCCCGACGAATTTAAAATGCTCGCCCATCACTGGCTGATTTTACACGGCCGCTACACCTGCATTGCGCGCAAGCCGCGTTGCGGTAGCTGCGTGATCGAAGATTTGTGCGAGTATCGGCACAAGATCATCGATGAGGGATCGTAGAAGTGTTTCAGTCACGCGATGAAGTGCGCCAGGTTTACCTCACGGTCTGGGGCAAGATGCAGCGCCGGGAATTACTCGAGCCGATGGAGGCACTGATCGCCGGGGTAATCGAAATTCACCCCGAATACCATGCCCTGCTCGAAGACAGCGAGGCCAGTTCAGAGGCCGAGTACAGTCCGGAACAGGGACAAACCAACCCGTTTCTGCACATGGGTATGCACATTGCCCTGCGTGAGCAGGCGCAGAGCAACCGCCCGACCGGCATCCAGTCGCTGCACCAGGGACTGGTTGTTGCCAAAGGACAGCACGACGCCGAGCACGCGATGATGGAATGCCTCGGCCAGACTCTGTGGCAGGCGCAGCGCGATGGCACCGAACCGGATCAGAGCAGCTACCTCGAGTGCCTGCGAAAGTTAAATTGAAGCCTTTAACCAGGGTGGATTTACCTGACCCCGAATCGCCTATAAGCTAGTCGTTTCAAACATTCCTGGCGACACAGAAAAATGACATCGACGGCTACAGACAGTGCAACCGAAATGAATGTGGGCGAAGCCAGCATCAAGCTGCTCGAAGCCTATGGCGTGGATACCGTATTCGGCATTCCAGGCGTCCAT
>JAIBDO010000080.1 GCA_024686195.1 Gammaproteobacteria bacterium | reverse complement strand
TTACTCTATTGTTCGCTGTCGAGAAGGGCTACTTCGACGAGTGTGGTATGCGCACTGCTGCCCTGACCGATGCGTGACGTGCCGAGATCTCGCGTCAATATGTTGGGATTGCCCTGGGTATCGGTGCCATCGCTGTTATGGGTGAGCCAGGCCCCGGTTGGCAGCGATACGACGCCGCTGCGGATATCATCGGTTACATGAATACGCGCATGGCAGGCACCGCGGTCATTGAAGACGCGCACCAGATCAGCGTCGCGGAGTCCACGTGCAGCAGCGTCTTTAGAATTGATTTCGATTGCACTGGGACGCAGACCTTGCTCGTCGGCCAGTGCGCATTCCATCTGGCTGTGCAACTTGTCACCCGGTTGCGGGGATACCAGGTGCAGCGGATAGCGGCTGGCCATTTCCGCTCCCAGCCACTCGTCGGGTTCCTGCCAGTAAGGGTGGCCCGGGCATTCGGCATAGTCGAAGCTGGCGATGGTTTCGGAAAAGATTTCGATGCGACCGGAGGGTGTGGCCAACGGTGATTTTTCGGGGTCCTGGCGAAAAGCTGCAAACGGAATCTCGGCGAATTGTTCACCGCGCAACGGCAGATCAACCCAGTTCTGCTGGCGCAACTGGTCGAGATCCGGGATGTCAATTTCAAGGTCGCTATTGTCATTGCGAAACTCGTCGTACATGTGTGACAACCATTGTTCGCTGCTGCGCCCCTCGGTAAACGCCTGTTTCACTTCCATGCGGTCTGCCAGTTCGCTGAAGATGGCATAGTCGTCACGCGCCTCGCCGACCGGGTCAATCAACCGCGGCATATGAAACAAATAGGAATCCCCCAGGGCGCGGCTGATGTCTTCGCGTTCGTAAGGAGTGGTCGCCGGCAACACGATGTCGGCGCGCTGTGCGGTCGCGGTCCACCAGGGCTCGTGTACGATCACGGTTTCGGGTTGACGAAAGGCCTGTTGCAGGCGGTTGAGGTCCTGGTGATGATGAAAGGGGTTACCACCGCACCAGTACACCAGGCGAATATCGGCATAGTGACGGCGCTCGCCATTGAAATCATAGGGCTCACCCGGGTTCAGCAACATGTCGGCGACTCGCGCTACCGGGATGGACGTGTTAACTGGGTTTTCACCCTGTGGGAAGGTCAATCCATGCATGCGCTTGACCGCGACACCAACAGCGCCAATCGCTCCGTAGCCATAACCAACACCGCCGCCGGGCAGGCCGATCTGCCCCAGCATGGCAGCGAGTGTAGCCGCCATCCAGTAAGGTTGCTCGCCATTTTGTGCACGCTGCAGCGACCAGGCCACGGTAATCAGCGTTCGTGTAGAAGCCATGCTGCGGGCCAGTTTGCGCTGTGCCTCGGCGTCGATGCCACAGATCTTCGCCGCCCATTCGGGCGACTTGGGTTGACCGTCGGTCGCGCCCAGCAGATAGCGGCTGAAACGCTCATAACCAGTGGTATAGCCTGCGAGGAATTCGCGCTCGACCAGGTTCTCGGTTTCCAGGACGTGGGCGATGCCAAGCATCAGTGCGGTATCGGTGCCCGGGATTACGGCTAACCATTCTGACCCGGGAGGCGAATCGGTGATTTGCGGGCTGATATTGATGCGGCGCATACCACTGCGATCAAATTCATGGAACCAGCCGTCGGTTTCATGATGCGTGACACCGCCCATACTGACCTGCGAATTCTTCGGATTGATGCCGCCGAACATTACCAGGGTCTGGGTATGCCGTGCGATAGTCGGCCAGGTATTCTGCACGCTGAGGTAGAGCTTTAAAAACGGAATGCCGAATACGTGTGGGATGATTGCCTGTGCAGCGGCGGTGCTGTAACTGGCGACCGAAGAAACATAGCCCCCGTTAACATTGAGAAAGCGATGCAGTTGGCTGAGTGCATGATGAAAACGACCGGCGCTGGCCCAGCCGTAGGAGCCGCCAAAGATTGACTCGTTGCCGTGTTCGTCTATCACGCGTTGCAGTTCAGCGGCGACTATGTCGAGTGCTTCATCCCAGGGTAGTTCAACGAACTCATCACGACCACGCAACGCCCGCGAGCGGTCGCCGCCAGCAAGCCAACCACGCCGGAAAGAGGGGCGCGCCACACGGGTTTTATGATGCACCGCGGCGGCCAGCGTCTCGGAAATCTGCGATGGATGCGGGTCCGCTGCAAACGGCTCGGTACCGATGATGCGGTTATTGTTGGTCAACACGCGAAATGCACCCCAGTGACTGGTGGTGACGCGCGACTCGATCTTTGCTGCCATAGTTTGCGCGATGAACGCGAATTTGCGAGTAACAACGTGGATATTACCCGATTCTGTCACTGGAATTGAAGCTATTCGCCCTTATTCGCAGGACGCGCCTGTGGGCGTCGGTGGGCGCTAGTTTGTCGTAGGAAACGAGCCCAGGCTGGCAGGCTGCGGATTACTCTGGCGCGTATGGTAATAGCTGCGATGTTGCCGCGGGTAGCGTTTGCGGTAACCACGGCGGCGATGAAGCCTCGTCGGATAAGCGGCGACATAACGGGTGCTACGTTCCTCGTCGTCGTAATCTGCGCGTCGCTGATCAGTTGTGCGGGTGGCGGTTAATGCGGTTTTTTGCAATTCGAGCTGTTGCTGCTGCAAGCGCTCCTGTTGAATTCGCTGCCACTGATTGGCGATTGAGTAGTAGTGATCCGAGGTTTCCGCTGCAGCGTTGGTGCTGCGGTTGCCGGTATTGATTTCAAGCTGAACGACGCTGATGTCAGCTGCGTCCGGGGCTGCGTCGGAATAATGAGTAACGCCTCTTTCGTCCACCCATTTGTGGACCGCGGCCGCCTGTACCGCAACCCAGTTGCTGCCGATGAGCAACGCCAATGCACACACTATGGATGATCTGGACATAATTTTATAGACTCGAAACTGTCGCTCCCATTTCTTTGCTCAACACAATATCCGACTCCCGCTGGTAACGCTAGTCGACCAGTCCGTCCGCGCGTACCTGCGCTGCGCGATGAGCCTCGGTCACCTTGCCGTACAGATTTTTTACGCGCACCAGGCTGCCGATCATACCTGGCTGCTCACTGAAAGACATGATCAACAATAGTCGATCGTTGTTACCGGTATTTTCGGTTACCTGGTGTAATGCGAAACGACCAAGGAAAAACTGCAGGTCACCGGCGTTCAAATCCAGCCGTTTGACCCGTTCGCGATCACCTTCCAGCACTTTCCTGACGTCCCCGTAGCACTCGTCCTGCGCGTTGCGCAGATCAGGTACATATTCAAAATGAGCGCCTGAACTGGCCGGTTGCAGGAGCATGGTGATGGTGAATTCGTTGGTGTCGAAATGCCAGTTGAATTGCTGACCGGGGCGCCCCAGGTTGACGATCATATTGGAAACCGGGTCTTCGTAAAGATAAAGCTGATCCTTGCCCAGGCACTCGGCGAGAAATTGTTTTAACGGCTGCCAATGATAAAGCCGGTATGAGGCTGTTTCGGGCCCGAACAAGTCTGCGGTAATGAAACCGTTGGTACGGGGCAGCAAAACATTGCGCGGATGATCTGCGGCGAAAGCTGTGTCACCATCATTCAGGTAAACATTGCACTCCTTGCTTTGCGAATAATAGGCTTCGGGCTTGCGCTGGTTGGCTTCCTCCAGCAGCGCAGCCAAACCAGCTGAACTGAAGAAATTGCGGATGACGGCACAGCCGTCATCGGCGAGCTCATGTTTGATGCGCTCGATAATCTCCTGGCGGGCTTGCGCATCCGACTCATCGATTGGGTAAAGCGCATGATTGATGATGTTCTTACAGTCGAGTTGCGTTGCCATCATGTCGTACCGGTTAGTTTTCTAGCCTGGCTTTTTTTATCCGCTCTAGCGTAACTGACTGTCTTTGCTGGCACGGCGATTGATACCACCTTCCTTTGCCAGCTGTTCGTCATGGGCCTGTTGACAGGAGACGCAAAGGCGCACTCCGGCTACCGCCTGGCGCCGGGCCTCGGGAATCGCATGGTCACATTCCTCGCATTGGGTCAGGCTTTCGCCGCTGGGCAAGCGGCTGCGTGCCCGTTCCACTGCGTCGGCGACGCTGGCGTCGATTTGATCCTGCACTGCGCCGTCACGCGCCCAACCGGTTGCCATGGTTTACTCCAGTTTCAGTTTGTTGCTATTTTGCACCTGCCAGCGCTCGTGATCAATCGGGATTTGCGATGCCAATCGGGGGGTTGCGCGACTCGATATCCGCTCCGGCCGCCAGCAGAATGTCTTCACGGAAACGAGCCGACACCAGTTGCACGCCCATCGGTGCACTGCCGCTCGCGGTGGCTACCGAGAGTCCCGGCATACCCATCAGTGGTAAAGCAATTTGCGTCATCTGTGCTTCCAGCACGCGCGCGAAGGCGGCAGGGGATTCGACATCGAGCATATCGGGAAAAGGTGCTTCCGCTGATACCGGGCAAAGTAATACCGGGAACTCGCAAAGGAACTGATTCCATTCACGCGCCAGCCGCAGGCGCTGCTGCAGAGCGTCCATCAGACTGGTTAACGTCGGCGTCTCGCAGTTTGCCAGCAGTTGCGCATAGACGAAATTGGCATCGGGGTCGTCTTCTTTTATGATCGCCGCGCCACCGCTGTAGTGATACTCGGACATCCACAGCAGTAACTGCAATGACATCGCCTCGCGCATTGGCGGTGTGTCGCGTTCAACCACTTCCCAACCGGCATCTTTCAATTGCTGTGCTGCGAGGCGCAATGCTGCCTCGACTTCGGTGCTTACCGCCAACCCATCGGGAGCGATGCACAAGGCCACTCGTTTCTCAAACGGCCCTTGCTCGAGTGTGGCTGGTACCCACCAGGGATCGAGTTCGCTCGCTACCGCCATGGCTTGCAGGCCGAGTCGTACATCGCTGATGCTGCGTGCTATCGGACCTGATACTGCGGTGAGTTGTGCACCGATGTGCCGATCGGGCAGCGACAGGTTGACTGCCGGCACACGTCCGAGGCTGGGCCGCAATCCGTGTAATCCGCAGGCATAAGCCGGGTAACGGATCGAGCCGGCGATATCGGTGCCGTGGCCGATGGCGCAGATACCAGCGGCCACGGCGGAGGCCGCTCCTCCCGACGAACCCCCCGGAGTGAGACTGGTGTTGCGCGGGTTCAGGGTATGCCCGTGCAGCGAGTTACGCGTGAACCAGCGCATCGAAAAAGCAGGTGTATTGGTGCGACCAACAATGATTGCACCGGCATTGCGCAGGTTGGTCACGACCGGGCTGTCCTGCCCGGCAATGTGATCCTGCTGGATGCGTATGCCATTGGTGTTGAGGCAGCCCTGCTGGTCGATATTAACTTTTATAGTGACCGGCACTCCGGCAAGCACGCCGGCGGCTTCACCCGCGGCGATACGCTCATCGACCGCCTGCGCAGCCGCCAGTGCCTCTTCTGGCAGTGGTTGGACTACGGCGTTTATCGCGGGATTGACGTCCTGCATGCGTTGCAGTGATTGCTTGGTTACCTCAACCGCTGAGAGTTCGCCCGCGGCCACGCGGGTTGCGATGTCGGATGCGTCGAGACGCCATAATTCGCTCATGTGTAATTCTCCTGTTCGAGTGGTCAGTATAAAGCGGCAAGGAGAAAGCGGCCAAGAGAAAGTAGCCAGGAGAAAGCAGCGGTTATAAATAAGTTAACCACAAATCGGTTAACCTGGATCCTTGCCTGGTTTATGCTTGGCGACATGATGCTGCAAAACCCACATACCAATACTCCATTGTCCCAGGTGCTGGACAGATTGCGCAACGCAGCGGCACGGGACTTCGACCAGGCCTGTCCGATTCCGCCCGAGGTCAACCATTCATCAGAGTTTCACCAGCACGAGCAACAGGCCGTTTTTCAGCAGGAGTGGATTTGCGTCGGGCGCGAGGATGAAATTCCGGCGGCAGGTGATTTCCTGACGCATGAAATTGCCGCGGTGCCGGTGCTGGTAGTGCGCCAGAGCGACCATCAAATCCGCGCGTTTGTGAATGCCTGCGCACATCGGTTCGCCTGCCTGGTGCCACAGGCGAGTGGTTCAGCAAAACGCTTTACCTGCCGCTACCATGCCTGGAGCTACGACTGTGCGGGTGAGTTGTTGCGCGCCCCGCATATGGAGATGAAAGCCGGATTCGATCCCACGCAACATCGCTTGCGTGGCTTACAGCTCGATTGTTGGGAGGGATTTATTTACGTGACGCTCGCTGAGCAACCGCGAAGCCAATTGAATGATGTGCTTGCGCCATTGCGCGAGCAGGTGGTGGGTCGCTATGACATGGCCTGCTACCAGACTCTGTTGCGCGAGACGATGGAATGGGATGCCAACTGGAAAAACCTGATTGAAAATTTCATCGAGAGCTATCACGTGCCGGTCGCGCATGGCAAAACTTTCGCGCAGCATAAAAAGGCACCCGCTGATTATGTCTGTGGCGAAGACAGCGATCACTATTGCTATCATCGAGCCGCGCAGGCCGAGACCACGGGCCTCGGTGCAGCTCATCCAGCGAATAATCGACTCGCTGGAGAGTGGCGGCGCATGATGATCGACTTCTGTGTTTTCCCTAATCACCTGGTCACGCTGATGCCGGATTACCTGTGGTATATATCGGTTCAGCCGCTCGGCACTGAGCGTATGCGCGCGACCTGGGGGCTTGCGGTTCCGCCGGAAGTTATGGCTGACGTCAGCGATGAGGATCGAGATGCCTACGTGGCGGAGTTCAGGCGTTATCTCATCGTTGCCAATGATGAGGACAAGGCCCTGGTGGAAGCCTTGCATCGGGGCAGTTCATCACCGCTGTTGCCACAGGGAACCTATCATCCGATCGAGCGCAACCTGTGGCAATTCATGCGTTATCTCGCGGGCCGCTGCCAGTGATGATGCCGCAATGGCGCCAGAGTTGGCGAACTGCATTGCACTCGATGAATGGAATCGACCAGGATACGGCGCAGGCAGATATCGAGTGAGATGACGGCAGAACTGTGTATAACCGCTAAAACCGATCGGTTAACGGTTTAGCGTCGCACCTGGCAGGTAATCTCGACTTTGCTGCCGCCGAATAAACCAGGTGATTCAGTCGTTGTGCGCGCGGGGTAGGCATCGCCATTGAAAAACTCGCGGTAGGCCGCGTCCATGGCATCAAAGTCAGCGAGGTCGGAAAGATGAACTTCAACCTTGACCATGTTGTCACGACTCAGCTGTAGCTCGTCAAGAATGTCACCGATAACGGCGAGCACCGCGCGGGTTTCAGCGGCGACATCGCCCAGCGTTTCAAGCCCGTCAGGGAAGTCTGCTGCCACCAGTCCGGCCAGAAACGCGTAGTGATCATCGAGCACCACCTGGCTGAAAGGTGCCTGCGATGCCGGGACGGCTCGGGGCTGGAATCGAGTTAAGATAATGGCTACCGCTTTGTTTATCGATTATCTATCGAAGTTCTTGAGTGAGGATACTGGTCAACAATGCAAATTGACCGGTTTTTCCCATTACATCATTCGTTGTTTCAGCCAATCATATTTGCACCGACTATCAATACAACGCAGAGTCCGATAAATAGTAAGAATGTAATGGCCATGTGTCTGGTAGTGGTCTTGTCGTCTTGTTCTGAACTCATTTTTAGGTCTCTCTGCGAAAATTAATCAATTAGACTATATTGCCGAAGCCGGAGTAAAATTACCACCATCTATGCAAAATCATACCTACGACACCCTGCTCACCGACAGTCCCGCCCCGCATATTCTGCAGGTCACGCTGAATCGCCCCGATGCCGCCAATGCATTTAATACACAGATGGCGACTGATCTGGTGCATTGCTTTGAACAACTGGCTCTGGAGCAGGTGGATTATCGCTGCATCATCGTGACCGGAGCCGGAGAGCGGGCATTTTGTGCCGGCGGGGACCTCAAGGAACGCGATGGCATGAGCAATGCCGCGTGGGCTGCACAGCATCTGATTTATGAGCGCATGATTCGCGCCGTGATTGATTGTCCGGTGCCGATTATCGCGGCTGTCAACGGTGCCGCTTACGGTGGTGGATGCGAATTGGCGGCGGGTGTCGATTTTGTGTATGCCGCTGAAGGGGCGCGTTTTGCGATGACCGAAACCAGCCTTGGAATCATTCCCGGCGCTGGTGGCACCCAAACCCTGGCACGCGCGCTGGGCGAGCGCCGCGCCAAGGAGTTGATCATGTCGGCACGGCCGTTCAGTGCGACGGAAGCGCTGCAGTGGGGTCTCGTCAACGCGGTTTTTGCCGGCGAGCAACTGCTCGCTGAAACCCTGAAGACAGCCGAGATGATTGCCGCCAATGCGCCGCTCGCGGTGCGCCAGGCGCGCCAGGCAATCCACCGTGGATTGCAGATGTCGATTGCCGACGGACTTGCCTTCGAGATCGAAGCCTATCACCGCACCGTGCCGACCAGTGATCGACGCGAGGGTGTTCGTGCCTTCGTCGAAAAACGTAAGCCTGAATTCAAGGGAGAATAAAAAGTGTCAGACGAAGTCATACTCACCTGTGCCGTCAGTGGTGGTCACAACAATCAGGCCAGGCATCCCGATTATCCGATAACGCCCGAGCATATCGCGCGTGACTGCATCGATTGCGCAAAGGCGGGTGCCGCCATCGCGCACATACATGTGCGTGACCCGGAAACCGGTATGCGTTCGGGGGACCCCGCGCTGTTTCGCGAAGTGGTCGAGCGTATTCGTGACTCGGGTAGCGATGTTTTGATAAACCTGACCACCAGTGAAGGTGCGCGGTTTGCGCCGGGTGAAGTAGACGCGGCGGTGGGTGGACCAGGAACCACGCTGGTGCAACCGCTTGACCGTCTGCACCACATCGAGGAATTACGGCCTGATATCTGTACCCTCGATGTCGGCACCTTTAATTTTGGTGAAACCATTTTCGTCAACACGCCGGCGCACCTGCGCATCATGGCGCAACGCATTCGAGAACTCGGGGTGAAACCAGAGATCGAAGTGTTCGAAGCGGGTCATATCATGTTTGCCCATCGACTCATCGAGGAAGGATTGATCGACGGGCCACCGATGTTCCAGCTTTGCCTCGGCATTCCGCATGCCGCGCCGGCGACGCCGGAAGTGTTCAACGTGATGCGAGGTTTGCTACCCACGGATGCCAACTGGAGCGCCTTCGGTATTTCGCGCATGGAGTTTCCGATTGTGGCGCAGGCCGCCAGCACCGGTGGGAATTGTCGCGTCGGCCTCGAGGACAACCTTTATCTCGACAAGGGTGAGTTTGCCACCAACCTGCAACTGGTGGAACGTGCAGTGCGCATTATGCGTGAGGTCGGGCGCGAACCGGCGACACCCGCGCAGGCCGCAAAACGACTCGGAATCAGGCGTTAATATGGCAAAACTCTACCTCATCCGGCATGCGCAGTCGGAAAACAACGTTATCTGGGACGGCCGCGGCGACCATCAACCGGGTCGTAAGGTTGATCCCGAAATCACCGCCGCCGGGTATCGACAGGCCGAAGTGCTGAGTGCTCATCTCACCCACCCGGAGTCTGAACCGCGCCAGCATCCCTTTCAGGCCAAAACGGAATCTCATTTTGGCCTGACCCACGTCTATTGCAGTTTGATGACGCGCTCGATTCTGACCGCCAAACACATCACCGATGCCAGTGGATTACCATTGCAGGCGATGCCCGATATCTTTGAAAAACACGGTATTTACGACCTCGATGAGCAGGGGAATATGCACGACGTGCCGGGCCCGGACAGAGACTATTTCAATCAACGCTTTCCCGATCTTGGATTGCCGGACGACTTTAACGATTCCGGTTGGTGGAGCCGACCGGTGGAAGACGATGCCCGCTTTCTGCAACGCATGAAAAAAGTGGTCGCCGACGTTCGCCTGCGCATGGCTGGCACCGACGACCATGTCGCCATGGTCGTCCACGGCGATTTTCTCGACCAGTTCGTCAATGAACTGATGGGTGTCGTCAGGCACCAGCCCAATTACGATAGCCACTGGGTCGGTAACTGGACTTTCCACAACACCTCGATTTCACGCATCGATTTCCTGCAGGATGCGGCCAGTGTCATCTACCTCAACCGAACTGACCATTTACCGAACGAATTGATTACCTGGTAATGAAGCAATCACTCACCACGGAACAAATCGACGCTTACCGTCGCGACGGTTACCTGTTCCCGCTCGACGTATTTGCCTCCGGGCATGTAGACGCGATTCGCGCTGAGCTCGAAGCAGCGCGGCGCAGCGCTGCAGATGCCGGGCTGGAAGCCGAGTTCCCAAAGTTGATACGCGCTAACGCACAGTATTTAATGCCATTTGTTTATCACGTTGCGACGGCACCACAGTTGCTCGATCGGGTTGAATCCATCCTCGGGCCCGATGTGTTGTTGTGGAGCGCCGAGTTCTTTATCAAGGCCGCGCACACCGACAAGATTGTCAGTTGGCATCAGGATTTGACCTACTGGGGGCTCGGAGAAACTGACGACGAAGTGACGGCCTGGCTGGCGCTGTCCGAGGTCAAGGTTGAATCCGGTTGCATGCGTTTTGTGCCCGGATCGCATCATCAAAAGCTGCTGCCGCATCGGGATACTTTCGATGACAATAATTTGCTGTCACGCGGTCAGCAAGTCGCCGTGGAGGTCGAAGAAGATCAGGCCGTTGATGTTGAATTGCACCCCGGCCAGCTGTCCCTGCATCACGGGCGTATCTTTCATGCCTCCGGTCCCAATCAAAGCGATCAGGATCGCATTGGTCTGGCGTTTCGTTTTCTAACGCCTGCCGTCAAACAACAGGTTTCCGAGCGGGATTATGCGATGCAGGTGCGTGGTATCGATGCACAGCAAAACTGGATCCACGTGGCGCCGCCGACGCGTAATTTCGCGTCTTCAGATCTGGAACTGTACCGGCGCATTCGTGAAGACCAGCGTGAAGCCCTGGCGAATGGCGCCGCACAGGAAATGCATTCGGCCTACTGAGACGATTGCTCGAGGCTGGCGTCGCACCAGCCGGCGAACGCCTGCTGCACAGTGATGTGGCCGATGTCGGGTGAAACGTCGGCTGTGTGCTCGGCCAATCCCTGATCGGCCAGCCCCAGGTCGGCAAACCCCTGGATGACCTGTACCGGGCTGGTGCGGCTGACGGGGCGGAAGCGCGCTGGACTCGCCTTGCCGAACAACACCACCAGTGGACAGTCGAGCGCCGCCGCCACATGCGCAGGCCCGGTATCGACTGAAATGCAACTGTGTGCCATCGACAACAGCGCTAGCAGACGTCGTAACGGCAGATC
>JAIBDO010000063.1 GCA_024686195.1 Gammaproteobacteria bacterium | reverse complement strand
CTTCAATCAGGCCGGTTTCCTCGGCAACGGAGATGAAATCAGACGGTAATACCAGGCCTCGCTGCGGGTGCTGCCAGCGCAGCAAAGCTTCGACACCGAGTAACTTTTGGTCTTGCATGGAATAAATGGGTTGAAAATGAACTTCAAGCTCGTTCTTGCTGAGCGCCATGCGCATGTCTTTGTCGACTTCGAGGAATTTCCTGGCTCGGTCGGTCATCGCCGAGGTGAAAAAGCGGAAGGTATTGCGCCCCTGATCTTTGGCCTCGTACATGGCCATATCCGCATTTTTTAACAGGGTATTAACATCACTACCATCTGCCGGGCTCATGGTAATACCGATGCTGGCGCTGGAATAGACTTCGTGTCCTCTCAACATATAGGACTGTGCCAGTCGCGTCAGGATATCTTTGGCAATGAGCGAGGCATGGATCTCATCAGTGACGTTGGTCAACATCACCGTAAACTCATCACCTCCAAGGCGCGAAACCACGTCAGTTTCACGCGTCGCCTCGCTGATTCTGTTGGCGACCTGTTTGATCAACTCGTCGCCATAGTCATGGCCGAGGGTATCGTTAATCGTTTTAAAACGGTCAAGGTCGATGAACAGCAGCGCTGTATGACCCTCATGGCGTCGATCGCGTGTGATCGCCTCGCTCAGATGTTCGGTAAAATTTGCGCGATTGGGCAATTGTGTCAGCGAATCGAAGTTCGCCCTATAGCGAATCTGCTCTTCACTTTCCTTGAGCGCCAACACGATGTGCTGTAGGCGAAATCCCAGTATCACCAGGCCGAGCGTCATAATGGTCAGGATCGCGAGGGTCCCCACCATGACGGTTCGAAAACTTTGAATTCTGTGGGCCTGTTCGGACAGTCGCTCAACAGCCGTTTGCGCGACCTCATGCAATAGCAGATCGGCTTCGTCATAGGCCTGTTTCGCTCTTTCCTCGGCAAGCTTCAATGTGTGCGCCGATGTTGGTTCGAAGTTAAAAATACCATCGGTAAGCCAGATTTTGATGTCAAAGATAGCCGGGCTGATCCTGGCGTGAATGACGGATACGCCCAGTTCATCGTTAAAGCGATAATCGCCGCGTATTTTTTCGAGATTGCGCTCAACCGAGTCCGTCTGTCGCAACACAACGCCGAAGGCGGTCAGGCTGGTGTTTGCACGCGCGAACTCGATGTCCTGTACCAGGCGCCCCATTTCATAAACCAGCACGCGAATATCACGTTCCTGCTTGGAAAGGGTTATCGGCAAAGCTTCTTCGATTTCCAGCAAGGTTCGCTGGACATAGAAAATGACGCTGGAGGTAATGATCAGTAGCAACAGAATCAGCGAGATGGATACCACCCGACGGGCGAGCAGCTTATCACTGAGCCGCTTTAGAGTGGCCAGCATAACGTCGCGAACAGGTTTGACCTCAAATCGCATTATTCTTGCATCAGACCTATTTCGTTATAAAACCGTCTGGACCCCGGGTGCAAAGGTACCGCAATACCATCCAGGGCAGACTGCAGTGAAATATGTTTGCCCTTGACGTGCCCACTGTCGAGTAACTTGCGTGAATTCTCATGCCACAATGATCGGGTAATCTGGTACACCACCTCGGAATCCACGTCCGAGGAGACCAGCCATTGCGCGCCGACGCTGACCGTTTCGGTCTTCGCGACCCCCGCATAGACATCTGGCGGAATATGATCACGCGCAAAGAATCGGTAACGCGACACCAGGTTGTCTGCCTCGAGGCCATCGATCGGAATCAATACGATTTCAGTATCACTGGCCAGTTCGCTTATGGCGCGCGAGGGATAACCCGCCACGATAAAAAAAGCATCCAGCTGGTTACTGCGTATCCGCTGTATCGCGATACTCGGCTTCATATACTCGATTTCGAGCTCATCGTTCGAGATGCCATATTCGCGTAGCACGAGTCCAGCATCGATGAGCGTTCCAGATCCGGGCTCATCAATAGAGACGCGCTTGCCAATCAGGTCCCTCACCTGCCGAATTCCGGAATCCTTGCGCGCGACAAGATGAATACTCTCCGGATAGAGATTGGCAATAGCCCGCAGATCCTGTTTGGGCGCGTCACCCTCGAAAGTGCCGGTTCCGGTAAAGGCCCAATAGGCAACATCGGATTGCACGAAGCCCGATTCGAGGTTACCCGTCTGAATACCGTTAACATTGGCAACGGAGCCATTTGCGGATTGCGCAATGAGGACCAATCCAGGCGGACCGCAACTGCCGCCAGAGTCACAGGGGCGCGAGCCCGGAGGGTTACTGATGGCATGAGCGATCATGCCGCCGATAGGGTAATAGGTGCCCGCGACACCACCAGTACCGATTCGAAAAAAACGCAAATCGTCCGATGGATTAGTGGCAAAAGGGATGCTCAGTAACAAGCTGATTCCCAGAATAGTTAGAAATGCCCGCATTTTACTCCAATGATTAACAATTCCATCTCTCTCAGTACTTTAACTTAATAGCCTAAGCACTTGTTTTATATTGAAATGAGTTCATGCACCGTGTCGTTCCCCAGGCACCGTGGTAATGTCCCATAACTTGTCTCCAATAGTACCTAAGAGAATAGTTTACCAGCCTCCAAGTTTCTTGATTATCGTGCCATTCCAGGCGTATTTTTATTCGATCTTCGATGCTCAATGCTCAAGACCCAATCTGGATGAACGGCCAACATTAAACCGATCTGATTTCATCTCCCAATCGATACCAGTCCATCCCGTCGAGCAAGGCGACTAACCCATCAACCAGGCTCAGGAATGGGGCTCGCACCCGCCGGTCGGCCATGATAACAGGCTGGCGGTCCAGATAGCCAACAAGAACACGCTGTACGGAGGCGGGGTTACGGTCCTCCAAAGCAAAATTCGAAACGACAAGACAGATTTTCGCACTGTTGGCTTGTGCAACAGTTCGGCTGTGCGAGCTGCAATCAACGTGGCGCCGACTACCTGGGGTATTTAGCGGTCATCGTCAGAGCAACCGGTAGAGGTTTCATCGGTCGGGCCTCTTGCGCCATTAGGAATCGAGAACAATAAGAACTGAAGCTGGCCGCAATGCAAAAAAAAACCCGCGGAAGCGGGCTTTTTATCAGGATCAGAAAAAGTTTACTGATTCTTGGTGCGATAGTTTTCGATCGCCGCGGCAATCGCGTCCTCGGCCAGTACCGAACAGTGGATTTTCACCGGGGGTAACGCAAGCTCTTCGGCGATATGCGTGTTCTTTATCTCCGCTGCTTCGTCCAGGCTCTTGCCCTTGACCCATTCAGTAACCAGTGAGCTCGACGCGATAGCCGAACCACAGCCATAGGTCTTGAACTTGGCATCTTCAATGATGCCTTCATTGTTTACCTTGATTTGTAATTTCATTACGTCGCCACAGGCGGGCGCGCCTACCATTCCCGTGCCGACCGACAGATCATCTTCGATGACGCCGACGTTGCGGGGATTTTCGTAATGGTCGAGAACTTTTTCACTATATGCCATCTTGTTACACCTCTATATGTAGCGGCTAATGCGCTACCCATTCAACAGAATTCAAATCAACACCATCTTTGTACATATCCCAAAGTGGTGAAAGATCACGTAATTTTTCAACCGCGGCGCTCACCAGCTTGACCGTGTAATCGATTTCTTCGACCGTCGTGAAACGCCCGATAGTAAAGCGGATCGAGCTGTGCGCCAGTTCATCATTTCGCCCGAGAGCTCGCAGAACATACGACGGCTCAAGGCTGGCTGAAGTACAGGCTGAACCCGAGGATACCGCGAGATCGCGCAAGGCCATGATCAGCGACTCACCCTCGACAAAATTGAAGCTGATGTTCAGGTTGCCGGCGATGCGGTGTTCCATATCACCGTTGACGTAGACTTCTTCCATGTCCTTGAGACCGTTATAAAGCCGATCGCGCAACATGCGGATACGCTCATTCTCGGTCGCCATTTCTTCATTTGCGATGCGGAAACACTCACCCATACCGACAATTTGATGCGTGGCCAGGGTACCGGAACGCATACCGCGCTCATGACCACCGCCGTGCATTTGCGCTTCGAGTCGAACCCGTGGCTTGCGTCGCACGTAGAGTGCACCGACACCCTTCGGGCCGTAAGTCTTGTGTGCACAGAACGACATCAGGTCAACCTTGAGCTTGCCGAGATCGATATCCACCTTGCCGGTCGACTGAGCTGCGTCAACGTGGAAAATAATGTGGTTTTCACGTGCGAATTCACCGATCGCCTCGATATCCTGGATCACACCGATTTCATTATTGACGTGCATCACCGAGATCAGAATGGTTTGATCCGTCGTCACCGCTTTCAGCATGTCGACCGTCACCAGACCATTTTCCAGCGGCTCGAGGTAAGTCACGTCGAAACCTTCACGTTCGAGTTGACGGCAGGTATCGAGAACCGCCTTATGCTCGGTTTTGAGGGTGATGATGTGGTTACCTTTCTTGCGATAAAAATGCGCGGCACCCTTGATCGCCAGGTTATCTGATTCGGTCGCACCGCTGGTCCAGACAATTTCACGCGGATCAGCATTTATCAGGTCAGCTATCTGCTGGCGAGCCTGATCGACCGCGGCTTCAGCCGTCCAGCCAAACGAGTGGCTGCGCGAAGCAGGGTTACCAAAATTGCCTTCGATGGTCAGGCATTCGGCCATCTTCGCTGCAACCCGCGGGTCGATCGGCGTGGTGGCACTGTAATCAAGGTAAATCGGTAGTTTAACGTTACTCATGGGCATTACTCACTTCAAATTCTCCGGGTCAGGCTATTGCTTGCGAACGATTCAGGAAGCGACCGTATTGAATATCCTGTTTCTTTACTAATTCACTAATATCGGGACGGTTAACGTATTGATCAAGCTTGATTCCGCTCAAAAAACGATAAAGATTACAGGACAGCTCATACCACAACTGATGGGTAAGACATTTTTCGCCCTGCGAGCAATTGCCCTTGCCACCACACTTGGTCATGTCGAGTTTTTCATCGACGGACTGAATGATGTCGGCAACTGAAATCTGATCAGCCGGACGCGCCAGACGATACCCTCCACCTGGACCACGCACACCCTCTACCAACCCGCCCTTGCGCAACTTGGCAAACAACTGCTCGAGATAGGACAGAGAGATTCCCTGGCACTGTGAGATATCCGCCAGAGTCACCGGGCCCACGCGTTGATGTAAAGCTATATCCATCATCGCGGTTACGGCGTAACGGCCTTTGGTTGACAATCGCATGCTTATTCCATAATTCCTGACTAATTTAGTCAGGAATTATATCGATGACCGGTGTCAGGTCAAGATCTATTTGGATTCGCCGCTGCTGGATTTTGGAATATTGAAATTAATAATTATAATGAGTTTATTTTTCAGTGACTTAAAGAATAAACTTGATGTTATATATCACCAGACTTCAAATGCTGCATGGGCTGGAAATAATGACCCTGGTGCAAACAATAGCCGAGCCATTTGAACAAAAATCGATTCATTCTCCATTTTTGATCAATCAGGTCTGCAATGTACATCGGACCATGGGAACGCGAGGTAAATTGCTGCACTTCGATCACGCAGGCATCGTGGTAAACCTTGAGATGTAGATCCGGTTCAAACAGCAGCTTACCCTCTTCCTCGAATTGATAGGTCATCCGCAGCATGGTGGTATAACGACAACGCTGGGTGATCGACAGGAACAGATCATGGTGTCCCGGCACCGACGATATCATTTCATCGGCAACCTTGAGGTCCGGAGCAATACTGCGCAGACGCATGTAGTTTTGTTCGTAAAGCTCCATCAAACCGGCGAAGCTGCGGGCATTGGCATCACGTCCAGCGCGAACCGGTTTCAGATCAAGCAGCATCGGAACCATCCATCTGGCGCAAATCGAAACGGAATCGACGGTAACAATCGTTCGAGGTAAAACTATCAGAATTCAATATCAGGGTCTCGCTGGCCTGTTCATCAATGAGCCTAAGAATAGCAAACCACCGGGTTTGGTAAACCTTGTATTTGCAGTAGAAGTATGGTTTCCCGGCCCGCAGAATCTCGATCGAGCCTAGCGCCCTGTTCACGCGCAATTGCATAATGTCGTGTTGAATCAAATGCCTGTATTCAACGATCGCACTGAGCCCCAAAGCGGCCATTGCGAAACATTTCAAAAATAGCGGAGTGAGATAAAAATAAATTGTGAGAACGCCGAGGAGATGAACCGCCAACAGAAAAATCAGCTGCGATTTTGAAGTGCTAACTTCGTAGTAGTGCTGCATACGACTGTCCCTGTCATAGCGATTGTGATTGCTAAATTAATGCTGTCCCGGACCGATACGCAGTTGCCGCACAAAGCGAGCCAGACCAGGATCGTCCGTTATGTCCCTGCCGAGCAGAAGATTGTACAGATCGGGGTCGGGCATTTGCAACAGTTCACGGAATCGCTCCTGTTCTGCCGCTGTTGCCGTCTCGTAACTATTCTCCAGATAGCGCTGCATAACCACGTCCAGCTCTTTCATGCCACGCCGGCATAACCATCGCAAGCGCGACATTTCGCTCATCAGGTCAAGGGTTCCTTAAATCTTACGCTGCACCATCAGCTTCTTGGTTGCCGCGATGGCCTTGGCCGGATTCAATCCTTTCGGACAAACCTTGGTGCAATTCATGATGGTGTGACAACGATACAGCTTGAACGGGTCTTCCAGTTCGTCGAGGCGTTCTCCGGTCGCTTCATCCCGGCTGTCTACAATCCAGCGATAGGCGTTGAGCAGCGCTGCAGGCCCGAGGTAGCGGTCGCTGTTCCACCAGTAACTCGGACAACTGGTTGAGCAACAGGCACACAGAATGCATTCGTAGAGGCCGTCGAGCTTTTCCCGATCCTCGCGTGACTGCAGACGCTCGCGATCCGGCGGAGTCGCCGTATCGGTTTTCATCCAGGGTTCAACCGACGCATATTGAGCATAGAAATTAGTGAGATCGGATACCAGATCCTTGACCACCGGCTGATGCGGTAACGGGTACACCTTGACGTCGCCCTTGATGGTGCCGATCGACTGTGTACAGGCCAGGGTATTACTGCCATCTATATTCATCGAACAGGAGCCACATATGCCTTCACGGCATGAGCGCCGCAGCGACAGGCTGGAATCCATTTCGTCTTTGATTTTGAGCAGTCCATCCAGCACCATCGGTCCGCAGCTGTCCATATCGACTTCGTAAGTGTCGGTATGTGGATTCTCTCCTGTGGCCGGATCATAGCGATACACAATGAAACGTTTGATGTTGGTAACGCCCTCAGCGGCTTTAAACAACTGCCCCTGTTTGACTATGGAATTCGCGGGTAAGGTAAATTCTGCCATCTTCTGTGCTTCCTCAGTAAACCCGTTTCTTCGGCGGAATGACTTCGCACTCATCGCTAAGCGTGTACATGTGCACTGGACGGTAATCGAAGTTGACCTGCCCCTTGCTATCCACCCAGGACAAAGTGTGTTTCATCCAGTTTTCATCGTCGCGCTCGGGATAATCCTCGCGCGCATGGCCGCCCCGGCTTTCGGTGCGGTGCGCCGCACTTTGAATCGTGGCCTGCGCCTGCACTAACAGGTTTTCCAGTTCCAGTGTTTCGACCAGGTCGGTGTTCCACACCAGACCGTGATCGGTCAGGCCGACATCAGCAAAACTGGCGAACACGGCATTCAGTTTCTCGACGCCTTCTTGCAGTGAATCACCGGTGCGAAAAACCGCAGCGTGTTGCTGCATGTCGCGCTGCATCTGGTTCCTGATGCTCGCCGTCTTCGTCCCGCCCGAAGCGTTACGCAGTCGATCAAAACGCTCGAGAATATCATCGCAGGCGTCAGCCGCTAGTGGCTTGTGCGACATTCCGGGCGTGATTGTCTGTGCCGCACGCAATGCGGCCGCCCGACCGAACACGACGATATCGAGTAATGAATTGGAGCCGAGACGGTTTGCGCCATGCACCGAAACACAGGCTGCCTCACCAATCGACATCAATCCGGGCACGACCGAATCCGGGTCTCCATCTTTCAGGGTAACGACTTCGCCGTGATAGTTGGTGGGGATGCCGCCCATGTTGTAATGCACGGTCGGCAACACAGGAATGGGCGCCTTGGTCACGTCGACACCGGCAAAAATCTCGGCGGATTCCGATATGCCCGGCAAACGCTCGTTGATAACCTCCGGCCCGAGGTGCTCGAGGTGCAAATGGATATGGTCTTTATTCGGTCCGACGCCGCGCCCTTCGTTGATTTCGATGGTCATCGAACGACTGACCACGTCACGTGATGCGAGATCCTTGGCGTTCGGCGCGTAGCGCTCCATAAAGCGTTCGCCTTCAGAATTGGTCAGATAGCCGCCCTCGCCGCGCACACCTTCGGTGATCAACACGCCTGCGCCATAAATGCCGGTCGGATGAAACTGCACGAATTCCATATCCTGCAGCGGCAGTCCGGCGCGAACCACCATGCCACCGCCGTCGCCGGTGCAGGTGTGTGCCGAGGTTGCCGAAAAATAAGCACGTCCACAACCACCGGTGGCGAGCACTACGGTGTGCGCGCGAAAACGATGGAGTTCGCCGGTGGCAAGATCCCAGGCCACAACACCGCGGCAGACGCCGTCTTCCATAATCAGGTCGATGGCAAAATACTCGATGAAAAACTCGGCACGATGCTTCAGGGACTGCTGGTATAGCGTGTGCAGGATCGCGTGGCCGGTACGATCTGCCGCGGCACAGGTGCGCTGCGCGGTGCCTTCACCGAAGTTGGTGGTCATACCGCCGAAGGGTCGTTGATAAATCTTGCCCTCCTCTGTTCGTGAAAACGGCACACCGTAATGTTCCAGTTCAATCACCGCAGGCACCGCTTCGCGGCACATGTATTCGATGGCATCCTGGTCGCCAAGCCAGTCAGAACCCTTGATGGTGTCGTACATATGCCATTGCCAGGTATCCGGACCCATGTTGCCCAATGAGGCACTCATGCCGCCCTGCGCGGCAACCGTATGACTGCGCGTCGGGAACACCTTGGTGATGCAGGCGGTGGACAAACCAGCCGCTGCCATGCCGAGAGTGGCACGCAAACCGGCACCACCGGCACCCACAATGACCACATCGTAGGTATGATCGATTAATTTATAGTCGCTGGACATAATTCAAGCCCCAAAGGAAATCTTCAACACCGAAATTACTCCGATGGTACCGAGCAGCAAACACAGCAAATTCGATAGCAACAACACCAGGGTTCGGCGTGCGTGTGATGCGATGTAGTCCTCGATGACAACCTGCAAACCCAGCTGTGCATGATAAAACACCGCGATGACGAGCAGGACCAGGCCAACGGTTACCATTGGCTGTTGAATCCAGTTCACCAGGGTTGCATGTTCTGCGGGCATTGCCGCGACACTGAAAGCAAACCACAGCACCAACGGAATCATCAACAGGGCGGTCAGGCGTTGATGCCAGAAATGCGACGTACCGTCGCCTGCGGATCCCAGTCCCTTGACCCGGGATAAAGGTGTTCTCAGATCGCCCATATCAGCCAGCGCCTCCTGTTAACCAGGTCGCTACGGTGAGCACCAGTGCTACCGCTATCGCAATTTTCGCGGTCAGATCAACGGTCTCCAACTCAAAGCCGTAACCCACATCCCAGAACAGGTGACGAATGCCGTTACAGAAATGCAGGTACAACGAAAACAGGAACCCGAGCAGAAAGATCTGACCGTACCAGGCCTGAAAATGCGGAATCAACGCCGCATAAGCCTCAGCGCCCTGGGCCGCGGCCGCCAGTATCCAGATCAGCAGCACACTGCCGAGCGCCAGGAAAATTCCGGTAAGACGGTGGGTTATCGACAACAACGCGGTCAGCGGCAACCGATAGATTTGCAGATGGGGTGAAACAGGAAGATTGCTATTGGACATCGTCTATTCCGGGGTTAGCAGTTGGACTTGCTTGGATTGCAGTATCGGTCAGAAATCGATGCAGCGGCCATTCTTTTCCCAGTCGCCGTAGCGCGTGGGCTCCATGCCCCTGGGGCCACCGTACTCCTGGGATTCATCTGCGTCTTGAGCAGACTGATCCTCAAGCGCTTCTTCGAGACCAGGTTCTTCGAGTGTTTCTGTATCAGACATTTTTTGCTGCAACTCAATTTCTCACAAGGCGCGATTTTACCACAGTAGTTATGGACCGACGCGCCCTAATCCGCTCTAACGAAGGTGATGCAAACAATTTCAATAACCTCTATTGAATATTCTATTGTTTGATCAACTGCGGGATCAATTGCTGATAGGGAACGTAACCGTTGAACTTGGTACCATCACTGGCATAAAGCGCCGGGGTCCCGGTCACACCTATTTGATTACCCAATACGTAACCATCGTCAACATACTGAGCAGCATCACAATCCGTACCCGCTGCCAGGTTTCCAGACTTCACACCCTTGGCAATGCCCATCGCCTCTTGCTGATCATCGGAGCACCAGACTTTGCGCAAATCGCTGTAACCGGGACCACGCTCACCACCGCGTGGAAAGGCATAGTAATGCACCGAGATTCCGGCTTCCTGGAGGTATTCAACTTCCTGGTGCAGCTTCTGGCAGTATCCGCAACTGGTATCGGTAAACACGTTCAATACCGCCAGCTCTTCATCGACCGCGGGATAAACGATCTGCTTCTCCGCACCGAAACTGGCAAACGCATCCACCACCATTTCCCGCCGGCTGATTTCGGTCATGTTGCGTGCCGTTTCGAGATCGACCATATCGCCGATAAATACGTAACGCCCGCCCTCGATCAGGTAGGCAAACTTGTTTCCGAAGCGGGTCTGGTAAACACCATCCACACCGGTCGGTTTCGGCGTTTCAACCTGATCGGTACCCAGCCGTAATTTAAGCAGTCGGGTCATTTCGTCGACGGCTTCATCACTGGCCACGGCTTGATGCGTGGCCAGCAAGCACATCAGCGCCGCCATTAAAATATTCGGGAATAGTTTCGTCATGTGGTATGTACGTTGATTCAGGGTAAATGGATTAGTCAAACTATGCGCTATATAGTTCGCTTTTTCCACACCAAACAGCGATTGTTGGCGGGCATTTCGATATCACATTGCAGATTCATTCCCGCCGACCCAGCGAGCTCATCCAGCCACTCGAAATCTTTTATGCCGCTGCCCGGGTCGTTCATCTTCAACATTCCATCAAAACGCTCATTGGACGGCGAAGTAAAGCGACCGCCGTAATTGAAAGGACCGTAGACGATCAGGTTACCGCCCGCACGCAGACAGGCAGCGCTGCCGGCCATGCAGCTGGACACCGCAGCGCTGTCCATGATGTGGAAGCTATTGGCCGTATACACCGTGTCGAAGTCCAGCTGCGGCCAGCTGCCCGTTACATCGAGCAGCAGGGGTGCCGGCAGATTCTGCAGGCTCGAATCTTCGATCCAGGCCCGCACACCAACGAGATTCGGCTCAAGATCGGAAGTTTGCCAGTGCAGTTGCGGTATCGCTGCGGCGAAATACACGGCGTGCTGGCCGGTGCCGCTACCGATCTCGAGGACGTCGCCCCGCAGGTAAGGACGAATCGCCTGCAGTATGACAACCTTGTTTTCCTCGGCCGCCCCGGCAAACGGCAGGTTCATCGCCTGCCTCTCATCGCGCATCTCTCATCTGACTAGATCCATTTCAGCTTTTCCATTGTCGCGTATTTCATTTCTTTGCTTCGCGGTTCAGTTGCCGCAGGCGATTCAGTTTTTCCGCTATCTTTATCTCCAGACCGCGCTCGACCGGATGATAGTACTCGGTTCCAGACAGGGACTCGGGGAAATAATCCACTCCAGCGGCGAAGGCATCGCTTTCATCGTGCGCATAACGATATCCATCTCCATAACCCTGCTCGGCCATGAATTTGGTGGGTGCATTGCGCAAATGCAGAGGTACCTCCAGGCTGCCCGAGGTACGCGCATCCTCCATGGCCTGTTTGTATGCGCTATACACAGCATTGCTCTTGGCGGCACAGGCCAGGTAAACGACGCCCTGCGCAATCGCCAGTTCACCCTCGGGGCTTCCCAGGCGCTCAAAGGTCTGCCAGCCCTGCAGGCAAAGCTCCAGCGCGCGCGGGTCGGCAATGCCGATATCCTCGACCGCCATGCGCACCACGCGCCGTGCGATGTAGATCGGATCGCAACCGCCATCGATCATGCGGCAAAACCAGTAAAGTGCCGCGTCGGGGTCCGAACCACGCACCGCTTTATGCAACGCCGAGATCTGCTCGTAAAATACATCACCGGCCTTGTCGAATCGACGTGGACCCTGTTGCGCAATCTCGCCGACCAGGGCGACATCGATGTGTCCGTCTTCCACCAGATCGCTGATGATCTCGAGGTATGTGAGCGCGCGGCGCGCATCACCATCGGCCGCCAGCGCCAGCATCCTGCGCGCGTCGTCATCGATCGTTAACTCAAGCCCACCGAGCCCATGCTCGCTATCTTGCAGGGCACGCGTAATCACCTGCTCGATATCCTCAGCCTGGATCGACTTCAACACGTAGGTTCGCGTACGCGATAACAACGCATTGTTCAGTTCGAAAGAAGGATTTTCGGTGGTCGCACCGACAAACAGGATGGTGCCATCTTCGATGTGTGGCAGAAATGCATCCTGCTGTGCCTTGTTGAAGCGATGTACCTCGTCAACAAACAATACCGTTAACCCCTGGAACTGGCGTGCCTGCTCTATTGCCGCACGGATATCCTTGACTCCCGACAGCACCGCGGACAGGGTGATGAAGCGAGCATCGGAGTATTCCGCGAGCAGACGGGCGATGGTGGTTTTTCCGGTTCCCGGCGGGCCCCAGAATATCATCGAGTGTAGGCGGTTTGATTCGATTGCCTGGCGCAGG
>JAIBDO010000018.1 GCA_024686195.1 Gammaproteobacteria bacterium | reverse complement strand
GCGGAGCTGCTCGACAAAACCCGCTTGCAACGAGTTATTGCCAGTGATCTGGCCCGGCTTGTCAGTCTAAAGCAGGGCCTCTCCGAAGGTTACGACTGCGTGGTCTGGTGCGATGCTGATTTCCTGATTTTCAATCCCGACGACTTTGTATTGCCGGACTCCGAATATGCCCTCGGCCGGGAGGTCTGGATCCAGCCGGATGAACGGCAGGGATTGCGCGCTTTCGTCAAGGTGCACAATGCCTTCCTGATGTTTCGCCAGGGCAATTCCTTTCTTGATTTCTATCGGTCAACTGCGGAACGTTTGTTGCGTCTGAATCAGGGCAGTATGCCACCACAGTTTATCGGTCCGAAGTGGTTGACCGCTGTGCACAACATCGCGCTGTGTCCGGTGCTGGAATCTGCGGCGATGTTGAGTCCGATGGTGATGCGTGATTGCATCGCCGGGAAGGGCGCGGCATTAACCCTGTTCCGTCAAAAATCCACAGTGATGCCGAGTGCCGCCAATTTGAGTAGCTCGCTCACCGAGCGCGAGGGGCTGGGTGATACGGATATGCAGCAGCTGATCAATCATCTGCTGACGCAGGGGATCTGACGGTCTTCACGCCCGCACCAGGTTGATCGTCCGGCCCTGTGTGGTGAAAAGATAAAAGCCCAGTTCAGTTCAATTCAGGTAAAGGCAAGGTGAAATCGTAGGCGGCTTCGATCCGGCTTGCCAGCGCAAGTAGCTGTTCGTCAGCGTAGTGTTTGCCGATGAGTTGAGCCGAGATCGGCAACCCGGCACTGTGCATGCCGCAGGGCAGGGTAATGGCCGGATGGCCGGTCATGTTGAAGAAGGAGGTATAGCGAGTGATGGCGTTGCCGGCGGGTTCGGAATGGCCGTCCACGCTGACCTCGACCGCACCGATGGGTGGCGCAATGACCGGTGTCGCCGGTGTCAGGATGGTATCGACGTCGGCAAATATGGCGTCCATCTCGCGTCTATAACTTTCGATAAAGCGTTTGGCGCGAATGTACTGCTCGGCGAGCAGGCATTGGCCGAGTGCGAGACCTGCGCGGAAATCCTGGCTGTACAAATGCCCGCGCTGTTCGAGATAGCGATTGTGAAACGACAGTGCCTCGGGCATTTGTACGGTGAGCGATACGGTGCGCGTATGTTCCATCGATGGCATGCTGATGGGCTTCAGTTCGGCGCCAGCGCTGCGTAAAAAAACCATAAAAGCATCGATGCTGTCGAGGATTTCGCTATCGCAGCGCGCGAAGAAAAACTCCCGCGGTATGCCGATTACCTGGCCTTGTAGATCGACGTTGGTGACGTCACGCGCCGCGGGCAGCAGCGCCTTGAACAGGATCGCGGCATCCGCGGCACTGCGGGTCAGGGTGCCAACGTGATCCAGCGTCCACGAATAGGGCAGCACCCCTGCGGTACTGATACGTCCGAAAGTGGGCTTGAAGCCAACCAGACCACAGAGCGCGGCCGGCGCCCGCACCGAACCGCCGGTGTCGGTGCCAAGCGTTGCCGCACACAGGCCGAATCCGAGCGCTGCGGCCGAGCCGCTACTCGAACCACCGGCCAGACGGGAGTGATCGTAGGGATTGGGCGCGGTACCGTAGAGAGCGTTTTCGCCGGTGGCACCATAGGCGAACTCGTGCAGGTTATTCTTGCCGAGGCAAATGGCACCCGCCTGATTCATGGCCTGGATGGTGTCGGCGTCATGCTTTGCAATCGTGTCCTGCAGTACGCGTGATCCGCCCGTGGTTACCATACCGGCCACGTCGAACAGGTCTTTGCAGGCATAGGGGATGCCCTTGAGCGAGAGCTGATTGCCTGTGTTGTTATCTGGGTTGTAACCCGGACTGTTATCGACCATGTCGGCTTTGCGCCTGGCGGCCTCGAGGTCAAGCGAAATAAACGCCTTGCTGATATCGGCATAACGCTCGATACGTTCGGCATACACATCGATTAACTGTGTCGCGCTGACGTCTCCTGCTCGTAAGCGACGGGAGAGTTCGCTGATTGATGCGAAGGCCAGTGGCGGGTTCATTTTGCAGGAATATCGCCGGCCGGTGGCGTCGAGCCGAGGTCGATTTTACGCAAACACTCAAGCTGCTCGAGCAATTCCTGAAAGCCGGTAATGATGCCGAGTTTGGGGTCGACCAGTTCGGCGATTTCGGCGTCTTCCCAGGCGTAACTGGCGAGTTGGTCGCGAATTCCAATAAGGGTCTTTTTATCGAGTTTTTGCATGGCGGAAAGCTGTATTTTATTGCTATGAGTTGGGGTCGAGTTTACGCTAATATCCAGTCATTCCCAATCGATGCAGTCGAGACAGACAATGCCCAGGTTTCTTAGCAAGCAACAGGTCGCGCAATACCATGAGCAGGGCTTTGTCGCCCCTGTCGATATCATGTCCGAGGATGAGGCCGAAGCTTACCTGCAGCGCCTGCAGGCGGCTGAGACCGAGTATCCGGACGACCTCAATGCCGAGAATCGCAATAACCCTCACCTCGCGTTCAGCTTTCTCGATGAGCTGGTACATCATCCATTGATACTGGACGCGGTCGAAGATCTGATCGGTGTCCGTTTTTCGCTGTGGGGCAGTGTATTGTTCATCAAGGAGCCGCAAAGCAAACATTATGTCAGCTGGCACCAGGATGCGACCTACATGGGCATCGAGCCGCAGAATTTCGTAACACCCTGGTTGGCGCTGTCAGCGAGTAACCTCGAAATGGGCTGTATGAGCATGATTCCCGGTAGCCACAAGAACCCGATCCACAGGCACGAAGAAACCTTTCACGAAGACAATATTCTAACCCGCGGTCAGCAGATAGAGGGTGTCGATGAGTCGCTGGCGGTCGACCTGATCCTCAAGCCCGGACAGATGTCGTTACATCATGCCAGGACCATTCATGGCTCACGCCAGAACCGGAGCAGCAAGCGGCGAGCTGGCTATGCCATTCAAGCCTATGTTCCGCAGGGTGGGCGCCAGGTGCTGGGAGAAAACTACTGGTTACCGATGCGTGGAGAATGCCGTGAAGCGGATTTTATCGAGCTGGCGAGGCCATCTGCTGATATGGCTCCGCAAGCTATTGTCGAACGTCAGCGAGTCAATCAGAACTGGGCCGATATTCTCTATCATGGCGCAAGCCGGAAACGCAGTTATTGAACGAGTCAATCGGGCATCGCGAGGGAACACATGTTAACCGAAGCACAGCAAGCCGAGTTCTGGGAGCGCGGCGTTATCGTACTCGAGTCGGCCTACAGCAAACAGGGTCTCGAGCCGTTGCGCGCGCAACATCAGCGCTGGATTGAGGAATCCCGTGAGCACGGCGGCCCGTTTGGTGAAATGCTGGATGGGCGGCCGCGCTTCGACGTCGAACCCGGACATACCGCGGAAGCACCGGCGCTACGCAGGGTTGCTTCGCCAGAAGAGATCTCAGATGAATTTCGCAGCCTGATCGAAGGCGGACCGATGCTGGAAGCCGTGGCCGATCTGCTTGGTGAAAACCTGCGCTTCCATCACGGTAAACTCAACAGCAAGCTACCGGGCAGCGGCACGACGGTGAAGTGGCACCAGGATTTCACCTTTGATCCGCATAGCAATGACGATTGCATCACGGCCATGCTTTTCCTCGACGATATCGACAGCGACATCGGCCCGGCACGAGTAGTGCCGGGATCTCACAGAGGAGAACTGTATTCATTGTGGCAGGAGGGTCGTTTTACCGGTGCGGTTGCCGACGAAGTTGCAAGGCAGTGCGAGAGCAGCGCGGTTGAATGTCTCGGCCCGGCCGGCAGTCTTTGTCTGATGCATACGAGAGCGCTACACGCTTCGTCAGAGAACCTGACGCAACGCCCGCGTTCGCTTTACATCGCCACGCTGACGGCGGCCGATGCCGTGCCGCTGGCACCCTGCGCTCTACCCAGCATACACGCCGGGCGTATTGTGCGTGGCCGTGAACCGGGGGTCATTCGCTCGGTTGCGTTCAGCATGGAAACACCCGAAATTCCGAGCGGTGCGTCCTTCTTCGAGCAGCAGGCTGTCGGTTAGCTGGCTTGTAACTTGTGCCGGCAACTAGTGAGCTAGCAACAGGCAGGTAGGCGCGCGTTTAAGCAAATCACGTGTGACACCACCCAGGATTATTTCGCGCAGGCGCGCGTGGCCGTAGGCGCCCATGACAATCAGATCGGCGTTCATGTCCGCTGCCTGGCCGATGATGCCTTCACTGGCACCGAGATCGGCGTCGCCGAAACCGCTCGACACAGCGTTGATCCCGTGAGAGTTGAGCAGGTTCATCAATGCCTGAGCGTGCGGATGACCATTTGCCACTTCGTAGTTGCCATCGTCCGGTTCCGAAGACAACACCACGACGTCATCGGCGCGCGTTAGCAGCGGCATGGCTTCGCGCAGGGCATGTGCTGATTCGCGACTGGCATTCCAGGTCAGCAATACCCGGCTTCCGGGAGTCTCAAGCTTGCCGCTATGCGGTACCACCAGACAGGCGCAGGCGCCGTCAAACAGCAGTACATCGGCCAGCCCGTAACTGTTGTTGTCCGGGTCCTCGGGATGATCCTGACCCAGTATCAACAGGTCGGCATACTTCGAATGTTCGCGCAAAATAGGAATGATCTCACCTTCGACCACCTCGGCCTGCAATGTCACGCCGGCCTTGTCAGCCAGTTGCTGGTAGCCGGAGACTGTTTCACGAGCCCTTGCCAGCGCTTTTTCAGTGACATCAGTCATGACATCAACGCTGATCTGCGCCTCGATATAAGAAGGCACGACATAGGTTGGCACGACCAGCATTCCGGTCAGCGAGGCGTCAAATTTCTGCGCCAGCGCGAAAGCGACCTCGAGCCGGTTGCGACAGCCGCTGCTGTTGTCCAGGTGCAGCAGAATATTCTTGTATTTCATCGTTACTCTCCATTGCAGGGGTAGGCCAATGATGCCTTTTGTCAGCAATCATCGTGTTGATTTGTATCAATACCCAGGGAACCTCTGATCAATTCATGAATCAACATCTGCTTGTTAAAATGCGCCAACTCTGCGTTGCCAATCTTGGCAAGACCCAAAACACTCGCTCCGCTCATGGGGCCAGCCTTAGACTGGCTATTACCAGCGATTGGCGTCTTGATTTGGCGCATTTTTCCTACGCAGCTGAATGACTCAGAATTAATCAGAGGCTCCCTGAACGGTATGGCGACGATTGTACGTGTTTAGGCCAAGTCTGCCAGACCGAATTTCATCTCGCAAGCGAGCCCTGATGATCTGATGGTGAAGTGACTGACGGGCTGGTTAGCGGGATGGTCGGCGGGGCGCAGTTCGCGGTTAAATCGCCGCGAGGAGAAAGGTTTATCTGGACTCCTGCTCCATCACCCAGCGAATGGCGCGCTGGTTCAGCTCGTGTGCGGATCCGAGTCCGAGCTTCTTCTTGATGTGAGCCTGATGGGTTTCGATGGTTTTGATACTGAGGTTTAACTGGCTGGCAATCTGGCTGACGGGTACACCCTGTCCGATCAGCTCGAATACCTGAAGCTCGCGGTTGGACAGGCGCTCGATATCGCGTTTCTCGTCGCGCACATCGACCAGGCCGTTCAGCATACGCTCGGTCATGGCTTCGCTCAGGTATACCTTGCCAGCCAGTACCTGGCGTATGGCGCGAATGATATTTTCCTGGGCTTCCTGCTTGTTGATATAACCGCGCGCTCCGGCTGCAAGTACGCGCTCGGCGTAGAGGGTCTCGTCGTGCATTGATGCTACCAGCATCAATATATCCGGGTTACGTGATTTGATGCGCTCGATCAGATCGAGGCCACTGCCACCGGCCAGCGAAAGGTCGATAATCGCCAGATCCGGAGAATCACTGTCTATCAGCCTGAGGGCTTCGGCCATGTCTGCCGCTTCGCCGCAGACTTCGAGGTCGGGGCAGTCACCGATGAGTTGCGCAAAACCGGTGCGCACCAGTGGGTGATCGTCGACTATCAGGATTCTTGGCATAGTTTGTGGTTACCCGCTCAGGTTTCGACCATGAAGTAACATCTTACTTCAGTGCCATGATCTGCGGAGGAGCGGAATTCGAACTCCGCATCGATCAGGCCGCAGCGATGTTGCATGATGCGCAGTCCGAGGCCCGCTGATTTTTGTGGATCACCATTGAAGCCCCTGCCGTTATCGCGTATTTTCAGGCAGCCACGATTTCCGACTAGTCCCACCGAGACCTCAATGCGACTCGCATTGGCATGTTTTATGGCATTGTTGAGGGATTCCTGAGCGATACGGTAGAGGTGCAGCGCGCTGCTGTTGTCAAGGATTCGAATGCGTTCATTCAGCGTCAGAATAATCCGCATATTGCTTTGCGAACGAATCTCTTTAACCAGGTTTTCCAGCGCAGTGGTAAAGCCCTCGGCATCGATATCCACCGGCATCAGACCGCGCGACAGGGCGCGTACCTGCGAAACGGCCTCGCGCAATCCATGCGCCAGTTTAGTGGCAAGTTCGTGTTCCGGTTTGCTGGCTTTGTTGAGCAGGCTGGTGGCGAGCAATCCGAGGCCGGTGAGTTGCTGTCCCAGGCCGTCGTGCAATTCCTGGCCGATACGGCGTTGTTCACTCACCGGGATTTCGAGAATTTCCCGCTGCATTTGCTGTTGTTCGCTGATGTCCATGATGACGCCTGCGAACAGGCGCGCATTGCTGGTCCTGATATCACCGATCGACAGGTAGATTGGAAAACGCGTACCATCCTTGCGTTTGGCGACAAGTTGCCGACCGCTGCCGATAATTCTGGGGACGCCGGTTTGCAGGTAGCGCTGCATATAGCCGTCGTGCGCCAGACTTGTTTCTTTCGGCATCAGGCACTTGAGCGATGCGCCGATCAGTTCTTCCGGTTTGTAACCAAAAATCTGCTCGGCGGCTGGATTGACGAATTCGATAGTGCCGCTGGTGCTGGCCAGGATGATTCCTTCTTGAGCCGTCTCAGCAAGTGTGCGAAACGTTTCGGCCTGTTTGTCGATGATGTTTTCGATAGGTCGTGATACGCGGAAAAACAACCGGCTGGCAATAAAGATAACCAGAATCGTCGTGCCGAAGGCAACCAGTCCCGTTATCACGAAGGGTCTGCGAATCTCGCTGATGTCCATCTTGCCAACAAGGCCGAGATCGAGAATCGAAACCGGTTCGTGCGCGGCGAGTACCTCGACACCACGATAATCCAGCCCGGTCATCACCCCTGATTTCCCGGACAAGGCTCGCCGCATCGGCTCCGCCCAGAGGCCATTGAATGGAATCGTTCGTAGTTTGGGTGCCTGTGAATGTCGAAGACTGAGCACAAACTGGATTTCGTTATTATTTTGCCGCGCGATGACAAATTCACCGCTAGTACCGAAGCCTTCGAATTCCTGATAGGCAGCGGCTACCTTTTGCAGCGTCGATTGCCTTGCTAGGGCCGGGCTATTGTCGCTAGTTTCGAGATTGTCGAACTTCGCAATAGCTTCGATTAAACGCGCCTGACCCTTGACCGTTTCTACCAGGCGCAGGCGGTGTTGTTCGATGGCCGTGTTGTACAGGCTGACGATCGAGATGGCGCTGACCAGCAGTGCGGCGCAGGCCATGATCAGAAACAGCTGATTGAAAGGTTGGCGTTGAATCACTTGTGCTCGCTTGGTGTGCGTCGGCTTCACAGTTAGGGTTAGCCGTATGGTATCTGGTATGCCCCTATATGCCCATCAGGAAAACCCCGATGGTCAGGAATTTGATGAGGCGTCATGATAAACGCATCAGATCAGAGCTAATAATACGGAGTCGCCATGCTTACCCAGGTCCAGTCATCTCACTTTGTTCATGAATGCCATATCTGCGAACCGCGCGGCGGATGCCTCGGTCTGCAGTTACTGGACAGCCCTGAAGCACAGCAACAACTCAGCAATGCCAAGAAGATCAATCGCAAGTCGGAGCACGTGTATCGCGAGGGCGAAGAGGCGGACTGTTTCTATGTACTGCGCAGTGGCTCTGTCAAAAGCTACCTGGTAACCGAGGATGGCGAGGAGCAGGTACTGGGATTTTATCTACCTGGGGATGTGTTCGGTATGGATACCACCGAGGGACAGCAACGTATGTCTTCAGCCATTACGCTGGAAACCACTTCGCTGTGTCGTTTTCCGCATGCTTACCTGGGTGGTAAGGCTCAGGGCACCAATCTGTTGAAAATCACCGCTGAACAAATGCAGCGCGATCACAACCTGGTGCTGATGCTGGCGCGCAAAGATGCCGATGGCCGCATCGCCAGTTTTCTCGATGATCTTGCCTGTCGCTACCGCTCGCGGGGGTACTCTGCCGAGGCCTTCGTGTTGACGATGTCGCGTCAGGACATTGGTTGCTACCTGGGACTCGCAGTCGAAACCGTGAGTCGGACTCTGACCCGTTTTCAGGAATGTGGTGTCCTCAAGGTTAATCGACGCGAGGTTGAAATTCTGGATCATGCTACCTTGCGCAAGATTGCCGGTACCCGGATCAGTTCAGCCTCACCGAGTTGCAGGCAGCAGGAAGTTGAGTTCAAACCGGTGTGATTGTGATGTTGATGATCCGATCGGTTTAAGCTGCTGACCGCGCTGTAAATGCCGAAAGCCATGATCAAAACGCCGGCCGAGGTCCGTACCACGGGGGCTTGTACCCATTCCTTCAGATAGCTGAATGCGTTGCCGACGAGTAACATGGCGGGGAGGGTCCCGAGTCCGAAACCGAGCATCAATAGCGCGCCGTCAAGGCTGTTTGAGGTGGTCAGTGACCAGGCAACAACGGCATACACCAGGCCACAGGGCAACCAGCCCCACAGGCCACCCAGCAAAAACGCCTGAAACGGGCTTTGAATCGGAAACAAACGCTGTGCCAACGGCTGGATATGCCGCCACAAATGCGAACCAAGTTTTTCCAGCACGGCCAGGCCACGCCACCAGTTAGCGAGATAAAGGCCGAGTGCTATCATGAAAGCCGCAGCGAATAACTTGCCCGCCACCGGGCTGACGCCGAGCTCCGCGAGACTGGCGCCGAGTGTGCCTGCCAGCAAGCCGACCACGACGTAACTGCAGATTCGACCGGCGTTGTAGGCAAGTTGATAGCCCAGCAATGAAATCGGGCGCTTACTGAGATCATCGGCGATCCCCATATTGAGGGCAGCGACAATACCGCCGCACATCCCGAGGCAATGGGTCGAGCCAAGCAGGCCGACGATGATCGCGGCTGCAAATGTCAGTTCAGCCGGCATGGGTTACTCGGCTTTCGTTTCAGGGGCAATATAGTTGGGTGTTAAGCGCGTCTGTCGGTCCTGTGGATATTGCAATGATCCGGTCAGACGCCAGTCCTCGGTTTGCAGGAAGACATTCCAGCGTCCGGGTCCGGGTAATTGCAGCCCGGCTTCGAGCTGGTGAAGTTGGTGATTATCGAACATCAGGTCCTGATCGAGGCCCGGACGGGTAGCGTGCACCAGGCGCAGTTCGATGCGTTCGCCCGGAATGACGCTGACCTCGGGATCGAAGCGAATCTTGACACGGCCGGCATCATCAAGGCTCAGGCCGGCAACAAGGCCGAGCTCGTAGGCGAACTGGTCACGCGCCAGCACCAGGTTGATCTGTTTGCCTTTGCGGTAATAGTCGTCGACTACCAGCCCGGACCAGGATTGTATGGCCAGCGTGATCATCACTACGCCCATGATGATGGCTGTGGATGGAATCGCGATCAACAGCCACACCAGAGGTTCCTGTTTCCAGGGCCGAACTTGACCGTTGCCTGTGCTATCGGCTGCACTATCAGTCGTGCTATCGGTTAGCCGCATCAGGCCTTGACTCTCATCAGGAACTCCCCGGTCCAACGAAGCGTGCTTCCCTGCTCGCGTTCAGATGATTGCTGTCCTGCGCCTGCAGATGGAAGTTGACTTCCACGCTGCGCGCCTCGAGATTGTATTCGTCGGCCTGCAAACGCACCACCATTTCAAAAACGCTCCCGGCCTCGACTTCTATTTCTGCTTGATCACTCACCAGCTTGAGGCCATCAATGCCCTCGGCCGACAAGCTGTAACGATGCGGTTTTGAATCCATGTTGAGAATTTTCAGGGTGTAGACATTTTCGATGAGACCTTCCGGAGTTTCACGATAAAGCGTGTTACGGTCACGGATTACGTCCAGATCGAGCGCTACGCGCTGCGCCACGTGAGTGATCAGGGATCCGCTCAGCAACAGCAGGATTGCCGCGTAAACCATGATGCGCGGGCGCAGGATTTTCTGACCTTTACCGATTGCCGAATTCTCGGTGGTATAGCGAATCAGGCCGCGCGGATAGGACATCTTGTCCATGATGTTGTCGCAGGCGTCGATGCAGGCCGAACAGGCGATGCATTCGTATTGCAGGCCATCACGGATATCGATACCGGTCGGGCAAACCTGTACACAGACATTGCAGTCGATGCAGTCTCCGAGGCCAACCGTTGCCGGCTCAACCCCGCGACGTCGCGAACCCCGTTGTTCACCGCGTTCTGGATGATAGGCAACGATCAGAGTATCGGAATCGAACATGGCGCTCTGGAAGCGCGCGTATGGGCACATGTACTTGCATACCTGCTCGCGCATGAAGCCGGCATTGCCATAGGTAGCAAAACTGTAAAACAGGATCCAGAAGGTTTCCCAGGGACCGAGGTTCAGGTTCAGCAGTTCTTCGGCCAGTACGTCGATTGGCGTGAAGTAGGCGACAAAGGTAAAGCCGGTCCACAAAGAGAAGGCGATCCAGACCGTATGCTTCAACGCCTTGGTGCGTATCTTGGCGGCGCTGGTGGGGGCTTTATCCAGTTTCTTGCGCTGGTTGTGGTTGCCTTCGATCTTGCGTTCCATCCACAAATAGGCTTCGGTCCACACAGTTTGCGGGCAGGCATAGCCGCACCACACACGACCGAGTATTGCGGTGAAGAAAAACAGTGCCAGACCGGCGAGGATCAACAATGCGGCCAGGTAGATAAAGTCCTGCGGCCACAGGGTCAGGCCGAACAGGTAAAATTTGCGCGCCGGCAAGTCAAACAGAATTGCCTGGCGACCATCCCACTGCAACAGGGGTGTGATGTAGTAGATGCCGAGCAGGGTTACCAGCGAGATAACGCGTAAGCGAGTGAAATAGCCGCTGACGTCACGAGGATAGATTTTTTTGTGCGCCTCGTAGAGGACGGGTTCGGCTGGGGTTGCTTCAGAGGTTGCCATTCAGTGTTACTGCCTTGCGGCTAGTCTCGCTGTTTGTTAAGAAAGCGACAGTTAGAAATAGTGAAGTACAGCGTACCGAAGCTCGACAGAGATGCCAGCAACCAGAAGAGCAGAAAGCCGATGCTGTAGGCTGCCACAGGGCTGATGTCGATATCCAGGTTAAACGGGATCAGGTCACGCGGATCGAAGGCTGAAAAAAAGACACCACTGGCGATGATCGCGACGATGAACGATGGCCACAATACCGAGATCGCCTGTTGCGATCTCGGTATTCCGTCCGGGATAAGTGACGGCATTACTGTTGCTGCGACAGGCTGTAGATATAGGCCGATAACAAATGTACCTTGGCCTCTCCGAGGAATTCTCCCTGAGCGGGCATCTTGCCGTTGCGCCCCACGGCGATAGATTGCGAGATGCGGGTCAGGGAGCCACCGTACAACCAGGTGTTGTCGGTCAGGTTCGGCGCGCCGAGTGCGGTGTTGCCGGTGCCATCAGCTCCGTGACAGGCAACGCAAAACATTTCATATTTTGTCTTTCCCTGCGCTGCGAGCTCTGAAATGGTGGCCCGCCCTGACAGGCTCAGAACGTACTGGGCAACCTCGTCGACACCGCGTTCACCGCCGAGCACTGCTTCCCATGCTGGCATCGCAGCCTGACGGCCCTGCATGATAGTGGTCTTGATCTCCGCGGGGGAGCCGCCCCACAACCAGTTGCCATCGCGCAGGTTGGGATAACCACGCGCACCGCGCGCATCCGAGCCGTGGCAGGTGGTGCAGTAATTGGCGTACAGGCGTTCACCAACCTTGAGCGCGGTCTCATCCTTGGTCAGATCAAGAATCGAGGTTTGCTGGTAGCGCGCAAACAAGGGGCCGACTTTGGCATCCATGGCCGCGACTTCCTCTTCATAGGCGCCCTGTGATGTCCAGTCGAGGATGCCGCCGAACTTGCCCAGACCCGGGTAGAGCAGCAGGTAGAAAGCACTGAAGACGATGGTGATATAGAACAGACCGAGCCACCACCGCGGCAGGGGATTGTTCAATTCGGTCAGGTCTCCGTCCCACACGTGACCGGTATCCTCAACCGTGTCGCTCTTACTGTGTCCAGTGGACATCCAGCGCAATAGCCATACACAGGCCAGTATGCTGATGATGGTCAGAATGGCGATATACCAGTGCCAGAAATCGCTATTAAAATCGGCCATCTATCTACTCCGATGAATCTTTGTTTTGCGGGAAAGGTTGGTCACTGTCTTTTGACGGTTCGTCGTCAAAGGGCAGGTTCGCGGCTTCGTCAAACGCCTGTTTGCGTTTGCTGCTATAGGCCCAGAACACGATACCGAGGAAGGTGACCAGCACCACGATGGACCAAAGCGATTGCAGAAGGGTAAAAGTCATTGTTATTTCCTCGTCTGCAGCTCGATACCAAGGCCTTGCAGGTAGGCGATCAGGGCATCAAGCTCCGTCTTGCCTTCGAGCATCTTCGGCGCGTTCTCTATCTCTGCGTCACTGTAAGGTGCACCCAGCGTGCGCAAGACTTCCATCTTGGTTTTTATGTCGCTATCGTCAAGGTTGTTTTCGGCGAGCCAGGGGTAACCCGGCATGATTGATTCGGGCACCACGTCTCGCGGATTGGTCATGTGTACGCGATGCCATTCGTCGCTGTAGCGGCCACCGACTCGATGCAGGTCCGGACCGGTACGCTTCGAACCCCACAGGAACGGGCGATCGTAGACGAATTCTCCGGCCACCGAGTAATGACCATAACGCTCAGTCTCGGCACGGAACGGGCGGATCATTTGCGAGTGGCAGAGGTAACAGCCCTCGCGCACGTAAATGTCACGTCCTTCGAGACGCAGTGCGGAATAGGGTTTCAATCCGGCGACCGGCTCGGTCAGCGAATCCTGGAAAAACAGCGGAACGATCTGAACCAGACCGCCAATTGAGATGACGCCAATGACGAGGACGATCATCAGGCCGATGTTCTTTTCAACTTTGTCGTGTACTGAAGCCATAGTGATATTTCGTCCTCTGCTCAGTGGGCGCTAGCCGGTGCGGGAATTTCAACCTCGACCGGTGTGGCGTTGGCGATGGTGCGCCACAGGTTGTAAGCCATGACAATGGCGCCAAACAGGAAGAAGGCGCCGCCGAAGGTGCGGACGATGTAATAGGGGTGCATCGCCTGTACCGATTCGACAAAGCTGTAAGTGAGCGTGCCATCCTCGTTGATTGCACGCCACATCAGGCCCTGCATGATACCGGCTACCCACATCGAGGCGATGTAAAGGACGATGCCGATGGTCGCCGACCAGAAGTGCATCTCGACCAGTTTGAGGCTGTAGAGCTCACGTCCGTACATGCGTGGAATCAGGTAGTACATAGCGCCCATGGTCACCAGCGCGACCCATCCCAGCGCACCCGAATGCACGTGGCCGATGGTCCAGTCGGTATAGTGCGACAAAGCGTTGACCGTTTTGATCGCCATCATCGGACCCTCGAATGTCGACATGCCGTAAAACGAAATGGATACGACCAACAGGCGCAGCACCGGGTCGGTGCGCAGCTTATGCCAGGCGCCGGACAGGGTCATAATGCCGTTGATCATGCCGCCCCAGGACGGTGCCAGCAGAATCAGTGACATTATCATGCCGAGCGATTGGGCCCAGTCGGGCAGGGCGGTGTAATGCAGGTGATGCGGACCAGCCCAGATATAGGTGAATATCAATGCCCAGAAGTGCACCACCGACAGGCGATAGGAATAAACCGGGCGTCCAGCTTGTTTAGGCACGAAGTAATACATGATGCCGAGAAAGCCCGCTGTCAGAAAGAAACCGACCGCGTTATGGCCATACCACCATTGCACCATCGCGTCCTGTACGCCGGCATAGGCCGAGTAAGACTTCCACATGGAGACGGGAATCGCTGCACTGTTGAACACATGCAGCACCGCGACGGTGATGATGAAGGCACCAAAAAACCAGTTGGCAACGTAGATGTGCGATACGCGGCGGCGCATAATCGTGCCGAAGAAAACCACTGCGTAACTGACCCAGACCAGGGTGATCAGAATGTCGATCGGCCATTCCAGTTCGGCGTATTCCTTGCTGCTGGTAAACCCCATCGGCAAGGTGATCGCCGCCAGAACGATAACGGCCTGCCAACCCCAGAAAGTGAATGCGGCAAGCGCCGGAAAGGCCAGTTTGACGTGGCAGGTATGCTGCACCACGTAGTAGGAGCAGGCAAACAGCGAACAGCCGCCGAAGGCAAAGATGACCGCGTTGGTGTGCAGTGGGCGCAGGCGACCGAAGGTCAGCCAGGGAATGTCGAAGTTGAGTACCGGCCAGGCCAGTTGTGCGGCGATCAGCACACCCACCGACATGCCGACCAGACCCCACACGATCGTCATGATCGAAAATTGCCGTACGACTTTATAGTTGTAGGTTTCAGTGTTTGTCATCTAACTTGCTTCCTCGATGTTTGATCCGCATCAAACCGTTTAAAATCCATGAACACGATCAATGTTTGATTCGACAATGTTTAATCCGGCAACATTTGATTCGACAATAGGTGATCAGGATGTTGCTAAAACTAATGCCACTAATAGGTAAAGACGGGCTGCAAACCCATGCCCCACAGCAAGGCCGTCATCGCCAGCATGGCCACCAGCGCGACCAGGCCGACCGCGAGCACGGCGGAAGAGTATAGAAAGCCGCGTTCCGTCGGGATTTCCATCATGATAGGCAAGCCCGAATACAGCAGGTAGACGGTGTAGGCGAGGGCAGGTAAACCCATTAACATATTCAGCCACAGCACGGGATAAACCTGCATCAACCCGATCAGAAACAGGGGTGTTGCGGTATAGGCAGCGAGCGCGATACACAATGGCAGAGGCTTTTGCACTTCGTAAGCCTTGCCGAGCAGATGAATGACCCAGCCGACCGAAAAAATACCGACCAGCAGGGCAATGTAGTAGATAATCGCAATCGACATCGCGGAATCACCGGTAATGCGGATCGGTTCACCGACACCGATGCGCCAGCCCACCTGAGTGGTGCCAATGTATCCTGAAACGGCTGGAATCAGGGCGAGAATGAGCACGTGTCCTACGGGATTGCCACTGCCGCTTTGGTATTGCTCGCGGATTTTTTCCCACTGGCGCGTGGGATCAGTTAAGAGCCCTATAATGTGTTGAATAAACATAATCGATGAGGTCTATTTTTATTAAACTGAATTATTCCCGGCGTTGGTTTCAGTGTATTGATATAAGTCAAGAGCGGCAAAAATTTATGTTGCATATGGCGGCTGATTATACACTCTGTCGCTTCCGCTTCCAGTCGAGATCATAATGGATTCACCCCCGGCCAAAACCCTGGAAAATCCGCTACACCGGGATGATGCCTGTTTCCACTGTGGTTTACCGCTGCCGCCTGGCCTTGATCTCAGCCTCAGCATTGATGGCGCTGATCGTGCGCTTTGTTGTTACGGTTGTCTGGCTGTTGCACAGGCGATTATTGCCGCCGGGCACGAGAGTTTTTATCGAGTGCGCACCGAAGTCGCGCCAACCGGGCAGGAACTGGTGCCCGAGTTTCTGCGCGAAAGTGAAATATACGATGCCGAGGAAATTCGAAAGCAGTATGTACACGGGCTGGAAAGTGGGGCGAGTGAAGTCAGCCTGATTCTCGAAGGCATCACCTGTGCGGCCTGCATCTGGCTCAATGAGCAAACCATCGCGGCACTGCCCGGGGTTTTGCAGGTGCGGGTGAACTACGCCACCCAGCGCGCGCTGGTTCGGTGGAATAATGAGCACATCAAGCTCAGCGAGATTTTGCAGGCAATCCGCAGGATTGGTTATCGAGCGCTGCCCTATAACGCACAGCAACAACAGGAATCGCATCGTGCCGAGCGACGCCGGCAACAACGACGGCTCGCCGTTGCCGGCCTGTTCGGTATGCAGGTAATGATGCTGGCGATCAGCCTTTACGCTGGCGCCTGGTCAGGAATGGAGCAATCCTTCGAGCAGTATTTCCGCTGGCTCAGCCTGGGACTGACCCTGCCGGTCGTGGGTTACGCGGCAATTCCTTTCTTCAATGCGGCCTGGCGAGATTTGAAGCAGCGACGGGTGAGTATGGATTTGCCTGTCAGTGTGGCAATTCTGGTCGCGTTCGGCAGCAGTTGCCTGGCGACCTGGAACGCGGCAGGTGAAATCTATTTCGATTCGGTCGTCATGTTCGTGTTCTTCCTCTCGGCGAGCAGATACTTCGAGGCCATGGCACGCCAGCGCTGCGCTGCCTCGATCGAGCAAATGGCGCAATCGCTGCCGTTGATTGCCACGCCCCTGGACAGTAATGGCGTCGCGCTCGCTGTCGTGCCGGCAGCCACGTTGGCGATCGGTGACCGGGTTCTGATTCGTCCGGGTGAAACAGTTCCTGCTGACGGTGTGTTGCTAAGCGGTTTTTCCGCGCTCGATGAATCGCTGCTTTCCGGCGAAAGCAATCCGCGCGACAAGCAGCCGGGAGATCGCCTGCTCGGTGGCAGCATCAATGTGACGCATCCGTTACAAATGGAAGTGAGCGCTGTGGGCGCCAATACAGTGATGGCCGAAATACAACGCAGCATCGAGCGTGCCCAGGCTGACAAGCCACCCCTGGCACGTCTGGCAGACAGGATCGCCGCACGCTTTATCAGCCTGGTATTGCTTATCGTGGTCGCGGTGGCGGGCTACTGGTGGTTTGAAGGTTCCGGCCAGTGGTTTGAAATTGCGCTGGCTGTGTTGATTGTCAGTTGTCCCTGCGCACTGTCGTTGGCAACGCCTACGGCAATCAGCGCGACACTCGGCAAGATGCAGTCGCGGGGGTTACTGGTAAGGCGTTCCATGGCGATGGAAAAACTCAGCCAGGTGACGCATGTGGTGTTCGACAAAACGGGCACCTTGACCCAGGGTAAACCTTTGCTAAAGCAGGTGCTTTGTATCCCGAACGGTGATTCAGCCGAATGTCTTGCTATTGCGGCGTCCCTCGAACAGCATTCCGCACATCCATTGGCGCATGCTCTGCTGCGCGCCGCGAGCAAGGTTGACGAGGACAGGGTCGACGAGCACGCTGTTGGCAAGCACGAGATAACTGATATCGTCAGCACCGCCGGTGGTGGTCTTGGTGGCGCCATCGATGGTGTGCAGTATTGTATTGGTAATTATGATTTTATCCTGCAGCAGGCCAGGGTCGACATGCCGCAGGACTGGCTCGCCAGTATTGCCAGCGAAGCGGTAACCGCTGTGTTTCTGACGCGTGCAGACGAGCCGCTGGCGATGTTCACCTTCGTCGATGAGATGCGCGAAGACGCGCTGGCAACGGTGGCGTCGCTGCGAGCGCTGGGCAAGTCCGTGTCACTGATGACAGGTGACAGGGCGCCAGCTGCGCGCCTGGTTGCGGCGCAGGCCGAGATCGATGACTGGCGGGCGCAGATGAGTCCGCAGCAAAAAATGGAAGCGGTGCAGTTGCTGCAAGCTGCGGGTGCGAAGGTTTTGATGGTTGGTGACGGAATTAACGACGCCCCGGTGCTGGCCGCGGCTGACGTCTCGGTGGCGATGGCGGGCGCCAGTTCACTGGCCAAGGTTAATGCCGATATCGTATTGATGCATGATCGCCTGGAAGGGGTCGACTACCTCTTTGATATGGCGGCACGCACGCGCAAGATTGTCAGGCAGAACATGAGCTGGGCTCTGCTTTACAATTTTTCTGCAATACCTGCCGCGGCCATGGGTCTGGTGGCGCCCTGGTTTGCGGCACTGGGCATGTCGCTGAGTTCGTTACTGGTGGTCATCAACGCGATGAGGCTGACGCGCTAATGGAAATTATCTATCTGTTGATTCCGGTGTCGCTGTTCCTGCTCGGCCTTATCGTGTGGATATTGTTGTGGGCGGTGCGCGATGGACAGTACGACGACCTCGAAGGACCGGCCTACCGTATTCTGATGGACGAGGACAGGATTGTTGGAGGTGACCAAAAGGTCGACAGTAAGGAGGCTGTTCCTGCGTTGCAGGAAAATGAACAGGAGGCCGTAGAGCGGACAAAAAAATAGCCAGCGGGGAGGTGCTGGCTATAAATACTCTAGATACATAAGAGTAGGAGTCGGGAGTAATTCTAGGTGCAGGAATGGCAAAGGTAATTGACCTAGATCAATTAAGGCACAGTGAGAAATGTGGGCTAGAGTCAGACTACGATCGAATGACTGGGGGACTATTCGCGAATGCCTCGGCGGCTGCGCCACCTGCGGTTTACTTCGCAAAAACTTCCCCCAGTCATCCGACCTCTCCCGACCAGAACGAATATCGTGGGTGTAGTTGCTCGTGTAAGCGCCATTTCGCACTGTGCCGTTAAATAGTTCTCGAAAAGGCACCGCGCGCAGTGGCTGCACACTGGTAACGGTCAAATATCATGCAGATGTTGCGCACCAGCAGTCGCCCCGTTTCAAGCACAATAATCTCGTTTTTGTCGAATGTCAGCAGGCCATCGTTCTGCATGGCTGTCAGGCGTTCCAGTTCGGTGGCGAAGTACTGATTGAAATCGATGTTCCAGGTTTTGCTGATTTGCCGCGTATCGAGTCTGAAATGGCACACCAGTTGCTGAATGATCTCTCGACGTAAAAGGTCGTCGTCATGGCTTTGATAGCCGCGAATTACCGGCAGGTGTCCCTGTTCGAGACAGCTGTGATAATCCTCGAGACTGTTAGTGTTCTGACTGAAGTTATCATGAACCTGGCTGATCGCCGAGACGCCGAAGCCGATCGAGTCACACTGCGCATGCGCGGAGTAGCCCTGAAAGTTTCGATGCAGGCTGCGATTACGCTGCGCAATGGCGAGTTCGTCATCGGCTTTGGCAAAATGATCCATGCCGATATAGTCGAAGCCAGCCGCTGACAATTGATCGATGGCACTGTGCAGGATGTCGAGTTTGGTGGCTGAATCCGGCAGGTCTTCTTCTTTTATGCGCCGCTGCGGTGGAAAGCGATGTGGCAGATGGGCATAGTTGTACAGGGCAATGCGATCCGGAGCCAGTTCGATGATGTGCTGCAGGGTGTCGGAGAAACTTTGCCGGGTTTGATGGGGCAGGCCGTAAATCAGATCGATGTTGATCGAGCGGAAACCATGCAGACGAGCGTCTTCGATGACCGCCCTGGTTGCTTCCAGGCTCTGCACCCGGTTTACCGCGATCTGCACTTTTTCGTCCAGATCCTGGACGCCGAGGCTGATGCGGTTGAAGCCGAGCTGGCGCAGGTTCGCGATATCGCCTGCTTCCACCACGCGCGGATCAAGCTCGATCGAATACTCCTGGTCCCCCTTGCCTCCCAGGGAGAAGTGAGCGGCGATTTTCTCCATGAGCTGCTGCGTTTGCAAACGACTCAGGAAGCCGGGTGTTCCTCCGCCCCAGTGCAGTTGACGCACGTCGCGGTCATGGTCAAACAGGGTGGACTGAAGTTCAATTTCACGATAGAGATCCTGCAAATATGGTTCGGCGCGTTTTTTGTGTTTGGTGATGACCTTGTTGCAGGCGCAGTAGTAGCAAATCGAGCTGCAAAATGGAATGTGAAAATAAAGCGACAGCGGTTTGGGTATCGGTTCCTCGTTGCTTTGTCGTGCCCAGTCGCGATAGTCCGATTCGGTTATGGCGTCACGGAATTCGGTTGCAGGAGGATAAGAGGTATAGCGCGGACCGGGTCTGTCGTAGCGGGTGATCAGGTCTTCCTGAAACAGGGTTGATATCGGCATCGGCTCTAGCGCCTGAGCGGCGCGTCTGATTAATATTCCAAGAGTACTGTGCTAAATTCGGTACGACTTGACGTGAATCAACTTTCTCCATTGCTGTTGCGTTTGGCTGCGGTCGAGTTGCTCGGCAGGCGTGCGAAACATTGCTGTAGCGGATCCCACCAGGGCGAGAGCACCTCGCCGTCGAAACCATTTGCAAGGCGGCCGTTCTGCACGCGCTCGATGATGCCGATGTCTTCGTGATTGAGGTCGCCCCGTCACCGATAAAATAGTGGGCAATGGTTTCGAGAGATTTCTGCGCTCCCTGCGCCCAGGCAATCAGGGCGTCGACCTGATCGGAGAAAAATCGAAAGCGAAGTCAGGAAAAACGCGAAGCAGTCGGCGCGCTCATTTTTTTCGTCGGACAGCCGGGACACTCTGGTGGTCTGGGCCAATACGCCGATTACCCCGCGCAAATGATGGAGTGATTTGAGGCGGTAACTGATCACATTAAACCATCTATAGATGTTTGCAGCGGATCGATCGATGCTGATCCTGCGAGCGAAATTTTTCCAGTATTGGAGAGGCTAGGGCATAATGCCGCGAAATGTCTGATGAACCACAGCCAGTGAATACAGAATCGACTTCCTTCAAGGCATCCGCCTTTTTACATCCACGCTTCTGGTTTACCTGGATTGGAGTTGGCCTGCTGCGTCTGATCGCAGCCATGCCTTTCGCGATCCAGTTGTTCATCGGTCGCCGGATCGGTGATCTGATGCGCGGATTGCTGCCGAGTCGCCGCAGAACCGTGCGCCGCAATCTGGAACTCTGTTTCCCCGAACTCGAGGCAACTCGGCGCGACCGGTTACTGCGCGACTGCTTCCGCGCGGTCGGTATATCGGTGATGGAAGCTGCTTTTTCATGGTGGGGTAGCGAAGCACGCTTGCGCAAGCTGTACCGCATGGAAGGGGAGGAATACCTGCAGGCTGCACTGCAACAGGGAAAGGGTGTAATTTTGCTGGGCGGGCATTATACGACTCTGGAAATCAGTGGCCGCTTGCTGGCTTTTCACACCAAAGACCTGCAACCGATTTACAAACCTGCCCGCAATCCGCTATTCAATGCGTTAATGGTATCCTCGCGCAATCGCCTGTTTGACAATTTGCTGTCCAACCGGGAGTTCCGCACTATCTTGAGAAGCCTGCAGGATAACAAGATCGTATGGTATGCACCCGACCAGGATTTCAGCCGCGGACGCTACGTGTTTGCGCCGTTCATGGGTATTCCTGCTACTTCGCTGACCATGACATCGCGCCTGGCCAAAAGCTCGGGCGCACCCGTGCTGCCGTTTTACTCGCAACGCCTCCCGGGCAGTGAAGGTTACCTGATAAAAGTGTTACCACCGCTGTCGAACTTACCCAGTGGCGACGACGTGGCCGACGCGACCCAGATCAATCTGTCAATCGAACAACAGGTGCGCAACGCCCCGGAGCAGTATCTGTGGCTGCATCGCCGTTTCAAGACCCGCCCACCGGGTGAGAAAGACATCTACTCCTGACAGCAGGGCGGAAAGCGTCGTCGGTAATGCGAAGCGCCCGCAACAAGACGTTACCTGAGACTTGCGTTACCGAGGCTCGCCCCGGGTGTGCAGCATAAAAAAAGGGCGGAATAAAATCCCACCCTTTTTCGTGACACCAATCGGTGTCAGTTTGATGACGACCCTAGAACTGATTCATCGTGTTGTCTTTGCCGGAGGCTTTCAGCGCCTGCGCACCTGAGAAATACTCCTTGTGGTCATCGCCCATATCAGAGCCTGCCATGTTCTGGTGCTTCACACAGGCGACGCCGAGACGTATCTCCTGACGCTGAACCTTGGAAACGTAACCCAGCATACCTTCGTCACCAAAGTAATCTTTGGCCAGCGTATCGGTAGAAAGCGCAGCCGTATGATAAGTCGGTAGCGTGATCAGGTGATGGAAAACGCCGGCTACGCGCGCCGCATCTGCCTGGAAGGAACGGATCCGGTCATCAGCGGCCGTACCCAGTTCGGTGTCATCGTAATCAACACTCATCAGGCTGTCGCGATCATAGGCGGAAACATCTTTGCCTTCCTCGCTCCAGGCGTCGAAGACCTGCTGGCGGAAGTTCAGTGTCCAGTTGAACGACGGGCTGTTGTTGTACAGCAGCTTGGCATTCGGGATCACTTCACGGATACGATTAATCATGCCGCCGATTTGTGACAAATGAGGTTTCTCGGTTTCGATCCACAACATATCCGCGCCATTGCGCAGTGCGGTAATGCCATCCAGCACGCAACGGTCTTCACCGCTACCTTCCTTGAAACGGATCAGACCGTTCGGCAGACGCACCGGCTTGACCAGTTGACCGTTTTGCTTGATGACCATATCGCCATCCTCAATGTCGTCGACTGAATTGACCGGCGTGGTTTCGAGAAATGAGTTGTACTGTGAAGCCAGGTCGCCTTCACTGGTCGATACCGGGATTTTCTGGGTCAGGCCGGCACCGAGGGAGTCGGTGCGAGCAACGATGATGCCATCGTCGACACCGAGTTCCAGAAAAGCATAGCGAACGGCATTGATCTTGGCGATGAAATCGGCGTGCGGGACGGTCACCTTGCCATCCTGGTGTCCGCATTGCTTGACATCAGACACCTGGTTTTCGATCTGGATGCAGCAGGCACCGGCTTCAATTATTTTCTTGGCCAGCAGGTAGGTTGCTTCTTCGTTGCCGAAACCGGCGTCGATATCCGCGATAATCGGCACAACATGTGTTTCAAAGTTGTCGATTTGATTCTGCACACCTTTCTCTTTAACACTATCACCAGCCTCGCGCGCGGCATCGAGTTCACGGAATAAACCACCCAACTCGCGGGCATCCGCCTGGCGCAGGTAGGTATAGATTTCTTCAATCAATTCGGGAACGGTTGTTTTTTCGTGCATGGATTGATCGGGCAGCGGGCCGAACTCGGAACGCAAGGCGGCGATCATCCAGCCGGACAGATAGATATAAGAGCCCTTGGTGGTGGACATGTGTTTCTTGATCGCGATCATTTTCTGCTGGGCGATGAAACCGTGCCAGCAACCGAGCGATTGCGTGTATTTCGACGAATCACCATCGTAGGCATCCATGTCTGCGCGCATGATCTTGGCTGTGTATTTAGCGATATCGATGCCGGTCTTGAAGCGATTCTGAGCACGCATGCGCGCCACGGATTCCGGGTTGATCGCACTCCAGCTGTCACCGGCTGCACCGCATACGGCTGCAACATCGGCGATATCTTTCTGGTATAGAGTCATGGTG
>JAIBDO010000040.1 GCA_024686195.1 Gammaproteobacteria bacterium | reverse complement strand
TCCTGCGCATCGCGCTCGATCTCGACCGGCGTCGCCCTGATAATTTCCTTGCGCTCGGGATCAACCATGAAGAACTCGCCAGTGGCGCTATCCACCAGGACATAACCCGACATTTGGGCACCGTTGATGCGCACCTTGTGCTCGTTGCTGCTGATAGTGCTGGTACTGCCTTTCACGTTCTTGAACTTGATCTGCACATCGGCCCGGGCCAGGTTACACAATCCGAGGAATAGCAAAAAAAGGAGTATCGCTTTCATCATAGACACCGTGTTAATCAGGTTTGAGTGATCCAATAGTAACATCAGCCTGTCTCGCTGCCGACACAGAAAACATCAGACATGCTCGACTAACCAGCTTCTGAGTTCCTGCGCCTTGCGACTCACATAGCGCGACTGGGACGTCTGTATTGCATAACCGAAACCATCGAGTTGATGGGCAAAGGGAGCTACCAGTTCGCCGGCATCGAGTTCGCGCTGCATCAGGGCATCGGCCATAGTCCAGCCCTGACCGTCGATTGCCGCCTGGGTGCGCACGTTGGCATCGGCGATGACGCGTCGCGGGTTAGCCAGTGCCTGTGGTTGCTTACCGTCAGATTGCCTGGCGTACCATGCCTGCCATAAATCCAGCGAGCGGTCTTCGCACAGTAACGCGGTCGGGGCGAGCGCTGGTTGTGATAGATCGGTCACCCGTAAGCCAGCATCACCGCAGCCGGCGGACTCCAACAGGCTCGGGCTGCACACTGGAAACAATGGCATCGGCAGTTCCAGCGGCCGTTGAGGGCTTGTTTCACCATCCATGCCACACCAGCGTATAGCGAAGTCGACATCCTGAATCCTGAAAGTTTCAGCGTTCACCGAATGTTGTAACAGAAGCGAAATATCCGGATTTGCCTGGTTAAAGGCGGATATTCGCGGTGACAGCCAACGCAAGGCGACATAGGTGCTCACTCCGATCAGCACATCATGCGCGGAGTCACCGGGTTTGATTTGCTTGATGGTAGCACCAAGTTCCGCAAAACTGCGCTGCGTGGTTTGCAACAATTGCTGGCCGGCATGAGTCAGGTAAACCTGGCGTACCGTGCGTTGAAACAGGGCGCAGTCGAGGACTTCCTCCAGCCGGCGAATCTGGTAGCTGACCGCGCCCTTGGTGATACAGAGCTCACGTGCCGCCAGGCTGAAGCTCAGCTGACGCGCTGCCGACTCGAAAACCTTGAGCGCATCGAGCGGGGGCAGGTCATGCTTCATGGAAAAATATGGTTCAGTATATTCTTTATCAAAGTAGGTAAAAGCATTAAGTTTTATTCGCTATGGTTTAATTTTATTAAACTATGCGAATATATTTTTGATTGTCAAATCCATTCATATCAGCATCATTGACGAAAATCGTGGACCATCACACATGACAGACAAGAAGATCAAATCTCACGCCCGCGTGGTCGTGATTGGCGGCGGCATCGCCGGCTGCTCAACGCTCTACCACTTGACCCGAGAAGGCTGGAACGATGTCGTGCTGGTTGAACGCGACGAGTTAACCTCGGGTTCGACCTGGCATGCAGCAGCACAGGTTACCCAGTTCGGCGCCAACCAGACCATGATCGGTCTCAAGCGCCACAGCATCGACCTGTATCGCGAACTCGCTGCCGACCCGGAAAATCCAATCTCCTATCACATCACCGGCGGCATGCGCCTTGCGCATACCCAGGCACAGGTTGACACCTATAAACACTACATCGGTATGGCCGCCGGTATGGGAGTTGACATGGAATTCATCGACGCCGCAGAAGCCGGCCGGCGCCATCCGCTGATGAACACGGACGGATTGCTCGGCGCCTGGTGGGACCCGCTCGACGGTGACATCGATCCGGCAGGCATCACCTTTGCCATGGCACGTCAGGCGCGCGCCCTGGGTGCCGAGGTATACCGTTTCAACCCGGTTGAAAGCATCACGCGCAAGGCCAATGGCGAATTCATTGTGCACAGCAAACACGGTGATATCACCTGCGAAAAAGTCGTCAATGCGAGCGGATACCGCGTCAATGAAGTCGGCAATATGCTCGGCGTAAATCACCCGGTTACCTCGATGGAGCACATGTATTTCCTGACCGATACGATGCCCGAGCTCGAAGCACTCGATTTTCGCGTACCGATAATCCGCGACCCGGGCGACGATTTTTACAGCCGACAGGAAAAAAACGGCCTTCTGGTAGGAGTCTATGAGCAAGGCTGCAAGACCTTTGGCATGGACGGTATCGATCCCGATTTTACCCAGGCGCTATGCCCTTCTGATCTGGATCGCTGTCTGGACAACATGGAGCATATCTTCGAACGCCTGCCATCGCTGGCGCAGGCCGGTATCCATACGGTCATCAACGGCCCGATTACCTACACCATCGATGGCGCTCCGTTGATAGGGCTGATTCCGGGCATCGAAAATGCCTATTGCGCAATAGGTTTGCGCGCCGGCATCGGTGAATCCGGTGGTCACGGCAAGTTGCTCGCGCAAATTATGGTGCACGGCGAATGCGAGTGGGATGCGTGGTTCCTCGACCCGCGGCGCTTCACCCAGTACGCCAATACCGAGCACACCAGCCTCAAGGCAGTCGAAGACTATCAGAATGAGTTCCACTATCACCTGCCGCACGAACAGCGCCCGGCAGCACGACTCGCGCGCACCACACCGCTGTACCCGGTACTTGATCAGATGAATTGTGCCTGGGGTGTCGTCAACGGTTGGGAACGCGCGCTGTTCTTCAAACCGCAGGCTGATTTCGTTGACGAGCACAGTTATCGATTTACACCGACCCGCGCAGTGGTCGCCAGGGAGATCGATCACCTGCAACAAAATGTCAGCATCATGGAAGTGTCCGGATTCAATCGTTATCAGATCAGCGGTGAAGGCGTTGAAGAATTTCTCGACCGCATGACCTGCAGTCGCCTGCCGCGCGACATCGGCAAGCTTGGTTTATGTTACCTGCTGACTGAGAAGGGTCATATTCTGAGCGAGGCAACACTGGTCAAGCGCAGTGAAGATAATTATTGGTGGGGCTCCGCAGCAGCTGCCGAATGGCATGATAGAGACTGGTTGAATCGCCACAAGCCCGATTCGGTCACCATCACCGAAATGGCCAACAGCCACAGCATCCTGGTAGTGGCAGGTCCGCAGTCGCGCGCACTGCTGCAATCCGTTTCACCGCGTTGCGACTGGTCGGCCGATGCCTTCCCCTGGTTGCGTTGCCAGTCAATGTTCATCGGCCACGCCGAAGTCATCGCGATGACCGTCAGCTTCAGCGGCGAGCTTGCCTACGAACTGCACGTGCCCAACGAACAACTCTACCTGGTCTGGCAGATTCTGAATCAGGCCGGTAAAAATATTGACCTGGGCTATTTCGGGCTGTATGCGACCGAATCGATGCGCCTGGAAAAGGGTTACCTGCACTGGAAAGCCGACCTCATTGTCGAACAAAATCCCTATGAGGCAGGACTCGAGCACTTCGTCAAACTGGACAAGGGCGACTTCATCGGCAAACAGGCTCTGCTGACAGAAATAGACCGCGGCCCGCGCAAATTACTGGTGTCGATGACGGTGGATTGTGACATTGCCCCGGCACATGCGGGCGACCCCGTTTTTTCCAGCGAACGAGATGCCGGTGGACAACAGGTTGGGTCCATCACATCGGCGGGCTATGGGCATCGTGTCGGCAAAAATATCGCTTATGCATACGTCGAACCGGACAGTGCGACGATCGGCACCCTCCTTGCCGTCGGCATTCTTGGCGAGCGCTATAACGCTGAAGTAGTTGAACCAATACTCTATGACCCCGATAACCGGATCCCACGCTCATGAGCGAACAACCTCGTAGCCGCAGACGCCGTAGCGGCAGCCGCGAAGCAATGCAGGCAAGACGCAGCAAGCCACCCGAAATCAATCCGGCACCCGCCGGTCCGAAAGGTGGGCAGTACCGTCCGCTGACCGATAGCCAGGTCGAACAAATTTACAACACCTCATTACGCATGCTCGCCGAACTCGGCATGGGCGATTCGCCGCCGGCGCTTACTGAACGCGCACTGGAATGCGGCGCGACGATCAACGAACTGGGCCGCCTGTGCTTCTCGCCCGACATGGTCGAAGACATCATCGACGGGGCCTGCAAGTCATTTGTTTTTCATGGTCGCGACGACAGATACAGCTTTGAAGTCGGTGGGGACCGGGTGTACTTCGGTACCGGCGGCGCTGCGGTGCAAACACTCGATCTCGATTCACAGGTATATCGTCCGTCAACCCTGCGTGATTTAGCGGACTTCACGCGACTGGCGGATACACTGCCCAACATTTCCTGGTTTACGCGTTGTTGCGTCGCCACCGATGTACCCGATATCTTCGAACTCGACTTCAATACCGCCTATTACCTGATGCGTAACACGCAAAAACCGGTTGGCACCAATTTTACCCTGGGCGAGCATGTCGACCCCATCATCGACATGTTTGATGCGGTTGCCGGCGGCCCCGGCAAGTTTGCAGAAAAACCATTCTGCAAAGCGCACATCAGCCCGATCATTTCACCGATGCGCTACGGCGAAGACGCCTTTGATGTCGCCCTCGCGAGCATTCGCCGAGGCATGCCGATCAATTCGATCACCGCTGCGATGTCGGGGGCGACCTCGCCGGCCACCATCGACGGCATGCTTGCCGCGTCATTTGCCGAGACCCTGGCGGCATTGGTGATGGTTAATATATTTGCACCCGGCTACCCGATGATTTTTTCCAACTGGCCATTCGTGATCGACCTGCGCACCGGATCATTTTGCGGTGGCGGCGGTGAAATCTCGATTTTGAACGCCGCTGCCGCGCAGCTCGCCAACCATTGCGGCCTGCCCTCCGGAGTCGCGTCGAGCATGTCTGACGCCAAGGCGGTGGATGCGCAAATGGGCATGGAAAAGGCGCTGTCAGCGCTCGCCTGCGGTCTTTCCGGTGCCAACATGGTATACGAATCCTCCGGCATGATGGCCAGCCTGCTCGGCGTCTCCTTCGAAGCCTTCCTGCTCGATAATGAAATGTTATCGCACGTCTACCGCATGATACGCGGTGTCGAAGTGAGCGAAGAGTCACTGGCCTTCGAGGCGATGAGAAACGTGATTACCGGAGAGGGTCACTTCATCGGCGAAACCCAGACCATGCAAGCCATGGAACGCGATTACTACTACCCAAAACTGGGCGATCGGCTCGAACCGACCACCTGGGCTGAGGCAGGCGCACAAGACGCCTGGCAGCGCTCTAACCAGCAAGTGCGCGAAGTCCTCGCGCGTCATCAGCCTAATTACATTGATGCCGGGGTGGATGCAAAACTGCGCAGTCAGTTCAACATCAAAATATGAGACCGTTGTGATGCATCGCAGTGGCGCGCGAGGCGAACGTCAACAGAGACTTAGCTGATCATCACCGGGTGATGACCAGCGTGCGCATTTACGGTGATGGTTTTGCAGGTCAGTCGACCCGCAAGGTCATTTTCTCAAGTGCAATAAAGGCGGGAAAAGTTCGAATTCGCGCAGACTCTCCGCGAGGATGCCGATAAAACTATTCTTCGTACCGCTGTCGGGGAATACATTCTGGACATCAATGACGTCGAAATAGCGATGCTCTGCATAATTCGGATTCCACAAAATCAACGGACACTCCTGTTTCGAATAAATCGCGGTACCCATACCTTTGTGAATCGAGCGCACTTCGATCTCGCCAGCCTCCTCGTTTTCATTCAGGTAAAGACAGGAGCTCACCTCCGCCTTCATGATCTTCTCAAGCGCCGATAGCGGATGGATCTCACCAATGACATGAATCATGCGAGTCATATCGGCATCGGGGTCAACCAGGTTGAACGGTCCCTTAATATCATCACGGATATAGCTATAGCTATCCTGGTGATAGGCAATTTTGCCAATCGTTAACAAATTGTCGACGATATTGGCAGCATAATACTTGGAGATGTCCTGGAAAATATCTTCCATTGGTTTCTTATAGGTTTAGGGGCAACCGGTTTGAATAGCCGATCTATTACAGCACAAAGAGTACTTCAGAGTATAGACAGCTTCTGCAGTTTTACTGACATAAAAGTCAGCCTTTCCGGAAGCATATTTGCAAACGATTAAGGGTTATTGCCAGGTGCCGTTGCCTGAGAATTGTGTCTTCAGAAAATCCATCTGATCAGCGAGTATATTTTTGTTCGCCAGGTAGAAAAATTCATAGCGATTGGGCACAAAAGGAATGGCAATCAGTTCCATACCCGCCTCTTCCGGCGTTCGATTAGCCTTACGATGATTACAGCGTTGGCAGGCTGTAACCACATTAGTCCAGCTATCGGTGCCATTACGTGATGCCGGCACAATATGATCACGCGATAACAGTTCCGGGCTGAACTCAACGCCACAATAAAGGCATAAGAACTGATCACGGCGAAACAGGTAGTCATTGACCAGCGGGGGTACGAAATTGCCCACCTTGACGCTGCCGTCACTGGCGAGGATGCTGGGCAGTGACAGAACCGACTGGCGCCCGAGCCGGTTGATACCACCACGGATTTCAAAAGCGTTTTCGCCGAGCGCCCAGACCACCTGGTCCTTAACCACTAGCGTCGCCGCCTGCTCACGTGAAATCCAGTCTATCGGTGTGCCGGCCTTGTTTAACCTGAGAATCTTTGCATTTCTCATCGCTGCATTATGCCCTACAGAAAACTCAGGTAAACCCCAGGCAGCGAGTTCGTTTGCGCGTCGGTCAGCACACTCCCCTCTTACAACAATCTCAATTGACTGCCACAGATCGCGGTGCTAACGTCGCATCCATATCGCAGACCGGACTTGAACACCATGCATTCCTTTTTGCTTCGCGGTAGAAGACACGAAAAATCGAATCTCGTCACTTGACCCGGCGATGACCTGATCCGCCTTCGCAGCGGAATCCAGGGCATGCGTTGGACTGCTTTACCGAGCAACCTCACTAAGCAATCTCACAACGCATTGGCATTTCCAGATTATTGTAAACAGCAGCCGACGCGCCGCTGAAATAACACCCCGACTGCTCGAGATTCGAATGAAAAAGTCCAGCCCCAAAGGCATCACGCCGACCCGAATCGCCGTCGATATTGGCGGCACCTTTACCGACATCGCCCTAAATATTGGCCAGGATAACGGCAACGACAACAGGCTATACACCGCTAAAACACTCACCACCCAGGATGATCCGGTGCGCGGCGTTATCGATGTGATCCGTATTGCCGTCGCTGACGCGGGTTGCACAATGCAATCCATCGGCTCGGTTATTCACGGCACTACGCTCGCGACCAACGCCCTGATCGAGCGCAAGGGTGCGCGCGTCGGCTTGATCACCACTGCAGGCTTTCGCGACATCATCGAAATCGCCTACGAGCGCCGCTACGATCAGTACGACATCTTCATCGACAAGCCCGACCTTCTGGTCACGCGAGAGGATTGCTGGACCGTGCCGGAACGTGTTGATGCCAGCGGCCGCGTTTTACAGCCCCTGGACAGTCAGGGACTGGACACCATACTAAAAGCTGTCGATCAACGCGGCATCAAAAGCATCGCCATCTGCCTGTTGCACAGCTATCTCAATCCCAGCCATGAAATCGCCCTCGGAGCATTGATCCAGCAACGTCGTCCCGATCTGTCGATCACGCTATCGAGCGAGGTGTGCCCGGAAATTCGCGAGTTTGACCGCGCCTGCACGGCACTGGCCAATGCCTATATCAAACCCCTGATGGCGCGCTATCTGACCGACCTGTCGCAGGCGCTAATCGACGAAGGCATCAAAACCCCGTTGTTCATCGTTACCTCCGGCGGCGGTATGACGACGCTCGAAACCGCGACGCGCTTCCCGATCCGCCTGGTTGAATCAGGACCAAGCGGCGGTGCCGTGCTGGCCGCCAGGATTGCCCGCGAATGCAACATTGACGGCGCCCTGTCATTTGATATGGGCGGCACCACTGCCAAGCTCTGCCTGATTGACCACGGTGTGCCACAACGTTCGCGCCAGTTCGAGATCGGGCGTGCTGCGCGTTTCGTCAAAGGCAGCGGCCTGCCGGTGCGCATTCCCGTCGTCGAAATGATCGAAATCGGCGCCGGCGGCGGCTCCATCGCCCGCGTCGACAAACTGCAACGCCTGGTGGTTGGTCCCGACAGCGCCGGCTCCGATCCGGGCCCAGCCTGCTACGGGCTGGGTGGTGAGTATCCGAGCGTGACTGACGCCGACGTGGCACTGGGTTTCATCGACCCAAAAGCCTTCGCCGAGCGACGCGTCAAACTGTTTCCACAGGCCGCAAAAAAAGCTATCCGCACGCACATCGGTAAAGCACTCGAGATTAGCCCTAACCAGGCTGCCTACGGTATTTCGCAAATGGTCGACGAGAGCATGTCGAACGCGGCGCGTGTGCACGCAGTGGAGCACGGCAAGGAAGTGTCGGCACGTACCATGATTGCCTTTGGCGGCAATGGACCGCTGCACGCGACTCGAGTCGCGGAAAAGATTGGTGTCACCCGTATCATCATCCCACGCAACCCCGGCGTGGGTTCTGCCGTTGGATTTCTGAGCGCGCCGATATCCTATGAAATCATTCGTAGCCTCTACATGCGCGGCGAAACCTTTGATCTCGCCGCCGTCAACAAACTGTTCGCCGAGATGGAAAGCGAGGCGCGTTCTGTCGTCGCCAAAGGCGCAGCGACCGGTATCAAGCTTGAGGAAAAGCGACTCGCCTTCATGCGTTACCAGGGGCAGGGGCACGAGATCGAAATTCCCTTACCCGAAGGCCCGATGCGGGCTGGCCTCGGAACAGAAATTCGCACCCGTTTTGACCGCCTGTACCGCGAACAATACGGTCGCACCGTGCCCAACGTCGATGTTGAAATCATCAACTGGGCTTTCATTGCAGCCACCCCGGCGACAGACGTGGCCCGGGTAAACCCAGCGCGACGACGGCACAAACCCGACACCTGCAACAATCGCAGGATCTACTGGGGCCAACTGCGCAAGACGCTTGACGTTCCCTGCTACCAACGTGAAGACCTGAAATCTGGTGATTTTATCCCCGGACCCGCATTGATCATTGAAAGTCAGACAACAACGCTGGTGAGCCCTGCCTTTGACGCTACGCTGGACCGCGTCGGCAATATTGTTCTGACGTCCAGTCACAACAAGCGCGCAAGCAGCAAAGGAGCCGGTCATGACAGTTAAAACCTCGTCCGTTGAATTACAGGTTATGTGGAACCGACTGATGGCAGTCGTCGATGAGCAGGCACAGGCGCTGATGCACACGGCTTTCAGTCCTATCGTGCGCGAAAGTGGTGACATTTCCGCCGGTGTTTTCGACGTTAACGGCGCCATGCTGGCACAGGCCGTCACCGGCACACCCGGGCACATCAACACCATGGCCGAATCGGTAAAGCACTTTCTCAAGGTAATCCCGGCGAAAACAATGCGCCCCGGCGATACTTACATGACCAACGACCCCTGGCTCGGTTCCGGTCATCTGAATGACTTTGTGCTGGTACAGCCCTGTTTCCACGAACGCAAACTGGTCGGCCTGGTCTCCAGCACCTCGCACCTGATCGACCTTGGCGGCCTCGGCATGGGTCCAGACGGCTCCGATGTCTACGATGAGGGCCTCATCATTCCACCGATGCGGCTCGTCGATCGGGGCATTATCAACGAAACCCTGATGACTCTGGTCAAAGCCAACTCGCGTACCCCGTTTCAAAACGAGGGCGATATTTACGCGTTGATCGCCTGCTGCGATGTCGCGCATGCCCGCCTCGGCCAGATGATGACCGAGTTCAACATCAGCAGCCTGGCGGCGATCGGCACCTACATCCACCAGGTTTCACACAGGGCCAGCGTTGCCGCAATCAACGCAGCACCTCAGGGCAGCTGGCAGAACCGCATGATGATCGACGGTTATGACTTCGAAATCGAACTGGTCGCCCGGCTGACTATCGACAAAGGCCTGATCGAAGTCGATTTCGAGGGTTCGTCGGGTTGCTCGCGCTTTGGTATCAACGTGCCTCTGAACTACGCCACCGCCTACAGTGTTTTCGGACTGCGTTGCATCTTCGCGCCCGAAGTACCCAACAACGCCGGTTCGCTGGCACCCTTCAGGGTCAGGGCTCCGCTCGGCTGTATTGTCAATGCGGCCCGCCCGGTGCCGGTGGCGCAACGTCACATCATCGGCCAGCTGTTGCCCGACGTGGTGCTCGGCTGCCTGCGCCGGGCTATGCCGAAGCATATTCCGGCCGAGGGTGCGTCCTGCATGTACGACCTGCCGATGCGCGGTGGCTTTGACGCCACAGCAAATGAGCAGGCGACACGTTTCGCCGTCGAACTGACGCACAATGGCGGCACCGGCGCCCGCCCTGGCAAGGATGGACTGTCGGCCACTGCCTTCCCCAGCGGAGTATATGGTTCACAGGTTGAAGTCACCGAGAGCACGGCACCGTTGTTGATTCATCGGCGTGAGCTGCGCCCTGACTCCGGCGGTGCGGGCCGCTATCGCGGCGGCCTGGGACAGATAATCGAAGTCGAAAGTCACGAGGGCCAGCCATTCGACTTTTTCGGCACGGTCGACCGCATCAAGTATCCGGCGCGCGGCTGCTTCGGTGGTAGCGACGGTGCTCCCGGCCAACTGGCACTGCGCTCCGGAAAACGCATGCAGGGCAAGGGTAAACAACCGATACCGGCAGGCGAGTCTTTGATATTTCAAACCCCCGGCGGTGGCGGCTACGGCGACCCACGCAAACGCGCGCCGGCCAGGGTGGCACGCGATTTCGCGGCCGGCCTGATCAGCAAAAAAGCCCTGCGCCAGGTTTACGGTGTTTGCCTGAAACCCGACGGCAGTGTGGACAGAACCGCTACCCGCGAGCTACGTCGAACATGAGGACTTATTATCTGGCCCTGCAGAAAACCTTGCGCGACGTTGCAGTCTGCCACAACCAGGTTGCTGTCATCACCGGCGCCGTGGGTATTAATCATTCACGGCGCGCCGCGCGATCGCTGATTATTGATCCACGCCTGAATCCGCTTTCATTGACTGGCGCAATTCGCCAATTTCCCGGCGCAAGGCGGCCATTTCGGAATGCAGGTCAGCCTCAATGTGATCGCGGGTTTCAACGAGTGCTTCCTTGCGCTCACGGTTTTCCTCTTCAGTGAAGGTTTGCATCGCGTTGACAATGATCGCGATGAACAGGTTGAGCATAGTGAACGTCGCTATCAGGATGAAAATAATAAAGAATATCCAGGCATAGGGATGTTCGACCATAACCGGGCGCACAATACCCATCGACCAGCTCTCGAGGGTCATGATCTGGAACAGCGAATAGAGTGATTCACCGATACTGCCGAACCACTGCGGAAAGTGGTCGCCGAAGAGTTTGGTTGCGATCACGGCAAACACATAATAAATCAACAGCAACACCAGCGCGATCGAACTCAGGCCCGGAATCGACCCCAGCAAGGCGCCGACCACGCGGCGCATCGACGGCACCAGAGTCAACAGCCGCAGCACGCGCAATATGCGCAGGGCGCGCAGCACCGCGAGCGGCCCGCTCGCCGGCACCAGCGCTATAGCGACCACGGTGAAATCGAAAAGACTCCAGGGATCACGAAAGAAAGAAAGCCGGTGGGCGTAGATACGCAACAGAATTTCAATCACGAATACGCCGAGGATGAAGTTATCCACAGCCAGCAGAAAGGCGCCATAACGCTCCATCGCGAGCGGTACGGTTTCCAGCCCGAGTATGATCGCGTTGATCACGATCAGCAGCGTGATGAAATACTGTACCCTCGAACTTTCCATACGGCGGCGAACCGCCCCGCGCAAACCCGGTTTTATGTCTTCTACTGCTTTGCTCATTGTTTTCGCTCAAACCGCTGCCCAGCGGCTTTATCTGGTGCCGAAGGCGTGGATTTCAATGTTGGTTGGCCGGGTTGATCAGGCAGGCAGCACACTCACCAGTCATCATGCTGGACGCTAAATTAACAGCAACTGGTCAACCACGCGCACCAACCCGCCTTTTATGGTTGCGCTGTTTCCTGTGCTGCAGTCCAGCTTCCCCGCCACGCGGATTGTGATCCGCCGACGATAACGTACACTATCGACTTTTTCCCTGGCAGGGCGTGTACAACATTGAAGCTTCCTCTGACTTCAGCCCCGGATAGTATCTGCATCGTCCGGCTGTCCGCACTCGGTGATGTAACCCACGCAGTGCCGGTGGTACGCGCGATTCAGCAGCAATGGCCGCAAACGCGAATCACCTGGATATGTGCGACGCTGGAGCACAAATTGCTGGCTGCGCTGGACGGCATTAATTTCATTGCCGTTGACAAGAAAAGCGGTTGGCGCGGTTACTACCGACTGTGGCGGACGCTTGCAGGTCAGCGCTTTGACATCATGCTGCAAATGCAAACCTCGGCGCGTGCCAATTTCACCGGTGCCGTGGTGAAAGCCGACATCAAGCTCGGCTGGGATCGCCTGCGGGCGCGCGACTTCCATCGATTTTTCATGACCCACTCCATTCCACAAACTCGTTTCGAACACCAGCTGCAGGGACATTTGTCCTTTGCCCGCAGCATTGGCCTCGAGGCAGCGGAGCCCGAGTGGAATTTCCCGGTCAGCGATGATGCCATCGCTTTCGTTGACGCATTGATTCCGGCAGATAAGCGGGTTCTACTGATATCGCCCTGTTCGAGTCACGTGCACCGCAACTGGCGTGCCGAGCGCTATGCGGCAATTGCCGACCATGCCATCGAAGATCATGGCATGACGGTTGTTCTGTCTGGCGGGCCATCCGCCCTGGAAGCCTCCGTTGGACAGGCGATAGAGTCGGCAACTCGCGGTTCGCTGATCAACCTGATCGGCAAGGACACCCTGCCGCAACTGGTCGCCCTGCTGCAGCGCGCCGATGTCGTACTGTCACCCGACTCGGGACCCGTGCATCTCGCCAACGCATTGGGCACCCCGGTCGTCGGGTTGCATGCCTGCACCTGGTCGAAGCGCAGTGGCCCCTACAACTCACTCGATTTATGTGTCGACAAGTTCAGCGAGGCCGCACGACAGTATCGCGACACTACACCCGAGCTACTGCGCTGGGGTACGCGCATCGAAGAGGACGGCGTCATGGATCTGGTAGAAGTGACCGAGGTTCGCGATCGCCTCGAACAGGCCCTGCAACGACTTTAGCCGGAGACAGCTGCGTTGCGCATAATATTGATGGGCGCCATTTCCGGTAGATGGCAATTTTCCAGCCTCACCAGGCTCGTGTGGATAAAGGCATGCTGCCCGGAAAGGCAGGCGTGACTGACCATATCGGTGTAAACCATCCAGGCTGAAAAAGGCGGGAAGCGAAATTCCTGATGGCCCTGCTGCTGCTGTTGAAATGCGGGCGTGTCTTTCATGTAATTGTGAAATTTACGCATGGCTCGATCATAGGGCGAAGAATCCAGTACTTTCAGCACTGGTACACCGCGCGCTGCCAGGTTGATAAACCCGCTACGCAAATGATCGAGCGGTCCCCTGGACAGAAATCCGGGGCCTGCATTGCGATAACCCAGTTCAGCGCGTTCACCGTGTTCGGCAAATAACTCGGGGAAACTACCCTTGGTTGCCCAGACGCGATCTTCGACCGGGTTGACGTTAATAAAAAAACGCAGGATACGATCTCCGTGGGTCGCGCCGTAGGCGCCGGCATCGACGTGAATGAGCTCGTTGCTGGCGTGTGCCGACAGGTTTCGGCCCTGCTCCTGCATCGGCCTGAAGCTGCAGGTGCCAACCGTCCAGTTATCAGTCAGGCGGGGTGCAACCTTGCCAAGAAAAGCAGCGATGTCATTACTGACATTGATCAGCACGCGGTTGACGCGTTCAACCATCTCGGCATCGTCACCGTCCAGCCCGCGCGTTCTGCCTTCTTCAGGATGAAAACTGATGTTCTTCAGTTTGAGTCGCTTCGGCAGTTCCTGGCGAAAAAACGCCAGATCTTCAGCCTCTGGTAACGCCACCGGTGACTCGGGAAAAAACACGACCGAGCCACGCTCCAGAGAGTCGGATAATTCATCGGGTTGCAGTTTCTGCAGGCGTTCGTCAGTAAATGTGTCCAGCATCATTGCTTAAGTCCTCGGTTAAGTGCGCCTTCGACCGCACTCCCTGGTGATAATTCAGTGCGCATCCGCTGACAGGCGACAGATTGCGGACGACTATGGCGCGCCTCACGCGCAAGCCATGATTGTTCATTTCCGTTCAATACCTGTCAACTATCCTGTAAGGGCAATCCTGTTGCAATTATGGACACCGGAACAATCTCAACCTCGGGCTGAATCGGGCCGACTCGCGACAAGCAATTTACACCCTAGTCAGTTCCTGTTATATACATGCCTGCAATCACAGGCCGTGCTGTCGTTCGTAAACCCAGCACAGCACGACAACCAGCGTGACCATAAGGAGGCCCGACAGGCCGGTTTTCCAGACTCAACCTTTTTTCGCAGCGTATAACCCCGGAAATCTCAATTCTACCGGTACTATCCGGCGTTGTTGAACGAGTGGGATGAGTTTAGCCGATCAAACATCGCAATGGTTTTTGCATCGCATTCATTCCTCGCCTTTCTATTGATCCTGCTGCTTGGCTACTGGCTGGTCGGACGCCACGACGAACGCTGGGGCAAACCGCTGCTGATAGCCGCCTCGTTCGTTTTCTACGGATTCTGGATTCCGGCTTACCTGGTGCTGCTGGTCGTCTCGATCCTGTTCAACCATGCCATCGCCCGCGCCGTAATTGCCGGGCCCGGACAGCGTCTGCGTCGAGCCCTTACTGCGCTCGGCATTGTTCTCAACCTTGCTCTGATCGCGTTTTACAAATATGCCGCATTCCTGGTCGAATCGCTGAACTGGACCTTTCAAACCGGTTTCGATATTCCCGATATCGTGCTGCCCATCGGTATCTCGTTTTTTACCTTCCAGCAGATCAGCCTGCTGGTCGATGCGCACAAGGGACGCGTACAGCAGCTGCGCTTCTGGGACCACGTGCTGTTCATTTCCTTTTTTCCCCAGCTGATTGCCGGGCCTATCGTACGCCAGCACGATATGCTGCCGCAGCTGGCGGCACGGCGCGACTGGCGTCTGCGCGCCGACTATGTCGCAATCGGCATCGCCCTGTTTGCGTTTGGCCTGTTCAAGAAAACCGCCATCATCGACCCCTTCGTGCCCTATCTTGATCTCATCTACGAGGCAGCGGCAACCGGTCAGGCGGTTGGATTTGTCGACGGTTGGGCGGCCGGTATCGGCTACGGATTCCAGGTCTACTTTGACTTCTCCGCCTACTCGGATATGGCCATCGGCCTCGGTTTCATGTTCGGGCTACGCCTGCCAATCAACTTCTTTTCACCTTACAAGGCCCACAGCATCCGTGACTTCTGGCGCCGCTGGCATATTTCGCTATCGCGTTTCCTGCGTGATTATTTATTCATTCCACTCGGCGGCAGTCGTCACGGCATGCTCTGCACGATTGCTGCATTGATGGCGACCATGACATTGGGTGGACTGTGGCATGGTGCCGGCTGGACCTTTGTCATCTGGGGCGCACTGCACGGCAGCTACCTGGCGGTGAATCATCTATGGCGCGCACTCGTTCGGCGTCTACGCCCGCCGCAGGCTGCAACCAAAATCGGCCCGCGCTGGCCGGGCTGGATCCTTCACGCCCTGTCCGTCGTAGTCACTTTTCTCGTGGTGAGTTTTGCCTGGGTGTTCTTTCGCGCCCCCGACCTGGACGCGGCAATGCGCCTGGCCACGGCCATGCTCGGGTTCTCTGAATGGCACGAGGTGGTGCTGGTCACACGCGGCATCGTGCCGATGTTTCCGGTTTATTTTTTAATCGTGTGGCTGATGCCGAACACCATGGAAATATTCCAGGCGACCAAAACCGCGCTGCACGTCGAGGAATATCGCGACGACGAGACGCGACCGCTGCGTCCGGGCTGGCTTGGTTTTACTTTAAATGCACGCTGGGCGATCACAACCGCCGCGGTTTTCATTTGCGCCTGGTTCGCACTGTCGAACTTAAGCCCCTTCATTTATTTCCAGTTCTGATCCGTCATGAATCACTCTGCCAGCGATCAATCTTACCCCCGCACAGATGACCAACATCGGCGCCGCAGCGCACACCGCTTCCTGTGGATTTTCGGCAGCTGCGTAATCGTGATCGCCTCCGTGGTTGCCAGTGTCAACCTGCTCGCCTACCGTTACATGCTGTCAGACGACAATCAGGCGATAGTGCAATTGCTGTCGGGCTGGGGACGACTCTACAAACCGATCCTGTACGACGAGATCAAACCCGAGGTCGCCGTGTTCGGCGCGTCCTGGGCGCGCGATGCCTTCGACCCGTTAGAAACCAGTCGACTACTCGGGCGGCGCCTTTTCAATCACGGCGTGTCGGGTGGCAGCCCTTACGAGACCCGCCGTTTTGCCGACTC
>JAIBDO010000261.1 GCA_024686195.1 Gammaproteobacteria bacterium | reverse complement strand
TTCTGAGTCTCGGTCGATGCTATACCATAGCGATGCTTGATATCGATCATTTCAAGAAGTTCAACGACACCCATGGGCACGATGTCGGTGATGAGGTGCTGCAAATGGTCGCGGCCAAAATCGCACGGGTCACCGGCGGCGGTAAACCCTTTCGCTATGGCGGTGAGGAATTTACCATTGTGTTTCCCGGCAAATCCCCGCAACAGGCGCAGCAACACCTCGAAGCCCTGCGTGCAGAAATCGAGAACTATCAAATGGTGATGCGCCAGCATCAGCGCCGCAATCAATCGAAGGCAGACAACAAGGCCGGTTTAAAGGCGCGTTCGCGACGCGGCAGGAAGGACCCGGCCAACAAGTCGCTGTCGGTGACCATCAGCATCGGCTACGCCACTCGCGAAGAGAAGCTGAAGCTTCCCGAAGCAGTGATCAAGGCCGCCGACCAGGCGCTCTACCGGGCCAAGAAAAAAGGGCGCAACTGCCTTAGCATCTGATCCCCGTCACTGATGGCCGTCACCGTCAGTCATTACTACTCTCGCTTCACGGTTAGCCTGACATTGTCAGAGCACAGGCAAAGCGCTTCGGTTAACATACCGGCCCTATGCAAACTGATATCTTTATCGCGGGTGCAGGGCTCAGTGGGCTGGCGCTGGCGACCACGCTCAAGCAGGCAAACACGCCCTTTGTGCTGGCTGACATCCGTGATCGGGTTGGCGGGCGCATCCTTACGCTTGATTCCAGCCACGATAGCCAGGCTGCCACCGTCGCCGATATGGGGCCTTCCTGGATCTGGCCAGGACAACCGCGCATCGCCGCGCTGCTGGAGCGGCTCGGAATCGAAGTGTTCGAACAATACAGCAACGGCCTGTTGGTGTACGAAGACGAATCCGGGCAGATCCGGCGAGACCTGGATTATTCCACCATGGCCGGATCGTTGCGCGTCAAGGATGGCCTGGGACGGTTAACCCGCGATCTCGCAGCACAGCTCCCTGATGAATCAATTCAGCTGTCACATCGCGTAATCTGCGTGCGACAACAACAGCATGGATACGAAATCGATCTGCAACATCCCGACGGAAAACTCACGGTACAGGCCAACAAAGTCGTTTTCGCCATACCACCCCGCGTGATTGCTGCACATATCGATTTCGTCCCTGCGCTACCCGAACAGGTGATGCAGGATCTAACCGCGACACCGACCTGGATGGCTGGCCACGCCAAGTTTTTCGCGCTCTACGAGCGACCCTTCTGGCGCGACGCAGGCCTCTCCGGTGACGGCATCAGTCGTCGAGGTCCGTTGATGGAGATTCACGACGCATCGGCTGCCGGGTCTGACTACGGGGCACTGTTTGGATTCGTCGGCATCCCGGCCAACTCACCCGCACGCAGTCGCAGGCGTTTGCTTGATGATGCGACGAAACAACTGGAACGCATGTTCGGTCCTGCCCTGGCAGACCCGCTCGATGTCATGCTCAAAGACTGGGCCGAAGATAGTGCAACCGCCACAGCCGCCGATAACGCCACCATATCCCATCCACATTACGGCATGCCATCGTCCATCGCCGCGCTGGCAGATCAAGGCCTGCTGTTCGCATCAACCGAGATGGCCAGCCAGTTCGGTGGCTTCATCGAAGGCGCACTGGAGGCTTCTGAAACCGCTCTGCAACAACTAAACATCAAAGGGGTCAGCTCATGACCACATCCATCACCACGGCAACAATTTACGGCCCCGACACTTTTCGCACCATGCCCTGGCGCAACGGGCTCGGCACCACGATTGAATTGCTGAAACAGGATTTGCCGCACGGCGACGGATTTGCCTGGCGTCTGAGCATGGCTGACGTCACCACCGACGGCGAGTTTTCCAACTTCAGCGGCTACGACAGAACCCTGCTGCTGCTCGACGACAATGGCCAGGGCAATAGCCTGATACTCGATTGTGCCGGTGTACCACAGCGACTCGATAAACCGCTGCAGGCAGCTCGATTCAGGGGTGAAGACTCAACCTTCGCCACCCTGCCAGACGGACCCGTAAGGGATTTCAATATCATGACCCAGCGCCAGCACTGCGCTGCCCGGGTTAGCAGCGCGGTTCAGCCCGCAGAATCGACGATAGACGTGGCTGCCGACATTCTGATGGTTTATGCCGTAGCCGGCGAATTAGGAATGAACGGCGACGATTTCACTGAACTGAAACTGCCTGCGGGGCATCTGTGCGTGCTGCGTAATCCGGCAACCGCATCACTGCATTGTGGCGGAGCCAGTCATATTGTTATACAGATTACCTATCATCGATCGTCGTCCTGAATTGGCGGCCTGAGTTATTGGCCTGAGTCACCTCGTTTGAAAAACGCGTTCATTTCGGCAAAACCGATAGCGCTGTCAGCATAGGTAAAACTGCCATCATTCAGCACCTCGTTGGCAGCAGCCACAAAAGCGCCGTAGGCTGCGCGCGCGAACGAAGCACCGACACTGATGCGCTTGACTCCCGCCGCCGCCAGTTGTGGCACGGTAAAGCCGGTACTAGACAGCCCCATAACGACATTAAGCGGCTTGTCGACTTCCGCACAGACTCGTCGAACACTATCCAGGTCAGGCAATCCCGGCGCATAAAGTACGTCCGCGCCAGCCTGTGAAAAGGCTTGCAGACGCCGGATCGTATCGTCGAGATCGCGTCGGCCCCAGAGGAAGTTTTCGGCGCGCGCGGTGAGCACGAAATCCTGCGGTAGTGAACGGCTCGCCTCGGCAGCCGCCGCAATACGCTCGACCGCCTGATCGAAGTCGAATATAGGCTTGTCGCGATCTCCACTGTGATCTTCAATGGAACCACCGGCCAGCCCGGTTTGTGCAGCGGCTCGAATGGTGTCGCCAACACTTGCCGGCGAATCGCCGAAACCTTTTTCGAGATCGGCCGATACCGGCAATGCAGTCGCATCTACCAGCTGCCGACAATGATCCAGGGTATCTTGCAGACAGACACTGCCTTCCTGCCAACCCATTGCAAAAGCCATTCCGGCACTGGTCGTGGCAAGCGCCTCGAAACCCATGGAAGCGAGTATGCGCGCGCTGCCGGCATCCCAGGGATTAGGGATCAGGAAACAACCCTCGCGCTCGTGTAATGCCCTTAACACCGCTCCCGGTTCCTTTACAGTAGCTGTCATGTTGCTGCTCCTCGTCGATGAAGTGGAACTGCGAGTTTAACAAACCCATACTGACAACAGCATGTCAGCAGGGTTTCGATCATGGGACTATGCAACTCGCGCAACAAACTCGCGGTACTCGATGGATCTGAAACTCTTCGAATGTGGCGGAAAAGGGTAGGAATCGAACCCACCAGGGACGTTTAACGCCCCCCTCCGGTTTTGAAGACCGGGCGCCCCACCAGGGTGCGATCCTTTCCTCGAATATCACAAGTCCATCTGCAGTAACTTTGCAAACGAACTGTCTGCCGAGGGTAACAGGCAACGCCCCGCTCCGCTACGCCGGGTAATACCGCAAGCATCAAAGCTCTCCAGAATTTCAATACAGCGATTACGCCCAATTCCACAGGCATCGCGAAATTCGGCTACGCTGAAAATATCGTCACTGCTGTGTTCTTGCAACTGACCAAGTAGCTGTTGAAATTTGCTCAAGCTGGC
>JAIBDO010000017.1 GCA_024686195.1 Gammaproteobacteria bacterium | reverse complement strand
TCGGGCCAGCGCGGCGCATTGTTGGGAATGCCGGCGGCGACCAGTTTCTGGAAGGTCGGCTTGCCGCGCGCATTGGAGTGGTTACCACCGACCCAGATCGCCAGTTTAGTGTGCTCGGGGTCGTTGATTTGCATCGGCGTGCAGGGCGGATAACAGGCGCCGCAGCAAATACACTTCTTTTCATCGACTTCGAGTGAAGGCTTGCCATTCACCAGTGCCGGGCGAATCGCCGCGACCGGGCAGCGCGCTACCACCGAGGGCCTTTCGCAGATGTTGGCGACCAGGTCATGGTTTATCTTCGGTGGTTTGGTGTGTTGTATATTGATGGCGATATCGCCCTGACCGCCACAGTTGATCTGACAGCAGGAAGTGGTGATGTGCACGCGATTGGGCATGTTCCAGCCTTTGAACTCCTCGATTAGCTCATCCATCATCGACTTGACCACGCCGGAAGCGTCGGTGCCGGGTATGTCGCAATGCAGCCAGCCCTGGGTATGGGAGATCATCGCTACCGAATTCTTGGTGCCGCCGACCACGAAACCTTCTTTTTCCAACGCCGCGATCAATGGTTCAACCTTGCTGCCATCGGCGACCATGTATTCAATGTTACTGCGGATGGTAAAGCGAACATAACCCTCGGCGAATTCATCGCCGATGTCACAAAGCTTGCGCAGGGTAAATACATCGAGGATACGCTGGGTGCCGGCGCGCACTGTGTAAATGGCTTCACCGCCATGCGCGGTATGCTTCAACACGCCCGGGCGCGGATCTTCGTGGTAAGCCCAGTTACCGTAGTTCTTGCGCATCGTCGGATGCATGTACTGAAAACCATCCGGGCATCCCGACTCAATCGGGGTACGTTGACCTTGAATCATATTCGAGCTCCTGCATTCATGTCTTTGCTTACTGCGGCTTTACTATCGATCGTCATTTACGAGGCCTGTTTCTTTTCAGCTTTGCGGTCAAACCATTTCTTGGCTTCGATATCCCAGTCATCCATGCGCACATAAGAGCTGGTGCGGGTTTCGGAAATCATGTTGGGATCGACTTCGACACCGATGCCTTCGAGAAAATTGACCAGACCGATACGCTCGACCATTTCACCGCAACGTTCGTGCTCCAGGCCGTTTTCCGCCCAGTAGTCGATGACTTCCTCGGCGAGTTCGGTTAGCGCTTCATAATCTTCTTCGTTATCCAGTTTCATGAAGGGCACGATCACGGTACCCATCAGATCACCGATCTTGAGTGTGCGCTTGCCGCCCATCAAGATGGTTACACCCTTGTCGTCGCCAGGCGACAAGGCCTTCGGCACCACGTTGAGGCAATGCATGCAGCGCACGCAGTTGCGGTTGTCGACGCTGAGAGAGTCGTCATCGTTTAATGACAATGCATTGGTCGGGCAGCGTGTGATGATGTTATCGATAGTGTGCTGACGCCCTTTCTTGCCGACATATTCCTTGAAGGCATCCTGATCTACTTTCATATCATCGCGCCAGGTACCGATGATGGCGAAGTCAGAGCGTTCGATCGAGTTCATACAGTCGTTGCCGCAACCGGAGACCTTGAACTTGAACTTGTAAGGCAGGGCAGGGCGATGCACGTCGTCGGTGAAGTTATTGAGCAGGGTACGATGGACTTTCATTTCGTCGACACAGGACTGTTCGCAACGCGCCGCACCAACGCAGGACATGCCGGTGCGCACGCAGGGACCTGCACCACCGAGATCGAAGCCATACTCATTAATCTCGTTGAAGAAGTGTTGCGTGTTCTCAGTTGAGGTGCCGATGAACATGATGTTGCCGGTCTGTCCGTGAAAGGTCACGAGTCCGGAACCATACTTTTCCCAGCTGTCGCCAAGCTGGCGCAGCATGTCGGTGGTGTAGTAGTTGCCGGCCGGCGGCTGGACCCGCAGCGTATGGAATTCTTTTGATTCTTCGAAGGCATGGGCTACTTCGGAGAAGCGTGGGATGATGCCACTACCGTAACCGTAGACACTGACCGTGCCGCCTTTCCAGTAACCCTTGCGGGTTTCGTAGGAATGTTCCAACTGTCCGAGTAGCGAGTTGGCCATGCCATTGATGCGATCGTCCTGGTGTTCGTCGCGCAGGCGTTTTATACCGGAAATGAAACTGGGCCAGGGGCCGTTCTCGAGTTCATCGAGCATTGGCGTGACGTGTGCTTTTTTAGCCATAGTGTTATCCCCTGTGTCTGCATTAGCGATCGTATCGCGCGAGTGTCCAGATTGGCATGCGCAAGATCAAGTTATCGCCAGTTTATCTCTATTCTTTGCTAGAGCGGGTAGAGCGCAAGCATGCGCATTAGTTTGTTGCAATCATGCCCACTCGACCATCCCCCCCATGGGGTGCAGAAAACAGGGCACTTATCCCCATTGAGATAGGTGCTTGCCAACAGATTCACAAGGGTCATCAACATGTATCCAAAGAGTGATGTTTTAATCTTGAAAATCAAGGCGTTACAAGTTAAGACTGCCGCTGCTGCAAGCTCCTCCCGATGGGATGCTCCATTCCCGGCGTGGCTGTAATAGAATCGTAGTGCATTTGTTTTTGAACCTATTAGTAACCCCAACTGGATTTGAACGTAACATTAGACCATATGAAGGCCCTGCTCAACCATTGCGATGAAAACTCGCCCTACCTGCTGGAAAACGAGGTCGCCTACCAGCAATGGCGTAATCACAAACTCGAAAACCGGAGCCGAATCGGTTCGGCGCAGGTGTTCGCCCTGAATGCGGACGGGTTACTGGCAGACGATCAGCTGGCAGATGTGCGACAGCAGATCGATGCCTATAATTTCATCATTTTCGAGACCCAGGATACGAACTTCGGCAAGCACGAGTTTCTGGCGCTCAACCGACAGTTTGGCCTGCGTGATCTCGACACCAATCTCGGCGCTGATGACGATAAGGTCACCGCCCTGCACGTGGTAAGTGAATCCGATCATCGAGCGCAATACATCCCCTATACCAATCGTGCGATGAACTGGCACACCGACGGTTATTACAATCCGCATGGGCGGCGCATCAATGCGTTTGCCCTGTATTGTGTCAACCAGTCGGCTCGTGGTGGCGGTAATTACCTGTTCGATCATGAAATGATGTATCTGTTGATCCGCGATCAGTCGACCGAGTTACTGGAAGCCCTGATGCATGACGATCTGATGCGTATTCCGGCCAATGTTCAAGATAATCAGGTGGTGCGCGACGAAGAATCGGGGCCCGTATTTTCGCTGCAGCCGAGGTCCTGTGCGCTCAATATGCGCTATACCTCGCGCCCGCACAACATCGTCTGGAAAAGCGATAAATGCAGTCAGCGAGCGTTGAATCTGGTGCGCGAAATCCTGATGCAGGGTGAGGCGATGATCGAGATTCGTCTGCACGCCGGGCAGGGCATCATCTGCAATAATATTCTGCATGGCCGCCAGGCGTTTCAGGACGACCCCGAGGGCCCGGCACGCCTCGTCTATCGGGCGCGCTATCACGATGCGATTGACCTCGATCGGGGTTTTGCCGCTGACGCCCGGACATGAGTGTGGATAATCTTTACTGGCGAGAAGCGGACGAGCCTGAATCCAGGTATGAAGTGCCCGATGAGGTGTTTGATCTGGTGTTCAAACTTCGCGGCAGCAGGCTCGAGATTGATCATGCTTATCAGCTCGCCGAGGCCTTGAAGGCACAGTTGAAAGCGGAAACCTTTGCCCGCATCGGCGTTCATGGAGTGCGCATGGCTGATTCGGGTAACGGTTGGAATCGACCACAGCAAAGCGATGCGGAAATGCCGTTGTCGCGTCGAGCTCGCCTCGCTATCAGGTTGCATCGTGATGACTACGACGAGTTGGCAGGGATCAGTGATCAGGTCCTGCAGCTTGGTGAGCAGCAACTGGAGATTGGTACCAACTCGATTCGCAAGTTATCGAGTATCGCCAGTCTCCACGCGCGCGCCGTTTGTTGTGATCCTGATCAATCCGAGCCTGATTTTCTCGCGCAGGTCGCGACAGAATTGCGCGAGCTTGGTATCGTCGTGACGCGCATGATCTGCGGGCGCAGCGGACAAATTCGCAATCAACAGGGGGTGTTGTTTACGCGTGCGTTGCTGGTCGCCGACCTGAAGCCTGAAGAGTCGGTTTGTCTGCAGCAACGGGGCCTGGGTGATGCGCAGCTGCTGGGTTGTGGCCTGTTTGTGCCGCACAGGGGGATCGACCCCGTTTACACCGCCCAGGAATAGAATTGAATTAATATAGCCAGATTGAAATAGCCAGACAGGAGAAGACATTATGGGTTTTACGATTGATGGTCGAGAAATTGCGACTACTGCAACCGGGTTTCTTGAAACCATTGAAGACTGGTCGACGGAGCTTGCTGAATTGATCGCCGCGGAGGATGAGCTGGAACTCACGGAGCGCCATTGGGATGTGCTGCATTACCTGCGTGATGAGTATGTTAACAATTCCGGCAACCAGCCGAACACTCGAACCCTGGTAAAGGCGATGAGCAAAGCCTGGGACGATAAAAGTATTAACGCCAAGACGCTTTATGATTTGTTTCCGGGCGATCCGAGCAAGCAGGGTGGTAGAATCGCGGGATTACCGGAGAGTCGGCGCAAGGGTGGTTATTAGCCCGCATTTCTCATCACCCTTCTACTGCGGCGCCGCTATGCCGTACCCTGCCTGGCTTTCACTCGGTCAGAGCGCTCAACATAGTAAAACTATGCCTGCGCACTCTTCGGTCGTGAAAGTCAGGCAGGGCACGCCCTATCGCCGCCTCGCTACGAACGGTGGTGAGAAATGTGGACTAGTGCTAGTTGCGCGCAGCCATTTTAAAAATCTGGAGAATATTAATGAGTGAAAAACAGGCAATCATCAAGGAAATGCTGGATTTGCAGCACAAATTTATCGAGCTGGAGCAGCGCGGTGATTTTTCAAGCGAAGAGTATTACGATAGCGATGGCGAAACCGAAGTAGCGCGCCACAAGCGCAGTTATGAGGCACTGGCAACTAAGTTGGTTGACCTCGCGCACGCGGAGAAAGGCTCGCAGCGCTGATTCAGGTCGGTGGCGACCGCAGGGAAGGCCGGGTCAATTGGCGTCGGCCCACAGGCGGAAAAGATTGGCGTAGCAGAGATTGATTTTCTGATAGCTCTCAGATTGTCTGTCTTCAGAAGCATCCTTAGCCAGTAATGTCTTCGCCTGATTGAGTTGTATCAGGATTTCACGTTGATCAGCTCGCCGAATGTGGCTTTGTACCCAGGTTACCGCGACCAGCCGTTCGCCGTTGCTCACCGGTGTTACCGCGTGATAGCAGGTTGATGGGTAGAGCAGAGCGCTTCCGGCCGGCAACTTGTATGCTTTGCTGCCTTGCGCGGTTTCTATGCATAATTCACCGCCATCATATTCATCGGGGCCGTTGAGGAACACGCTGATCGAAATGTCAGAGCGGTAACGCGCACCGGGAGCGCCCATGATCGGGTCGTCAATGTGACCGCCATATTCCATGCCGGCGAGATAGCGGGCATAGATAGGAGCGGCTATTTTGGCGGGCATCGCGGTTTGCAGATATTCGGGATGTTGCACCAGAGCGGTCATCACGACGTTGTTGAGTGCGCTGTAGCGCTCCGAGTCGGCGTCCAGCTCAAGATTGTTTTTCAGGTGTCGGGCGTCATCGCCTGCGCTCAGTTTGCCGTCGGTGAATTTGCCCTGACGTAGCACCGAACACAGGGCCTCGAGTTGAGTCGGGTTCAGCAGGTCGGGAATTGTTACTACCATGATATTTGGAAAGCCATATGAATGTTACCGTTGAAATCGATGATAAGAGTTATGAGCTGAATGTGCCAGAAGCGATGCTGCTTGAAGGCGTCGAGTTCTTTGACAAGATGGACAAGGACATGAACTGTGGCTGGCAGATGAGTCGTTGGTGGGTGCCGGATCCTGATCAAAACCAACGCTGCCAGATCGTTGCCGACAAGCTGCTCACCGCAATGCAGCAGGAGAACAACGACTTTGCGCTGTTGATGGCCGCCTATATTCTGCGCAACAAACCCGCCACCCGCTGTATCCGTATCAATATCGATGGCGAGATTCAGGGTAACGAATTCCTCGACGATTAATCGCTTTAATTGCTGAATCAGCGCCTGGTGCCGGGGTTTCCCCGCTGGCTCCGATGGGCTGTCCCTGGCCCGGTCCCGCGGCTGTCCTGCCGCTAGCCCGCATATCTCACCGAATTCCTACTGCGGACGCCGTAAAGCGCACTGTGACGGGCTGTACTCCCGACGGCCGGCTTGACGTAGTGATGACTACGCCGCTGCGCCAACCTCTGTTCTGTGCAGCCCGTCACAGCGTCTTTACGACGCCCTCGTTAGGTAACTCGGTGAGATATGCGGGCCTATCGCCTGCGGGGAAACCCCGACATCGGGCTTTTGCGTTTTCCACTAATCTAACGTCATCCTCTTACGGCTGACTCTTCTAGCTGGCATCCCGATACGTCGGACCGCGGCTTGCGCGGGGATGACATTGAGTGTCGTTGCTTGTGTGAACGAGGTTTGAACAGTGTGCAGGGCGGGGTCAGGCGAAGACTACCCAGGTGGTGGCGATGTACTTTTGACCGGATAGCAGGGTGCTGCCGCGATGCAGGTGCGTCCAGAAGGGTGGGAACAGCAGCAGCTTGCCGGCCTGCGGGGTGATGCGGACCTGTTGATGCTGGAACTCGGTTTCGCCGCCCTGACTGTCGAGATCATTCAGGTACCAGATTGCGACCAGTTGGCGTGCGGCAAATTCATGACTGCCGCCATCGATATGCCAGTGGTAAAACTCACCCGGATCGGTGCGTTGAATGGCGTAGCCCATGTCCTTGAAAGGGCCGGCGAAGAACGGGTAGGACTCCTTGAATTCTCCCAGCGCCAGGTTCAGGGAGCGAAACAGTTCGCGATCGAGATCCTGCCAATCAGGCTTGCCGCTCATTACCAGGTCCGTGGAGCGTTTGATGGAATCGTCACGTTCGGCAGTCTGGCCGATGCGCCCGGGGTATTGCTCGTCGGTGTGGCGTTCGAAGCGATCAATCATTTCCCGGCAGATATCGAGCGCGAGCGCAGCGGGCTTTTCGAAGATAAAGCTGCCGGGTTTCACTTCACTGATGGTTTTGGTCATGGCCTTTTGCACACTGTCGAGAAACTGGATTCTAACCTAATCCGGGCTTGTGTATCCGGCTCCCCTGGGGGTGGGTTATGCCTGTCATTGAGTATCCAAATTGGATAGAGTGTTAATCACTGGAAACGCGTATGATGTGTTTTTGTTTCGGCAATAAATCTCTATCAATCAAAGTCTTGGGTAATTTTACATGATTTCGAAAGCAATACTTTCCATTGGGCTGCTGTCCCTGTTAGCCGTGCTGTTTGCTCCCGTTGAGGCATCAAACTCGGATATCGCCAAGGAGGGCCGTTGGGCAGAGCAGGTCGAAGACGGCTTGCTCGACGGCGATGTGGTCTGGCTGGACGATGGCAAAGGGCAGCAGTTTCTCGGCGTTCTGACTGAAGGCGATGTCGATTCCGGGCGGGCGGTGCTGCTGGTGCATGGCATCGGTGTGCATCCGAACTGGCCCGATGTGATCTACCCGTTGCGAGCAGGTTTGCTCGAAGAGGGTATTACCAGTCTCTCGATCCAGATGCCCATACTGGCCAACGAAGCGGATTCCGCTGAGTATGCACCGTTGTTTGTCGAGGTTCCCGGTCGCATCGATGCGGCAATTTCTTCTCTGCAGGAAGCAGGCTTTAACAATGTCACGCTGGTGGCGCATAGCATGGGTGCGGCGATGGCGGTTTATTACCAGGCCCAGGTGCAAGCAAACCGGATTGATTCGCTAGTGATCATCGGCATGAGTCCGGGCCTCGACGGGCAGGTAAACATTGATCGACTGCGACAACTCAAGCTGCCGGTACTCGATCTTTATGGTGAGGCTGATCTGCCAGCGGTGTTAAGCTCGGCGGCACAACGTGCGGCGGCAGGTGAGGCGGCAGAGTCTGACTATCGTCAGCAACGGGTAGCCGGGGCGAACCACTTCTTTCAGGGCCAGGAAAGCGCGCTTGTACAAAGTGTGCTCGACTGGCTCGCCGCGCAGTCCAGTCCCTAGGAGGCCGGCATGGTGCGAGTAAAGAAGCGCTGGAATCAGCATGCGGCCCCGCGCTCGCTGGCACAAATGGCGAATGCGATCGGTTCGACTATCTGGAAGCTGGCCGCCAGCGTTGTTCTGAATCTCGAGAATGAAAACTTTGAAACCGAGACGCAGGGGCAGCGCGTCGATTTACTCGAGGAACTGGCCTGTTATCTGGTGCACTATTGCGATCGCTGGGTTTATACCCGCGCCAGCGAGGAGCAACGCGAAGAGTTTATTGACTTTCTGGTGCGCGACATAGCCCGTCTGCTCGAAGATAGTCGAATTGATGTGCAGGGCGACGGCCAATATCAGGCGGCCTTCGTCGACAAACTAAACCAGCGTTGTGCTGACTACGCCGGGTTCAGCTACAGCGAAGACGACGGCTGCAGTTTTGCTATGCGCTGCCGTCTTGGCGAGAAAGTGCAGGCGACCATGGGAGTTCGAGACGAACGCTGGATACCCGATTATATCGTTGGTCGCGAGGCGCCTTCAGTCGAGACCACCCTGAAGCGTTCGTTGACCGGGTTGGTCAGGATTGAAGCTTAGGTTTCAACCCAGTTGCTGAAATTTTCCGTGGATTTGTCGCTGCCGTCCGTATAGCCTGCCTCGTAGGCTTCCGTCAGGCGTTGTTCTTCGCGTTGCGGATGACCCAGAAAGCCACCTTGCCAGCCCAGGATGTATTCCTGCTGGACCTTGATTTCTTCCATTTTCGTGATTGCGTCTCGATAGGCCTGATTCATTCGATTCTCCCTGAGGTTCAATAATAATTTTTACGGTTTGTGAAAATATAAAGTGATTGTCAAACCACTCAGGTGGGAGTTTGCCCCCGTCGCTTTTACCGAATAGCGACCCTTGTGGTCCCGTGCCGGATCAATCATCTTCACGCATCATGAGGTAGTACTGGTATTTCATCGTCGCAGCGCTGCCAGCAATTATGGCAGCAAGGGTAAGGATGGAGCCCAGCGCCAGTGTCGATACCCCGGATATTCCCTGGCCTATGGTGCAGCCCATCGCCAGGACACCGCCGATGCCCATCAGAACCGCGCCGATGGCGTGCATCATGAAGTCTTTCCAGGTGACAAACCACTCGATGCGTAATTTACGAAAAAGCAGGGTGTACAGGAATGAGCCGACGATTACACCAGCCAGGGTAGCGACGCCGAAAGTCAGGTAAATCGCCGCAAAGCCTTCCTTGAGGTATTGCGCGACATGTCCGCTGGGGCCGATGAAGGTCAACGATTGCGCCCCGGTAAAAAACGGGCGCTGGTCCATGAAATCGAGTTCGTCGAGCAGTGCCTGACCACTGGCGCCGGCGGTCACGTACCAGCCAATCACGATGAGTAGCCCGATGATCAGGCCTGCGCCTAGCAATTCCCGATTGTCGCGGAAATCGCGTGCCCGCAGCACCCAGAACAGTAAAGCCAGCCCAAGGAGCAGGGCGATACTTAACCCCAGTACCGGGGTAGCCATTCCGCTAACACCGGCGAGCACTGCGGTAATATCCTGGCCCGCGATGTCGTGTTGCGAAAAATCGACACTAAGCGGCAACATCCATTGCAGGAATACGGTATATCCGAAGTTGCTGAACAACATCCACCACGCGGCTATTCCCATGATGGCGAGTACGACCACGGATTTCATATTGCCTTCGCCGAGCCGCACCAGGGTCTTGTTACCGCAACCACTGGCGAGCGTCATACCAACTCCGAACATCAGGCCGCCGACCAGGTGGCGTAACCAGATGAAATTGGCGCTGCGGTAGGGTGGGTTCGAGGTCTCGTTGCTGGTGGTCAGCGACATATCGATGCTGCCGCTGTATTCGAGAACACCGACTCCAATGATGGCGGTTGCGATCGCCAGGAACCACGCTCGCAGACGGCTCAGGTCACCAATGTTTACCCAGTCGGAAACCGCACCCATGGTGCAAAAATTTGCCTTGTTGGCAATCACACCGAAGATCGCCGACAGGCCGAAAGCCCAAAGCAGGGATTGTGAATAAAGATCGAGTTGCATATAACAGGTTTTCCTCTAAGCAGAATTATACCGGCACTAATATCGCTATTTTGCCTTGCCTTGTGTCTCTCGACTAGCGCCTGCGACAGCACTCAAGCTGTCTTCGATCGAGCCCGGTGCGCACATAATACTGAAAAAAGTGGCACCTGTATCGCTTGCCATCATCGGTAAATGTGGCCAGCTGAGCGCAATCCTGAATCTTCCGTAGAGCGCTTCGACCTGGTTCCCATAAACCAGGATTTCATAGGGCAGGTGAGCAGTATGCCGGAGTGAACCCTTATCGATACGACCCATAATATAAGCATCGCTACTGCAGTCATCCTCATCGACACCTTTGAGTCCGACACCGAATAAAGTCATTTCCTTGTCATCGATATCGGAACCCAGCTTGAGTTCGAATACCTGGTTTGACGCAGAAACTCTTTTGGCCAGGTTGTCGCGCACGGTAGCAACGGCCTGTTGGTGCGAATCGAAGTGATTCAGTACGCTGGGGTCATCAAAATACTCCATCATGAAGGTGTAGTGATACTCGCGTAAATCGCTTGCCGTCAGTGACAGCTCGCCGCTACCGAAGTTTTTCTCATATCCCAGCGAGGACTTCAATTGAGCGGCTATCGACTCGACATCGGCCTGCATACGATAGGCGTTTGCCCAGTAAAGCGGGTTGGTATAGGCAAGTTCAATCTTGCCATTGTTGCGCGTCAACGAAACCCTCAGCACAGCGCCGTAACCACCACGCTTGCTGCTGGTGGCGAGGTCGCGCAGTTGCGCACTGGAAAACACCAGGATGACTGCGTCGTCGTAAGGGGAGTATTGGCCGATAACATCAAAGCCGGCATTTTGTAGTTTCAATGTAACTTCCGCGCTGACTGCGGATAGTGCCTGGTCATCGATACTGGCCGCCAGCACGAAAGGCTTGAGGCCGTCCACGGCCATCACGACAGGACTGGCGAACAACAGTGTCAGGCATAGATACCGCATTAGCGGCTGCAAAACTTTGAAAAATTCCATTGTAATACCGGGTGCTGCGGGTTAGTGACGAGCAACTGTCCTGCGGCAGTTGCTCGTCCGGTGCCCGTTATGGCTAACTTGTGCGTGCCGACTAGAAAATATTGCGGCTATAGGAGACTGCCAGTTCGTACTGGTCCATTTCAATTTCGATGTCCTGTGCCGGATCGAAAGCACTTTTCCCCTTGACCGAATTTTCGAGTGCGTACATCGCGGCAAAGTTGATTGAGCTTTTTTTGTCCAGCTGGCGGGTATAGCCAGCGGTAATATGATCTTCGATGACCCCGGGAGCCAGAATGTTAAACAATGACTCGTCGTCTGGAATAGGTTGATCGCCGGTGCTGAAACCGACCCGCCAGGTGTTTTTAGGGCTGGTTTGCCACTGATAACCGATCTTGACCACGGTCATGTCTTCCCAGCCGAAGCCGGCGCCGTCGCTGCCGCCCAGGCAACCCTTGCCGGTACCACCGGTGGGTCCTGGTGCACAGCTACCATCGGTGAGTCCATCAATCGAATTTGATACGGCGTCGACATCTTCGTAGTTGATCTGCTGTACATCGATGACGAACACACCGGTGTCACCGATATCGACGGCGAGACCAACTGTAAAATTCGACGGAATATCGAAATCACCATCGTCGGCGAATAATCCCGAGTAGTCGTCGAATTCGTCCATATCGATTTTAGGCTGGTAGGCCGCGCCAAAGCGAATACCGGGCGTAATTTCACCCTGAACACCGAAGCGGACACCTAGGCCGGTGGAGTCGTCATGACTGTTATTGGTCAGGTTACCGGGATCGCTGGAAAAGCCGGCGAAATTACCCAGTCCCTTGGCCTCGAAGCGCTGGTAGACAACGATTCCGCTGATACCCACGGACGCGGTGTCGGATATTTTTCTGGCGTAGGTGGTGGACAGGAACAGTTGCGCCAGATCCACGCCGGCGGTACCGTCACCGAAGGTTCCCGATAGCTGATTAAAGCCACCCATACCGTCAGGAACAGATGCGGTTCCACCCTTGTACTCGCTATTCAGGCCGCCATTGCCGAAAAGCGAAACGCCGATGGTGCTTTCTTCATCGACGACCCAGTTATAGCCGAATTGCGGGATCAGAAAGAATTCGTTTTTGCTGTCCTTGCTCTGATCGCCATCACCAACACTGAAAGTACACCCCTGGGGGCTACAGGCATTACTGGGACCTCCGGTAGCCTTGTAATTGCGCATCGGCGAGAATGCGGCGGCACCGATATCGTAGCGCGCGCCCTGCCAGACCATGCCGGCAGGGTTGTTCGCCGCGGCCAGGGTATCCTGTGAAAAGGCAACGCCGGCGCCGGCGAGGCCTTTTTCGGCGACACTGGTGCCGTGACTGAAGTAGCCGTTGGTAGCCCAGGTGGTTGCGGGCAAACCCACTAGTATCAGTGCCGGTAGTAAAAACTTCGATCGAATTGTCATACTGCATTCCTCCAAACCCTCGAAAGGGTTAATGCTTAAAGGCCTGGTTTTTATTGCCTTCGGTAATTTTCAGGGAGCGGGTAACCCGCTTATCCTGGCTGTTAACTCCTGTTGAGACTGAAGCTAGATAAACAGGCTGATGTCCGACTCGCCTGCAAATTCAAAAAAGGTCGCTGCGCCGGCGTAATCGATGCCGTCGATAAATTCACTCTGCTGCATGTCGAACAGATCGACCGTCATCTGGCAGGCGATCAGTCTGACTTCAGCTTCGAGGCAGAGGTCGCGCAATTCTGCCACGCTGGCCACGCCTTTGGATTTCATTTTCGATTTCATCATGCTGCTCATCATGGCTTCCATACCGGGGAGTGCGGTGACGATGTTTGGCATCCATGAATCCATGCCCATTGGCATTGGCATGCCAGGATTGCCCAAAGGCGAAACCTTGAGATTCATGTCCTTCTTGAGAAGCTGCAAGCCGTAAAAGGTAAAGAAGATCTGCACCTCGTAATCAAGTGCTGCTGCAGTGGAGGCGAGGATAAAGGGCGGGTAGGCCCAGTCCAGAGTTCCCTTGGTCGCAATCAGGGCCAGCTTTTTCTTGGACATACTACAACTCCGCGTGTTGAATTATGATGATTCTTCGGCTCAGGACTTCTTGATGTAATAGTGGTACTTGCCATCGGTTTCGGTGCTTTCGAGCAACTCGTTACCGGTTTGTTTGCAAAAGGCGTCGAAGTCTTTGACTGAACCCGAATCGGTAGAGATTACGTAAAGCACCTCGCCACTGTTCATCTTGGTTAGTACTTTCTTGGATCTCAAGATCGGCAATGGGCAGTTGAGGCCCGTAGCATCGAATTTTTCGGTATATTCAGACATGTTGTATGTTTTCCCTGCTGGTTAATTGATATTTTGCGGCTAACTATGCTTTCTAAGGCTTTATTGCAAACGCTACTTGATCTGCATCAACTAGGTACCACAACACCGGCAAATATAGCGGCAACATTAGTGTAATAGGGCGCTGGATGATACTGCCCTGTTTGATAGTGACCTACCCCATTTGAGATAAAAAAAATGCCGGGACATTGCCCGGCATTCTGATGTTACTGCAGGTCGTTAACCTGTTTTACTTTCTAGCCCCGGGGCCGTTCACTGCAAGCCCGTTACTCATGTAGGTGTGGAAGTACTCGAGTGCACGGTACTCTTCACTTTGGGCCGGAAAGGGCTTGGCGCGCACCTGCTTGTTGCAGCCGCCATAACGGCGATGTGTGGTGCCGAGACCACCCCATTTGGAACGGTACACCGGGAAATGCGTCAGGTGACCGAGTGCCGGGCTCAGCAGATCGGCGCGTATTTTGTTACCGGAATAGAACTTATGGCAGTCTGCACAGGCCATGTTTAACTGCCCACGCTTCTGATAGAAGTGTTTCTTGCCGCGCTCATAGGCAGCCAGGGCGCGTGGATCATCCGGGATCGTGATATCGAACACCTTGCCGGTGGAGGTAGATGCCATGTAAGCAGAGATATCTGCAATATGGCCTTTTTTCCATTTCAGGGGTTTCTCACCATTCGCCTGGCGACATTCGTTGATCGCAAGTTCGAGGGTGATGACTTCACCACGGTCGGTATCAAAGAAGGGATAGTTCTGGCGAATTCCGATACCACCATTTTCAAAACAACTGGCGTAGGTCTTGCCATTGGCGAAGGACGCGTTGAACAGCACCTCTCCTTTGGTGATGTTCAACTCATAGGGAGCGAATTCCTCGATCTCTTCCCATTGTTCGCGGGAAGCCGGATCGATTGAATAAACACCATTCACATAATCCTCGAAGGGCGTATCAGGGAAGCGATCCTGGTAAAAACTCTGGAATTCCTTCAGGTCCTGTTGCGGTGTTGCGCTCGCAACGTAGGACACTGCAAGTAGTGTGGCCAGGCTTAACGCCGTTAGTATTTTTTTCATGCTGGTTCCTCCTCCTCAATTTTTAGTCGTGGCCCGACTTATCTGAGTTATTTTGTCTGGGCTGTTTCTTTCGGGCTATTTTACCGGGGCTTCGGCACTGTCGCCCTTGCCCATATTATCAACCCAGCTAATCTTGACGGTATCGCCCTTTGCGGCGCCTTTGAACTTGAATGACAGGTAGGGGTTCTTTGAGATACCACCACTCCAGTTAGCGTTCATCACCTGCTTGCCTTTGTGTTCGGCGGTAACCTCGGTTACGTGATGTGCGGGTATCTTTTTGCCGGTTTTGGAATCTTTGCGCAAACCGGTTTCCATGGGATGGCTGATGAGAGTCTTGACCGTAGTCACTCCATCTTTTGCCTTAGCGCGAATTTTTATAGAAGCCATTTCTGAATCTCCAATGCTTTAAATAACTGTAATTAACCGCCACAACCACCGATGGTGACCTTGACTTCCTTGGTTGCCGAATAGAGTTTGCCGTCAGCCTTGATGACCGCAATGACATCAGCTGTTTTGGCCATTTTTATGCGGGTCGAAACGAAAGGTACGGAATCTGCGGACAGCGTATAGGTTGATGTCAGTGGCGAAGCATTTGATTTGGCTATGATCGATATGGCGGTGACATTGGCCATGCTCGATGAAACCGTTACCGGCACCACCGCACCGTTTTCTGCAATATCGGGTGCTTTCAGCTTGATGCTGTCCGAGGGACTGACTGCGCCACTGCCGAGAGATCCGCTGATCGCGCCCTCGACGTCTTTGGCTGCGAACGCATCCGTGGCATAAGCCCCGAGGACTCGCTGTGGCAGCAGCACACCGGTGCCGACTAACGACGCAGTGGTGCCGACGAAAGCGGCTGTTTTTACTAGTTTGCGACGTAATAGATTCATCTTTAAATCTCCTGCAAAATGGATTTGCTGAACTTTGGGCCTGAAATAACGGCTTGACCTATAGGGTGTATATAAACTCGGTAATCAGATCGACTTCTTTTTCAGTCAGAATCCGGTGCTTGCCAAAAGGAGGCATCATGGTGTTGGGGTTGGCGGCGGTCGGGTCCCAGATCTGTGCGCGTAAATCGGCTTTGTCGGGGTAGCGTGCCTTCATCGCAATCAGGGGTGGTCCAATATTCCCCGGTAATGCTCCGTCGGCAATCATATGGCATGCCAGACAATTACCTTTCTTGCGATCGAATGCCACTTTTTTGCCTGCCGCGATGTCGTCCGCCGAAGCGAGCGAGATACCGCTGACAAGGGTAACCAGGAACAGCAATGCGGCTCTGGTTATATTACGGTTAAACTGACTGATTATCATGTTGATCCTCCTCGATATACCTTTAGTTTTGCCTGCCGCAGCAGGTAACAATTTTAGTTATGTGAACCAGCCTTGTTCAAGGCCGGTCAGGTGCAATCCGGAACCTCGACGTTATCTTACTCGAGTGTCCGATTGCTATACCCCAATTTGGGTAACTCGCTGGCTCGAACAGCTGCTGGCTGACGCCCCGCCGGGGAAAGACTGCCACCTAATCTGATCAAGCTCAATGTGTTAAATATGGAGGTTGTCGCTGGTTTGCGAGGTTGCCTGCATATAGCCGAGCATGCCCTGGGCTTCAGCGGCTTGTGCGATCTTCGTCGCTTCTTCTGCCTTGCCTTCTTTCAATAATTTCTCCGCTTTCTTGATCATTTTACCCGTGTCGCGCCATTCGCCACCGACTGCAATAGCTTGCTTGCGCGCATCTTTGGCGGCCGCAATTGCATTCTCGGCACTCATGTCGGCGGCGCTCGCGGTGGACAGATAAGTGCCGGCGGACAGTGTCAGGGCGCTAGCGAGTAACAGGTTTTTAGTTAGCTTTAACATATGTATTCTCCTCAGGTTTTATTGTATTTAATCATGAAATGATTCGTAACCCCAGATATCTGTTGCAAAACCGGCCTCACGAATATGATCGGCACGCGCCGAGATGTAACGCTGGAACTCAGGAACGTCGAGGTAAGCTTTCTCCAGCACGTAAGCGTACACCGACTGGAAGTGAAATGTTTTTAAGAAACCGTCGATGCGCATCACTTCCTTGCCGCTGCTATTAAAAAACACCAGTGATGGTGTATAGGCGATATCGAGTTCCTGTGCCCAGTCTTTTGCGGTGGTTTGCCGACCATCGGGTGTGGTTAATGGTTGCGATGAAGTGACATTCAGCTGCACATTATTAGCCTGCTCTACCAACTGTCGGGTAGGCGCATCGCTGAGGATGCGACGGTGCATGGTCTCGCATTGCGGGCAATTCGGAGCCTCGAAGTAGACTGCCAACGGTGCAATCGAATTGCGCAGTATGACCTGCATATTTTTATTTGGAATGAAGAAACTCTCATGCAGCAGTTCATCTTCGGGTAGCTTCGCCAGGGCCTGTTCGCGGTGTTTCTGGCGAAACTGGGCGAAGCTCATTTGTGCTTCCATTTTTTGCGCGACGTAGGTCAGTGCTGCACGAAAGTCTTCGGGCGGGTAGTAACCGTTCAAGCGCAGCGCGACCTTGCCGGATTCGTCGAGAAAAACCAGTGTCGGCGTGTATTGGACCTTGAGGGCGGCGGCAAATGTTTTCTCGGTGAAATCACGCCCACCTACACTGACGACTTCGCGGTCGCCCCACAGGTTGAGTGAAATACCGTCGAAGTGTTCGACTATGTAAGACTTCAGTTCGGGATCGGTAAAGTTCTCTTCAATGAGTTGTGCGCAGTAAGGGCAGCCTTCCTGGTGGAAGTACAGCATCACGCGACGGTTTGCTGCGGCCGCTTCGGCCACGTCTTCTTCGAACTCGAGAAAGCTATCCTTGAACCAGGCCGGTTTTTCGGCCGTGCGCGCGCCGTAATACGCGCCCATCGGCACCTCATTGGCGAGGGCAGACTGCAACGGCAGCAGCAACAGGAGTAGCAGTAAGCCGAAGCCACTGCGTCCATTGCGATTGCTTGCCAATTGAGCTTGTGCTGTCATTTCGGTCGTCTCATACCTCGGATCAGAAAGCCTCCAGTTCAAGAAACATTTTATTCACATTCCGTCCGAACAGGCTATCAAATTCGCTCCAGTCGGCCAGATATACAAAGTCGGGCAGGATTCTCTGCTTGATTTCGTAGTCTTCGAGTTCGTCCTCGAGTCCCGCAGCCACTGCTTCGCGCAAGGCCCGCAGATAATCGAGATAAGGCATCAGCACCTCCTGTGGACTGCCGCTTGGACCATGCCCTGGAACCACCTGGGCGAAGTTTTGCTCGACCAGGTACTCCAGCGCCGTGATGGTACCACTAACACTGCTGCTGTCGTCAAACCTGCCCATGCGCAGATTGAAGCAATTGTCGCCGGTGAAGATGGTGCCACTGCCGACGTGCTCGATCATGATATCTGTATCGGTGTGCGAGGGCAGCAGGGAATGAATACGGAACTCCTCGCCATCGACCACGATAAGGTCGCCGTGCTGGGCGGTTTTATTGGCGGTGACAATCTCGGTGCCCTCGGTTTGCCCCTCGGTAAGACGTGACATGAGGTTGAGCCAGGTGGCGCCTTCGCTGCCCTGTGCCTGGGTAATTGTTCGCGCGTGGGCATATATATCGGCATCGGGATAAATCTGCCGGACCGACTGATTGCCTAACCAGTGATCCCCATGGATGTGCGAATTGAACACCGTAATAACCGGCTTGTCTGATATTTTGGCCACTTCTTCCAGTATCTTGTGGCCCACCTGTAACGAGCTGCCCGGATCAACCAGAATCAATCCGCTGCGGCCGACGATCAATCCGGGGTTGTTCATAAAGCCCTGGTTATCGGGATTTGGCTGCGAGCGCGGCCCGTGCATGACGTAGACCTTGTCTGCCACGGGCTCGAACTGGAAAGTGCCGACCGGTAACTCCCAGGCTTGCGCTGCAAGCGACAGAATCATTCCGCCTAGTAAAGTAGCGGCTCTGGAAGCAAGATTAAATGCTGTTTGATTGATGTAACGCATTGAAGTGTCAATTAATGTGGCGTTACCGATACTATATGGATAGGCTTTTTGCCTGCCATATCCAATGATAGATATGGGCGGTACTTATGATTTTTGATTCCCTGATCAACCTCGTCGGTGGTGTGGAGTGACCTGATGAAATACCTGTCCCTTGTTTTTTGTATCTGCGTGCAAGTCTTCGTCGCGAGTTCGACGCAGGCCGGGTCGCCACTCGACGCCTATCGGTCGAATTCTGAAGCCCTGTTTCGTTGTTTATGGGTAGTTGCTGGCAACGAGGATACTCAGGAAGAGCAGAAAAAAAGTGAATCGGAAGAGGAAGAAGAAGAACCGGACTGTGATTGATCGTCGTCCATAACCGGTAAAGGTTAAGAGTCACTATGATCCTGTCTTTAAACTCATATTCTTAAAACTGGAGAATAAACCATGAAATTACCTGTATCGAAACCACACATACTGCTGGTGATGGCGGCAATGCTGTACGCCACAACGGCCGCAGCTGACAAACCGGTTGGAATCTCGCCGACCATGATGGATGCCACCGTTACCCATGGTGATGGCGCAGTCAAAATCATGCGCGATCAGAACAATGGCGCCGTTGTCATCCCGGCCTTTGCCAAAACCTCGCGGCCCTGTCCGCCTTTTTGTATTCAACCGATCAAGTTGGCACCTGGTGTCGAAACCCTGGGTGAGCGTGAAATCATCGATTACCTGCTGCGCATGAGTAACGGCGACAGTTCCATTATGGTGATCGATTCGCGCACGCCTGACTGGGTGAAGAAAGGCACTATACCCGGCGCGGTGAATATTCCCTGGACTGCGCTCAACCCGGCAAAAGGCGCTGACCCGATCTCCATCGGTGAAATCATGGAAGACCAGTTTGGTGTGACTTCACTGGAAGGTCTTTGGGATTACTCCAAGGCCAAAACTCTGGTGCTGTTCTGCAACGGCATGTGGTGTGGACAGTCGCCCAACAATATCGCGAATTTGCTCAAGTTCGGCTATCCCGCCGATAAGATAAAGTGGTATCGAGGTGGTATGCAGAACTGGTCTAACCTCGGCCTGACCAGCGTAAAACCAGCAGGTTAGATCGATGTATTGCAAATATCTGTGACGCGACCTCGCGCACGAAACTACCTGAGCTGGCGGCGTCACGGGATAATCTGCTTCCCGTTGATGCTGATTGCCACGCTGCTGACGACTAATGCTTCCGGCAGGGAAACCATCCGCATGCAGCCGGTTTCAGATCTACGGCAAGAGGCGGAGGTCATGCGAGCCGGCAAGCTGCTGCTGGTGTTGGAGTTTGCGCGCGAGGACTGTCCCTATTGTCACAAGCTGGAAAGGCTTTTCCTGTTGCCGATGCAGCGTAATGCTGACTACGATGATAAAATCCTGGTTCGATCGATTTCTCTCGACGACAATGAGGTCGTGATCGACTTCGCAGGGCGATCGGTGTCGACCACCGAATTCGCGGCGCGGTACGGGGTATCGCTGACCCCGACCCTGCTGTTTTTGAATGCCGATGGCATCGAAATAAGCAAACGTTTGATTGGCATCTGGTCAGAGGATTTTTATGGTGGTTTTATCGACAGCCGGATCGACACGGCGAGAGACAGTCTCTAGTAACATCTGCGCGTGGAGGTGGTTCGTTTGCGGGTCTGGATTGTTTTTGTTATCGGCCATCCTCTGCGCGGCGCAGGCCAATGATGATGTTGATGCCCTGTTGCAGCGCAGCGATGTGCCGCATGGTATCGTCTTTGAGATTGTCGAGGGCGACGAGTCCGCGCTCGAAGAATTGTTGCCCGCGGTGCGCAGCGCGATCGAAAGAATTCGAACCCGATTTCCGCAGACTGAATTTGCCGTAGTGTCGCACGGCCGTGAGGAATTCGCGCTGCAAACAGAGTACCAGGGCGAATACGCGCAAATTCACCAGCAGGTGCAATCGCTGGTTGCCGAGGATGTGCCGGTGCACGTCTGTGAGACTCATGCGGGCTGGTACGGGGTCAGTGCAGAAGACTTCCCGGAGTATGTCGACGTGGCACCAACAGGGCCGGGTCAGATTCAGCTCTACCTCGATATGGATTATGAGCTGATCGTTATTCAATCATCAAACTGAAGCCAAATATGTCTTACTACCTATTTAAAATGAGTGCTCGAGATAAACTTGATCTGGTCAAAAACCTCGAGTTGCTGGAGGTCTTTGATGAATTCAAAGCCGCCAAGAACGAAGCCAAGAAACTGCGCAGCGAACAGCCGCTGGATGGTATTACTTACAAGGTGATGTTCGCCGAGAACCAGTTAGATGCGGAGGAAAAGTTGCTCGAAAAACGCGACAAGCCGGTACTGATGGAACATGAGCGTTAGTTATAGTCGAGGGCTTGCGCTGGCTTTAGCATTGATTCCGGCGTTGTTATTGTCGGCAGTGCATGCCGCGCAACCCGACTATGAACGCGAGGCGCGACTCGCAGAACAGATTGTCGACATGATCATGGACGGCGATCCGCTCTGGCTCGAGGCTGATCAGCGTGAATTTCTGAGTATTTACACCGAGGCTGACAATTCCCGCGCTGCAGTGCTGATTCTGCACGGGCGTGGCTTTCACCCCGACTGGGCGGATGCCATCAATCCGTTACGTGTTGGCCTGGTCGAGCGCGGTTACAGCACCCTGTCGCTGCAGATGCCGGTGCTGGGGAAAGAAGCGAAATATTATGATTACATCCCCGTATTCGACTTTGCCCACGCGCGTATCGAGGCCGGTCTGCGTTACCTGCGCGATAGCGGCCATCGTAAAGTAATCTTACTGGCGCATAGCTGCGGCGTGCACATGGCGATGGACTGGATAGGTGAAAACGGCGATGCCAAAATCGATGCTTATGTCGGTCTTGGTATGGGGGCGACGGATTATGGGCAGCCGATGCGCGAGCCATTGCCGCTGGCGCAGATGCGGGTTGCGGTACTTGATTTGTACGGCGCCGACGAGTTTCCGGCGGTGTTGCGCGCAGTGCCCGAGCGTCAGGCGATGCTCGAAGCGGGCGGGCATCGGCAGTCGCGTCAGCTGATGCTGCCGCAGGCTAATCATTACTTCACTGACCAGGGTGACGCGCTGGTCGCAGCCGTCGCGGACTGGCTCGACCAGCTGAAATGACCACGCCGTGCCGGTGGAATCGACTCCGGTTAAGGAAGATGGGGCCGCAGAAGATCGGACTGGGGCTGTTTTACTGCCTGTTGATTTTCGTTCTTCCGCTGCAGGCGAGCGAAGAGCTGTTGCGGCTCGAGCTAGCGACTGGAGATGACGTCGAGATAACACGTTTTCGCGGAGGCAACGCGACGACTATTTTGTGGTTACCTTCGGAGCGCGGTTTCACTGCGGCGCATCAATTCCATGGCGCAGCACTGGCCGGGCTTGGCCATGAAGTCTGGCTAGCTGACTTGCACAGCACTTACTTCGTACAACCCGGGCGTGGCAGCATCGCTCAGTTTCCACTCGATGATATCGTCGCACTCATCGACGCCGCGGTTGCCGCATCCTCCGGCAGGGTGCTGTTACTCAGCAGTTCACGCGGTGCGCAATCGGCTTTGATAGCCGCGCGCGAATGGCAATTGCGCAACCCCGGGGATGCCTCGCTGGCCGGTATTGTGCTGACCCACGCCCATCTTTATGGGGCGCGCCCGGCGCCGGGTGAAAGTGCCCGATATCTGCCGATTGTGCGGGCTACAAATCTACCAGTGTTTCTGCTGGCCGCAGAGTATTCGACGAAAGCATCACGCCTCGCGGAACTGGCCGATGCGCTGGGCGCTGGCGGCAGCAGGGTATACACGCAGCTGCTGGCGGGGGTGCGGGGTGGTTTTGATACGCGCGAAGCAGCGCTCAACAGCGATCTTGACGAGGCGGCGAAACTCGCTTTTGCCAGCAATCTGGATCGAGCGGTCTCGGTTCTTGCCCGCGTCAAACCGCCGGTTGGTGGCGTTGTGACATCACAGGATACGCGCCAATTCGGACGCAGTCGGCGGGCTGACCCGGTATTAACCGCTCTTGCCAGTCCGTTGGCTGCACCGCCACTGCGCCTGACCGACCTTGATGGTCGCCCGTTCAAGCTCGAGGATCATGCCGGGCGTGTCGTTCTGGTTAACTTCTGGGCAAGCTGGTGTCGACCCTGTGTGACCGAAATTCCGTCGCTACATCGACTTGATGCGGCAATGCCGGATGATGACTTCAGCATTGTTACGGTGAATGTAGGTGAAGACCTCGAACGGGTCGCGAGGTTTCTGCAGCAGGTACCGGTCGAATTGCCGGTGCTAATGGACTATGATGCGTCCACCTCAAAAGACTGGATGATTTACGTTTATCCATCGAGTTATCTGGTCGATCACCAGGGGAAAATCCGTTACGCCTACCTGGGAGCACTGGAATGGGATTCAATCGAAAACTTGAAGATAGTCAGGAGCCTGCTGAGCAAGCGCTGAATCATCCCTACACGCGCCTGACACCAGACTGTGTGATCGCCGCGGTTGAATCCACCGATCGCTTCAGCGATGCGCGCATTCTTGCGCTCAATAGCTATGAAAACCGGGTGTATCAGGTCGGTATCGAGGACGAGACCCCGGTGATCGTCAAATTTTATCGACCAAACCGCTGGACGCCTCAACAGATCGACGAAGAGCACCGTTTTACCCAGATGTTGCTGGAACAGGATATTCCGGTAGTACCTCCACTGCAGATCGATGCGCAGGCCGAGTTTCCGACGATTGGAACCTACGACGATTTCTTGTTTGCGATTTACCCGCGCCAGGGCGGCAGGGCGCCGGAACTCGACAATCTCGATCACTTACATCAGTTGGGTATTTTTATCGGTCGTATTCATGCTGCCGGCCAGGGGTTCCCGTTTCAATATCGACAAAAACTCTCGGTGGAGCAGGCGGCCACCAACGTGGCCTATCTGCTGGACGCCGATTTTATTCCGCGCGATCTGATACCCGCTTACCAGGCGATCAGCGCCGAAATACTGGCGGCCATCGAAGAGCGGCGACCGGATGCGAAACAGTTTGCGCAGATCAGCCTGCACGGTGACTGCCACCGGGGCAACGTGCTGTGGCGCGATGACAAACCGCATTTCGTCGATTTCGATGATGCCATTAGCGGTCCGGCGATTCAGGATCTGTGGATGTTGCTGTCGGGCGATATGCCAACCCAGCAACGACAGTTGATGGAAATTATCGAGGGTTATGAAACCTTTCAGGAATTCGACCAACGCGAGTTGAACCTGATCGAACCGCTGCGCGCTATGCGCGTGCTGCATTTCAATGCCTGGCTGGCACGACGCTGGGATGATCCTGCCTTCCCGATGGCGTTTCCATGGTTCAACTCTCCACGATAC
>JAIBDO010000233.1 GCA_024686195.1 Gammaproteobacteria bacterium | reverse complement strand
GAAACTGTTCCACTTCAATAACCAGGTCTGGGACAACATGTTCTGGACACTGGTCAGTGCCGTCGCTGTCTGGTCGTTATATGAATCGCTGATGATGTGGGCCTACGCCAACGGCATGGCACCGATGATGACGTTTAGCGATAATCCGGCGTGGTTTGTGTTACTGCTGTTGATCATTCCTTTATGGACCGGGTTTCATTTTTACTGGCAACACCGCATGTTTCACATTCCGGCCCTGTACAAACTGGCGCACAACTGGCATCACAAGAACACCAACGTGGGGCCCTGGTCGGGTGCGGCGATGCATCCCGTTGAACACTCGGTCTGGTTCAGCGCGGTATTGGTATTGCTGTTGCTGCCGTCGCACCCGTTGCACGCTTTATTTATCATGCAACTTCAGGCCATTACCGCAGTGACCTCGCATTGCGGTTACGAGAACCTTCTATTGGGCAAAAAGATGAAGTTCCGTCTGGGCGATTTTTTCCATCAGTTGCACCATCGGTTCTACGACTGCAACTACGGCAGCTTCGAGACTCCCTGGGACCAGTGGTTTGCTACGTATCACGACGGCACGCCGCAGGGCGATGTGTGGATGAAGCAACGTCGCCAGCAATTGACTCAAGCTAAATCAATCGGCTGAGCAGGAAACACAACCGGCGTCAGGGCCCCGGAGTCATTACGCTGTCACACCCCCGGATGCCCAGAGGAAGCTGAATTGCCGGAAATTGAATATCGAATCGCGACCCTCCCCCTGCCAACACTCCAGCGCAGAAACCGCGCCCATTTTTTATCGCACTTACAATCTGTAACAAAGTTTCTATATACTCGACGATCACTAGACTTGGCCGTTACTCGCATTTATCCGGTTTTTACCGTATCTGCTGCGCTAGAACGCGCCAGGACTAATGCACCACGATCTTTATACAACTAATAATTTTGTAGGAGTACACCATGAGATTCAAATCAATACAGCTGATGGCAATCGGCGTTGTCGCCATGTGCAGCGCCTTCAACGCTTCAGCGGAAACCCTCCGCGTCGGTATGGAATGTACCTACGCGCCTTTCAACTACCGCACTGCCGAGGGTGAACTGGCCGGTTACGACGTCGATGTCGCTAAAGGTGTCGCGGCAATCATTGGCGCTGACTTCGAATACGTCTGCCAGGAATGGGACGGCATGATCCCGGCGCTTTTGGCCAATAAATTCGACCTGATCATTGCATCGATGTCGATTACTGAAAAGCGTATGGAAAAAATCGATTTTTCCGGGCCCTACCGCTTCTCCACGGGCCAGATCGTCGGTTCGAAGAAAACCAGGGTTACTTTGTTTGATGGTTCGGGTAATCCGATTCCCGGGAATTTTGACGGCCTGAAGGTTGGACTGGAACGCGCAACCACCTATTCAAGCTGGTTCGAAGAGAAACTGCCGGGGGCAGACGTTCTCCTCTATGACAGCTCTGAATCACTCTACCTGGATCTGCAAAACGGCCGCGTTGACCTGATCATGACCAACCCGATGAAAGCGCATCTGAAGTTCCTCGCCAAAGCAGATGGTGCCGGTTTCGAGTTCAAGGGACCTGTCGTCGATGAAGAGAAATACTTTGGCATCGGTGTCGGCATTGGCATGCGTCAGGGTCAGGACGAGCTGAAAAATCGACTGAATGGCGCATTGAAGAAGTTGATCAATTCAGGTGACCTGGAAAGCTATGCCAGAAAAATCTTCCCCTTCAAACTCCACAAGGACGAGTGGGGACAGTAGGCATTTGAAACAGTCAGGGCGACCGGCATGGGCCTGTCGCCTTTTCTACAGGCCTCGTTTAAGTGCCGATTCCAGTAGCCATGGGGAATTGATTTGGAAGTGCTAACCGGCTGGTGGGATGACTACCTCTGGGGGGCGGTCATCGTTGCAAAAGTTTTTGCAGCGTCCCTGTTGCTGATGGTCCTGTTCGGGCTTATCGGTGCTGCCGCCAAACTCTCGGACAACCGTGTTGCGCAAAAGATTGCCAATGGCTACACGGTCATCTTCCGTGGCACACCCGAGATACTCGTCATACTCCTGCTGTATTTCGGTTCCGCGATAGTATTGACGGCCATCGCGCAGGTGTTCGATCCGGACATTCGCTTTGTTGATGTGCCACCCTTTTGGGCCGGAACGATTGCCATTGCACTGATCGTCGGTTCCTATGCTACCGAAACCTTTCGCGGTGCTTTCCTCGGCGTCAAACCCGGCAGCATCGAAGCCGCCAGGGCGCTCGGCATGTCGCCCCTGCAGACCTTCATATACATCCGCATTCCCGAGATGTGGCGCATCGCATTGCCGCCCTTTGGCAATCACATGTTGTCACTGGTCAAGGACACTGCCCTGATCTCCATCATCGGCCTGAATGAAACCCTGTTTGTTGCCAAGCAGGCCATTACAGTGACCGGCAAGCCTTTTACCATGTACATCGTGGTTGGCATCATTTACCTCGGTTTTTCATCGCTCATCACCCTGTCGGTCATGGGTATTGAAAAATTCGGCAACCGCACCACGGTTGGTGCCCGATGAGTTTCGATCTGAATCTGATCCTCGACAGTCTGCCGAAGATGCTGGCCGGCTTTGGTGTCACCCTGCAACTGCTGGTGGTGTCCGGCCTGCTGGGCCTGATCCTCGCCATCCTGCTGCTGCTGATGCGGCTCAGTGGCAAGTTCTACCTCGACTGGGTCGCCCAGGTTTACATCTACATTTTCCGCGGCACGCCTATCCTGGTGCAGATCTTTATAATCTATTACGGCCTGCCGCAGTTTGAAGCGGTCAGGGACAGTGTTTTCTGGAGTATTCTGCGCGAACCCACCGGCTGCGCGATCCTCGCGCTCACCCTCAATACGGGCGCCTACGTGTCCGAGATTCTGCGTGGCGGCGTGTTGGGTGTCGACAAGGGTTTGCTCGAAGCAGGCTCTGCTCTGGGCATGTCGGCGCGGCAGAAATTTATTTACATTACGACCCCGCTGGCGACACGCCTGGCGTTGCCGGCCTACAGCAATGATGTGATCAGCCTGCTCAAGTCCACTGCGCTTGCCAGCACTATCACCATCACCGACATGACCGGGATCGCGCGCACCATCGTCGCCGATACCTATGCGCCTTACGAGGTTTTTATCTCGCTGGCGATCGTCTACATGATCTTTACCTTCGGCATTCAAAAGCTGTTTGGCGTATTTGAACGATACCTGGGGCGTTACGCCAGGCGAGAGGAATAGCGTGACTGATGATAACTCCAGGCCCCTGATCCAGATGGTCAAGGTAGACAAGTTTTTTGGCTCGTTTCAGGCGCTGAGAAATATCGACCTTGAAGTGCAAAAAGGTGAGCGTATCGTGATTTGTGGACCTTCGGGTTCGGGCAAGTCGACCTTGATTCGCTGCATCAACCGGCTCGAAAAGCACAACGCCGGCGAGATCATTATCGACGGCATCGAGCTCACCGATAAGGTTGAGGACATCGACGCCGTGCGCCGTGAAGTCGGCATGGTGTTTCAGAACTTCAACCTGTTTCCGCACATGACGATCGTGAAAAACCTGATGATTGCCCAGCAGCTGGTGCGTAAGACCAGCAAAGATGAATCCCGCAAGCTGGCGATGCGCTACCTGGAGCGGGTGAAAATTCCCGAGCAGGCCGACAAATACCCGATTCAGCTATCCGGTGGTCAACAGCAACGCGTGGCCATTGCGCGCGCACTGTGCATGGAGCCGGAAATCATATTATTCGATGAACCCACCTCGGCGCTCGATCCCGAGATGATCAATGAAGTACTGGACGTCATGGTTGATCTGGCCAAGGAAGGGATGACCATGATCTGTGTTACCCATGAGATGGGGTTTGCGCGCTCAGTCGCCGATCGCATTATCTTCATGGACGAAGGCGAGATTGTCGAACAGGCCGAGCCGGCAGCGTTTTTCGACAACCCCAAAAGCGAGCGCACCCGCGCCTTCCTGGACCAGATTCTCAGCCACTGAGCAGGCACCTGCAGCGCAGCTTTAGTGGGCCTGTTTCAGGGCCTGTCGGGGGCTAGTCCGCGTCCAGTGCGGCAGCAACCACTTTGGCAATCTGTATATCCTGAACGGCCACCCCGGTCAGGTCTGCCACGGTAATCTGATCGCCTGAGGTTCTGAGTCGATTGCCGCTGGCAATGGCGCTACCCAGCTCAAGCACGTTATCCATGGTCAAATCCCCGGACTGCAACGCCTGGTAAACTTCGCCACGCTCCTGGCTTTGGCTGAGGCTGTCCACTACAACGATATCCGCGTTGCGCAGAATTTGCGCATCCAGTTCCTGTTTATCGAGCGTATCGGACCCCATCGCGGTGATGTGCGTGCCCGGTCTTACCTGCCCGGCCTGCAGCAGCGGCTCTACTGAAGCCGTCGACATCACGATCAGGTTACAGGCGTCAGCCACATCGGCCGCATCGCGCGTGGTTTGCACGTCGTATCCCGCACGCAGCATATCCTCCTTGTAGGCCGCCAGGCTGGCGTCAGAGCGGCCCCATACCACAACACGCTGGCAATCGGTAACGGATTTGAGAATCTGCACCTGCATGCGCGCCATAATGCCCGTGCCGAACACACCGATCGCAGTGACCTCTTGCGGCGCCATGTATTTGGCGACAATCTCGCCCGCCACTGCCGTTCTGATGTTGGTCAGGTAACCCTCGTCCAGCAAAATCGTTTGCAGCGCACCTGTCTGCTGTGAAAAAACCAGCATCAG
>JAIBDO010000104.1 GCA_024686195.1 Gammaproteobacteria bacterium | reverse complement strand
GAGCCCACGGCCAGTGCAACAGAGAGTAGACCGCCAACCTCGGTTGGTAAGGGTGAAAGGGTGCGGTAAGAGCGCACCGCGCTTCTGGTAACAGAAGTGGCATGGTAAACCCCACTCGGAGCAAGACCAAATAGGAAAACCATGACGTGGTCCGCGTCGTTTTCGGGTTGGTTGCTTGAGATTGAGAGGTGACTCTCAGTCCAGATGAATGATTATCCACGACAGAACCCGGCTTACAGGCTGACTTTTATATCTATCCGGGGCGCATCCGATGCGCCCCTTTTTTTGATGGGCATGTTTTTTCGCGCTCGGATTTGGTTTCCTGCCGGATGTTCACGCGTTGGGAAAACGCTCAGCTGGTGATGCCGAACCTGGCCGCTACGACACCACGTCCTTTACCGCCTCCATAGCGACGAAGGATGAGGAGCTTGCGACATGTGGCAGCATGGTAATGCTTTCACCGAGAGTGCGCCGAAAGCTGAGAATGTCGGCCGTACGAACTTTCAGGAGATAGTCGAAGGAACCGGCGATCATGTGGCATTGTTCAACCTCCGGGATCTTCAAAACCGCCCGGTTGAATTGCTGTAGCGCCTTTTCGCGCGTGTCCGACAGGCGTACCTCGACAAATGCGACGTGCTCGCGTCCCAGTTTGCCCGGGTCGACGATGGCTCGAAAACCCTTGATGTAACCTTTTTCCTGCAGGCGCTTCAGGCGAACCTGGCAGGGGCTCTTGGATATGCCGATGCGTTTTGCGAGATCCGTGACGGGCAGGCGGCCTTCGACCGAGAGAATGGCCATAATCTCCTGATCGAATCGATCTAGTTGATCTCTTTTATTCAAAATATCCATAAATAGGACTGAAAAAGTAGTTAAAAAAAGTACAAATGCCTGGATAAATTAAATATTAGGGAAATATGACCTGGCAATCAATAATAATATGAGCGTATTCCTGCTATTGACCCTCGGGAGATGTATGTGAACTTGTACCCTGCCAACCCGTGCATGGTTGCTGAGTTGCGCGATGAGCCTGTCGGCATGCCACCGTCGAACCCTGACAGGCCCGAGTTTGTCGCTCTCGGTGTGCACCACGCGCTCGGTGTTCAAGACCGATACCCCGGGGAAATTTATAGCGTGCTGCAGCAGTCTTTGAACAGGGCGTATAATGCCCGGGTCAGCAAGGTAATCTTCAAACCCAATAGGATATTTCGAAATGAGCTCAAGTGACCAGACTGGTTCTTCTTTAAGGGATGCGATTCGAGCCCACTACGCGGCCGATGAGGCCAGTGTCGTGCGGGCGCTGATCGCCCAGATTCGACTCGACAGCAGTCAACTTAATGCGGTTGCCGCCGCGGGCGCGAAGATCGTCGACCAGGTCAGAAACGAAACCACGCCGTCGATGATGGAAAGCTTTCTGGCCGAATACGGTCTGTCGACCGAGGAGGGTGTAGGCCTGATGTGTCTGGCAGAAGCGCTGCTGCGTGTGCCCGACGCGGAAACTATCGACGAACTTATTTATGACAAGATCGAACCGTCCAACTGGGGAGCTCATCTCGGGCATTCCTCCTCACCGCTGATCAATGCGTCTACCTGGGCGCTGTTATTAACCGGCAAGGTGCTGGAAGATGATCCGAACAAGCCTGCCGCAGTGCTGCGCAGTCTCATACGTCGGGCCGGTGAGCCGCTGGTGCGCACCGCCGTGGCGCAGGCGATGAAATTGCTCGGGCGGCAGTTTGTTCTTGGCCAGACCATCGGCGAAGGGCTGCGCAATGCGCGCGAGCTCGAAAAGGCGGGTTACACTTATTCTTATGACATGCTCGGTGAAGCCGCGCGCACCGAGGCCGATGCGGTTCGTTATCATCAGGCCTATGCCACCGCGATCGATGCCATTGCGCAGCAGGCGCAGGGTGATGTGCGCTCGAGCCCAGGCATCTCGGTGAAACTATCGGCCCTGCACCCGCGTTATGAATACACTCATCACGCCGCTGTTATGGCGGAACTGGTGCCACGCGCGCTCAACCTCGCGCAACAGGCGGCCGCGGCTAAAATCGGCTTTAACATCGATGCCGAAGAGCAGGACCGACTGGACCTGTCTCTGGACGTCATTGAAGCGTTGCTATCCGACCCGTCACTGGCGGGCTGGGATGGTCTCGGTATTGTGGTACAGGCCTACGGCAAGCGTGCTGCCCCCGTCATCAAAACCCTGTATGACATGGCTGAGCGCAATGACCGAAAAATCATGGTGCGGCTGGTGAAGGGTGCTTACTGGGATACCGAAGTCAAGCTGGCGCAGGAACTCGGTGTGGCCTCGTTCCCGGTATTTACACGTAAAATTAATACCGACGTTAGTTACATGTCCTGTGCGCAGATGTTGATGGACCGACGGGATCGCATCTATCCCCAGTTTGCCACTCACAATGCGCATACCTGCGCTGCGGTGCTGGCAATGGCGGGCGACGACAAGGACAGTTTCGAATTTCAGCGGCTGCACGGCATGGGTGAATCCCTGCACGATATCGTGCGCCAGGCCCACGGCGCGCACTGCCGCATCTATGCACCGGTCGGCGCCCATCGTGATCTGCTTGCTTACCTGGTGCGGCGCCTGCTGGAAAACGGCGCCAACAGTTCGTTCGTCAATCAGGTCGTCGACGAGAGCATTCCGTCGGCATCCATCACCCGTGATCCGGTCGCTGAAGTGGAGGCCCTGGGTGATACGATTGCCAGTCCGATGATTCGCAGTCCTGCCGAATTGTTCGCGCCATTGCGGCGCAACTCGAAGGGATTTCGCATAAACGAACCCGCTTCGATTACGCCATTATTGCAGGCACGCGAGAAATTCGCCGAGCATGTGTGGAGCGCCGGGCCGATGATCGTTGATCCGCTCAGCGGAGTAGACATCACACCAGCCGGCGAAGTTCGCAAACTGGTTTCTCCGGCCGATGGCGATCGCGTGGTCGCCGAAATACAGGAGGCGACCACTGCTGAAGTTGCCCTGGCTCTCGATGCCGCCGCAGGCGGGCTTGAAGAATGGTCAGCCTGGCCGGTCACTGAACGTGCCGGAGTGTTGCGCAGGGTCGCCGATCTGTATGAGGACAACATTGCCGAATTGACCGCGATTACCACGCGCGAAGCCGGCAAGACGGTACTCGATGGTATTGCCGAGGTGCGCGAGGCGGTCGATTTTCTGCGCTACTACGCCGACGAGGCGATACGCCTCGATGATGAGTCGCCGGGGATGCCCTGTGGTATTTTCGTCTGCATCAGTCCGTGGAACTTTCCGCTGGCCATTTTCAGCGGCCAGATCGCAGCGGCGCTTGCCGCGGGCAACGCGGTGCTGGCGAAACCCGCCGAGCAGACTCCGGTTATTGCCGCGCGCGCGGTCGCGTTGATGCGTCAGGCTGGTTTGCCGAAGGCGGCACTACAGCTATTACCGGGCGATGGGCCGACCGTGGGTGGTCCGCTGACATCGGATCCGCGCATTGCCGGTGTGTGCTTTACCGGCTCGACCGAAGTGGCACAGATCATTCATCGCACGCTCGCGCGTAACGCTGGACCCGATGCGGTGCTGATCGCCGAAACCGGTGGTCTCAATGCAATGATTGTCGACAGTACCGCACTCACCGAGCAGGCGGTACGCGACATTCTGATCTCGTCCTTTCAATCTGCCGGCCAGCGCTGTTCGGCCCTGCGCATGCTTTACGTGCAGGAGGAGGCGCGCGAGCGTCTGCTGGAGATGTTATACGGCGCCATGGAAGCCCTGACCATCGGTGATCCCTGGCACTGTGCCACCGATGTTTCGCCGGTTATCGATGCCGCGGCGCAACAGGAAATCAGCGCCTACACCGCAGCCATGGAATGCGCGGGTAAACTGCTCAAGTCGTTACCGGCACCGTCGCAGGGCACCTATGTATCGCCAGCCGTCGTCAGGGTTGATGGAATCGCGGACATGGAGCGTGAAATCTTCGGCCCGATATTGCACGTTGCCAGTTTCAAGGCGCGCGACATCGACGCGGTAGTCGACGCCATCAACGCGCGTGGTTACGGACTGACCTTTGGTTTGCATACTCGAATCGACGATCGTGTACAGCAGATCGTTGATCGTCTGCGTGTCGGTAATGCCTACGTCAATCGTAACCAGATCGGAGCTATTGTCGGTTCGCAGCCTTTCGGCGGTGAAGGCCTGTCGGGTACCGGTCCGAAAGCGGGTGGGCCTCATTACCTGGAGCGTTTCCAGCGCCGAGTAGCAGCCGAAGCCCTGCAGGCACCGGATGCAAATCTGATCGATGCCTCGGTCATTCAGGCGAAAATCACAGCTCTCGACGCGCGCAACTGGGCAGCAAGACCTGATCGGGTCGCGGTTTTGCGCAGGGCGCTGGCCGGTAGCGGTAGCACTATTCGTAAAGCCCTCGCCGAGACGGCCGCTTTCGACATGACCCCGCAGACCTTGCCCGGACCCACCGGGGAGAGCAATCGACTCAGTTTTCATCCAAAGGGTACTGCCCTGTGCCTTGGTCCGACCGCCGATATTGCGATAGCCCAGGCCGCGCAAGCGCTGGGAGCAGGCTGTGCGGTGGTGATCGTGGCGCCCGATGTCAGCAAGCAGGCGCAGGCTCTGATAGATGCCGGCGCTCCGGTTGCTGCGGTTGATGGCACGATTGCAGCTGTTGCTCTGACCGAATTGCAGGACATAGCGGTGGTGGCCGCTGCCGGTATTTCTGACTGGACGCGTTCGTTGCGACGGGCTCTTGCAGAGCGCAGTGGCGCTATCATCTCGTTGGAAAATCAGAAAATCGCACCAGAACGCTACGTGCTCGAGCGGCATTTGTGCATCGACACCACGGCGGCCGGGGGCAATGCCAGCTTGTTGGCATCGACCGAGTGAGCCGCTGCCGGTATTGATACGATCACCGCTGCTGCCGGGTCGCTCGCTTAGTCGCGCAAACTAGTCGGCATGACGCAGGCGGTCGCCAATACGCAGCAGGCCGGCTTCAAGCACACGCGCGGTGATGCCGCCGTGACCGCGCATGGCATTGTAGCCGCCAGCGCCGAGCGCGCGGGTCGAATGCCTATTCATTCAATGCTGCCTTTCTGCGGCAGAGTGTCAAGCAGGGTCTGTAATGGTCCTGGATTCATAGAGCTGGTCTAAGCCGTCGTTATCTACCTGGTTAAATTGCATTATTTCCTGTTGTGTCGGTCGTGGGCAGATTGACTGATAGGGGTAGCGCCGATTCCTGCATTGTGGCAGCGATCTTCATGGCAGTGAAGAGGGTTAAAAACCGGCCTACGCTGGCAAGCCGCGGCCAGCGCAGTCAGGCCCTTGTCCCGACTGATGCTGTTTCCTTCGAGAAACCGGTTGTTTTTGTGCATTACCGCACAAAAAAGCCGTTTTCTTAACAAATCACTTTAACACACTAGGGTAAGTAGCAGATTTGCTTGATGTATCTTCGGGCCCTACGTTCAAAATACAGCTAAGTTGTTGACCTTATTGAGAAAAGGCCTCCAGGCGAAGCCCATTTTTACTTGACTTGTGGTCAAAATAAGCCATATTGTGTCACTTGGTGGGTAAAAGTGTCACGAAGTGTCACAAAACGGGTAAAACGTGCAAAAATTTCGAGGGGTTTCCAATCTGTCACTGGACGCGAAGGGGAGAATCGTACTTCCCGCGCGCTACCGTGAGCGCCTGCTTGAAATCTGCCATAGCGAAATGATTGTCACTATCGATACCGAGCAACCCTGTCTGTTGATATACCCGCTCCCGGAATGGGAGCTGATCGAAGAAAAAATCGAAGCACTGCCCAGCTTCAATCCCACCACGCGTCGCATCCAGCGCCTGTTGATCGGTCATGCCACTGAAGTCGAAGTTGATGGCAATGGTCGCATGCTGCTATCCAATCCGCTACGTGAATATGCTCAACTCGGCAAGAAGGTGGTGCTGATTGGTCAGGGCAAGAAATTTGAGCTGTGGGATGAGGCTATCTGGAGTCAGCGCATGGAGTCCTGGCTGAGCGAGCCTGCTGATGGCCAGACCCCCGATGCGCTGGCGGAGTTGACGCTGTGAGTACCGCCCTGAATCCGTCGCATGCTCCGGTGATGCATGACGAAGTGATTGCCGGCCTCGAAATCAAACCAAAAGGGCGCTATGTCGATGGCACCTATGGCCGCGGTGGACATGCGCGTTCAATTCTTGCCGAGCTGGATGAGGATGGTCGCCTGATCGTTATGGATCGCGATCCGCAGGCAATTGCCGATGCCCGGGAAACCTTCGGTTCTGACGATCGCGTCACCATCATTCATGAAGACTATGCCAATCTCAGGGAGTGTATTGCCGGGCTTGATCTGCTTGAACAGATCGATGGAATCCTGCTCGATATCGGCGTTTCTTCGCCGCAACTCGACGATGCTGATCGCGGTTTCAGCTTTCAACATAACGGTCCGCTCGATATGCGCATGAATCCGCAGCAGGGTGAGTCCGCTGCCGCCTGGTTGCAGCGTGCCGACGAGGCCGAAATTGCCAGGGTGCTGTGGGAATATGGTGAAGAGCGTCATTCACGCCGGATTGCGCGCAAACTGGTCGAGATTCGCGCAACCCGGGCTATCGATGATACCGCGACTCTGGCGTCGATCATCAGCTCCCTGATGCCGCGTCCAAAGAACAACAAGCATCCGGCGACGCGCAGTTTCCAGGCGATACGTATTCACATAAACCAGGAGCTTGAGCAGATCTCGCGGGTGCTGGAGACGGTACTGGATATTCTGAAAATTGGCGGACGCCTGCTGGTGATTAGTTTTCATTCGCTCGAAGACCGGATTGTAAAGCGCTTTATTAAAGCGCACAGCACGCCGCCGAAAATTCCACGTGGCCTGCCATTGCGAGACAGTGAGATCAACACGGTGCTTCGCCTCAGGCCGTCGGGGAAGGCGATCAAGGCTGGTGCCGAAGAGATTTCGATAAACCCACGTGCGCGCAGCGCCGTGCTGCGCATCGCCGAGCGAGCAGCCTGATGGATAACAGAATCTGGATGTCGCTGCTGTTGACCCTGGTTCTCGGCAGTGCGCTGACGGTGATATACGTCAAGCATCAGAGCCGTGTGCTGTTTGCCGAATTGCGCGGTATCCAGAAGCAGCAGGATCAGCAGGTCATTCAGTGGGGGCGTTTGCAGCTGCAGAACACGACTCTTGCCACGCACAGTAATGTGGAATCGAGAGCGCGGCATGATCTGCAGATGCGCATCCCGGACAAGGTTGAACTGGTGCGATTGCAATGAAGCCTGTGACCTCGAAGCGCAAGACCCACAAGCGCAAGGCGAAGCGCGAGTCCGGTATCGATAGAGCCGAGTATCAGCCCCGGTTCCTGGGTGCCAGGCACTACTTCGTGTTAATGGTGATGCTTACGTTGTTGGGCGGCCTGGTCACGCGCGCGCTTTATCTCCAGGTATTCGAACAGGATTTTCTCGCCAACCAGGGCGTGCAGCGGCAGATTCGCACCATCGAGACGCCTGCCTATCGCGGTACAATCTTCGATCGCTTCGGCACACCGCTGGCGATCAGTACACCGGTCGATTCAGTGTGGGTAAACCCGGCCGAAATTCTTGAGAATCTCGACGGGCTGAAGAGGGTAACCGACCGCCTCGAGCTTGATTATCGCGATACTGTCACCTTGCTGAAGCAACGTGCCAATCGCGAGTTCGTCTACCTCAAGCGCCAGCTCGAACCCGAGTTTGCCCGAGTCGTAGCCGACAGTAGCGATGGTGTCTACCTGCAGCGCGAATACAATCGATACTACCCGGCTGGCGAAGTTGTTTCGCATCTGGTTGGATTCACCAGTATCGATGACCAGGGGCAGGAAGGCCTGGAGCTTGCCTTCGAGGACTGGCTCAGTGCTCAGCCGGGGAAGCGCCGCGTGATTCGCAATCGACGCGGTGAAGTCATCGAAGAGCTGGCCCAGGTGTCGCGCGCCGAAGCGGGTAAGGATATTTACAGCAGTATCGATATGCGCTTGCAGTACATCGCCTATCGAAGTCTCGCCAGGGCGATTCAGTACCATGCGGCCAGCGCGGGTTCTGCCGTGTTACTCGATGCGCGTAGCGGTGAGATTCTGGCGATGGTGAATCAGCCGTCCTATAACCCGAATGGCGGTCGCAGTGCGAATGTAGCTGCGCAACGCAACCGCGCGCTGACCGATGTTTTTGAGCCGGGTTCGACGATCAAGCCGTTTACCATTGCAGCGTCGATCGATCGTGGTCGGTTCCACGCCGACAGTAGCATCGACACCTCTCCCGGGCACTGGATGGTGAGCGGGCACCCGGTCAAGGACGTGCGTAACTTCGGTGTGCTCAGCCTGTCCGATATCCTGCGACGCTCCAGTAATGTTGGTGCCTCGCGCGTCGCCATGGCGCTGCATAAACAGGAAATGTGGGAGAGCTTCACTGACTACGGCTTCGGTGCGGCGTCGGGTGTGTCTTTTCCCGGGGAGTCTTCGGGATACTTTCCTCATCACAGCCAGTGGCAACCACTGGATCATGCCACTATGGGCTTTGGCTACGGTATGTCAGTGTCGATTACGCAGTTGGCACGCGCTTACGCGGTGATCGCCAACGAAGGCCGCCTGCTGGATCTCAGTCTGGTGCGCAAGGAGGCTCGATTTAATCCCCGCAACGAAATTACGCGGCATGTCATGAAAGCAACGACTGCGCGTGCGGTTCTGCAGATGATGACGAAGGTGGTAGGGCCAAAAGGAACGGCGCAGCTGGCGGCGATTCCCGGGTACCAGGTTGCCGGTAAAACGGGTACTGCCAAAAAGAGTATTGCCGGAGGCTATCAAAAGGATGATTACGTCGCCGTATTCGCCGGAATTGCGCCGGCCAGCAATCCGCGCCTGGTGATGGCGGTCATGATCGATGAGCCTACCCAGAATGGTTACTACGGCGGCCTGGTGGCGGCGCCGGTGTTTCGTGATGTGGTATCCAATGCGCTACGGATTCTTGATATTTCACCGGATGATCTGCCGACGCTGGTACAAAGGCGGGAACAGGGGGCATGATGTCAAATCCGCGAACTCCCGGTATACCCTTGTCAGACCTGTTGCAAGGTTTCGCAACGTGTGATCCGGTGCCCACTATCCCCGTTTTCGATATCGCCAGTAATAGCGCGGCAGTGACAGAGAACTCTGCGTTTATCGCGTTGCCCGGGATTCGCTCCAATGGCATTGACTACGCTATCGACGCGGTCAAAGCGGGTGCGGTCGCCGTTATTTATGATGCGGCGGACGAGTACAGCCTGCAGCGCATCGAACTGCTGCGCAAGCAGGTCGATACCTGCTGGATCGGCGTCGATCAACTCGAACGTGCCAATGGTCACATCGTCAGCCGTTTCTTCGGTGATCCGGCCCAGGCCATGACCATCGTCGGTATTACCGGAACTGACGGCAAGTCCAGCGTAACGCACCTGCTCACCCAGGCCTTAAGTCGTATCGGCAAGTCCTGTGCCAGTATCGGTACGCTCGGCTATGGCGTGGGTAACCAGTTGACGCCGGATAGTTTGACTACTCCGGATGTGGTAACCCTGCAATCGCGGCTGCACCAGTTTCTCCAGCAGCGTTGTGAATACGTGGTTATGGAGGTTTCGTCGCACGCGCTTGAACAATATCGCGTTAACGGTTGT
>JAIBDO010000114.1 GCA_024686195.1 Gammaproteobacteria bacterium | reverse complement strand
CACCAGTGCGCGCATGCCCATTTGTTCTGACAGCCAGCGTTCGATGAATGGTTTTGCGGTGTCCCATAAATCGAGCTGGGGATATAACTCCCGGCCGATACCCTCGATGTGCAGGAAGGTTTTTTCCAGCAGCAATAACTGTGGCTGGATCTCCATGTTGAAGCTGCGCGCAGTTTGAAACAGGCGCAGCAGTAGTTGACCGAACGAGATCTCTGCCAACGGCCGCTGAAACATTGGCTCGCACACGCTGCGGATCGCGGCCTCGAACTCATCGATGCGCGTACCGCGGTCGACCCAGCCGGAATCGACGTGTAACTCGGCGACCCTGCGGTAGTCACGGTTAAAAAATGCACCAAAGTTTTCGGCAAGATAGCGTTGATCATTGGTCGACAGGGAACCCATAATGCCGAAATCCACGGCGATGTACTGAGGATCCTGCGGGTTTTCGGTGGAGACGAAAATATTGCCCGGGTGCATGTCGGCATGAAAAAAATTATTGCAAAAAACCTGGGTAAAAAAGATTTCTACGCCTTTGCGTGACAAGGATTCGAAGTCGATCTCATGCGCCCGCAAACGGTCGATATCGGAAATCGGGATACCGCTGATTCGCTCCATGACCATGACCTTGCTGCGGCAGTAATCCCAGTGCACAAACGGCACATAAAGATCGGCTGAAGCATCGAAATGTCGGCGCAGCTCGCTCGCGTTGGCTGCCTCGCGCATCAGGTCTAGCTCGTTCATGATCGTGGTTTCAAACTCGCGCACGACCTGGATCGGTTTAATGCGTTTCGCTTCGCCCCAGTAGCGATCGGCCATCTTTGCCAGCAGCAGCAGCACTTCAATGTCCTTGCGAATCTGTGCCTCGATGCCCGGGCGTACAATTTTCACAATTACCTGCTGGCCATCGTGCAACTGCGCCGCATAAACCTGCGCAATTGACGCGGATGCCAGCAGGTTATCGTCGAAGTGTTTGAAGGCCTGATCGATGGGCATTCCGAGCTGTTGTTCAACAATATCCCGCGCCTGATTCAGTGGAAAGGGAGGCACCCGATCGAGCAGCTTTGCTAACTCGTCGACGATTTCGTCACCAAACAGGTCACGCCGAGTGGACATCATTTGCCCGAACTTGATGAAAATAGGGCCCAGTTCCTCGATACACAGGCGCAGTCGCTCGGCCTGGCTGAGTTTGTTGCTGCGAAACCAGTTGAAAGGATTGATCAGCCCGAGCAGGTAAAGCGGGCGAAAAAAGTGCAGTGACAGGATTACTTCGTCGAGGCCGAAGCGCGCGAGCGTGAAATTGATCGATATCAGGCGTAGCAGGTTGTACATGTATCAGTCGTTGGTTTTGTCGAGCAGGCGCTGCAGGCGCGCTTCGCTGCGGGCGACATCGTTCTTCAGTGCCGTCAGCCGTGATTGAAACTGATCAAATTCCACCTGGGTTGGACTGAGGCGTGCTTCCTCGCGCAGATATTCACTGCTGGTCTGTAATACCGATTCCGCACTATCTTGCAACCACTGGCCAAACTGGCGAGCACGCTGGTGAAGCTGAAACGCGAGTATATCGCCGCTGTGCTGCGCAAGTGCTTCTTCCCAGTCGATATCGAGCCCCGCTATAAGCGCCTGTGCTTTTTGCGCGAGCGCAACATTGCCGTTAAAACTAACCCGCTCGCGGATCGAAGTCGACAACTTGTCGGTTTCGGTGGCGAGGTTGACCAGCGCCATCAGGCGTCCTGAAATAGTGGCATCCACATCGCGCGCGGGTGGATTACGACTGAGGCGTAATCCCCAGTTGCCGGGATGACAATACAACTGGATATCGAGGTCAGTGATATCGATAGCGATGCAGTGGCCCTGCAGTTCAGTGCAACCCTGCAATGTGCCCTGGTCGAGCGCGAGTAGCCGATTGCTGCCAATTTCGGCGGCCGTCAGCAGCGAATTCTGCATCGATTCAAACAAGATTGCGCCAGGGCGGTCAGAAGATTGCACGATTAAGCGAGGGTCTAGTACTTGAATGCGCGGTGCAGGGCAACGATACCACCGCTCAGGTTGTGCACTTCAGCTTCGTCAAAACCACCCTGCTCGAGGATGAGTTCTTTTAATGTCTGTTGGTCCGGATGCTTTCGGATTGACTCAGCGAGATACTGATAACTGGCACGATCGCGCGCAATAATTTCACCCATGCGCGGCAATAACTTGAAGGAGTAAAAGTCGTAGACCTTTTCCAGTGGCTGGTAAATCGGTTTGGAAAACTCGAGCACGCACAGGCGTCCACCCGGTTTAAGCACGCGTTGCATAGAGGCGAGCGCTTGTCCCTTGTCGGTGACGTTGCGCAGGCCGAAGGCGATGGTAATACAGTCGAAATAATTATCCGCAAAGGGCAGGATTTCAGCATTGCATTGCACCGTCCTGACGCGATTGATAAAACCCTTGTCGATCACGCGATCGCGACCCTGTTGCAGCATGGCGGCGTTAATATCGGCGAGCACGACGCCACCGGTTTCACCGACCATGGCGGCCTGTTTAAGGGCCAGGTCGCCGGTGCCGCCGGCCAGATCAAGCACCTGGTGGCCGGGACGCAAAGCGCACATTTCGAGGGTGAATCGCTTCCATATATGATGAATGCCGAAGGACATCACATCATTCATCAGGTCATATTTTTCAGCCACGGAGGTAAATACCGCACCAACCCGATTCTGCTTCTCGGCGGTCGGAACTTCTTCGAATCCGAAGTCTGTTGTGGTTTTATCCTGCATGGCGCGAACCTTACCACGTGATGCAGATGCCGTCATTTGAAAGTGGCGCCGCCTGAGTGCGAATGCCGTGTCCGTCTAACGAATCAGAATTCAGCGGCCGGCTTGCGCTTGTGACCGCCCGCTTCGAGACGTGCGAGGTAATCTTGCCAGCGATCGTCGTAGGTTGCGCCGAGTTCGTACAGGTATTCCCAGCTATACAGCCCGCTGTCATGATTGTCGTCGAAGGCGAGCCGAACCGCGTAGTGCCCAATCGGCTCAATGCGCTCGATGTTGACGTCTTCTTTGCCAATTTGCAGCACTTCCTGGCCGGGGCCGTGCCCCTGCACTTCTGCCGATGGCGAGTAAACGCGCAGGTACTCGACCGGCAATGTGAAATGAGATTCGTCCTCGAAGGTAATTTCAAGAACGCGCGAGCGCTGGTGCAGCTTGATGTCGGTAGGTTTCATTAGAGAATGTACTGTGAGAGGTCTTCGTCAGCCGACAGATCACCGAGTTGTTCGTTGACGTAATCGGCGTCGATGGTCAGTGCCTGGGCAACCATGTCGGAGGCCTCGAAGCTGATGCTTTCGAGCAAGCGCTCCATCACCGTATGCAGGCGACGGGCACCGATATTCTCCTGTTTTTCATTGACCTGAAAAGCCACCTCGGCGATGCGTGCCAGTGCGTCGTCGGTGAACGTCAGGCTGACTTCTTCGGTTTCCATCAATGCCGTGTACTGTTCGGTCAAAGAGGCATCGGGTTCGCGCAGGATACGCACAAAGTCTTCAACGGTTAGCGACGACAGCTCGACTCGAATAGGCAGTCGGCCCTGCAGCTCCGGTATCAGGTCGCTGGGTTTGGACACATGAAACGCACCCGAGGCAATAAACAGGATGTGATCCGTTTCGATCATTCCGGCCTTGGTCGATACGGTACAACCTTCTACCAGTGGCAGCAAATCGCGCTGCACGCCTTCACGTGATACGTCGGTTCCGCTGGTTTCACCGCGCTTGGCAACCTTGTCTATCTCGTCGATAAACACGATGCCGTTTTGCTCGGCGTTATCCAGTGCGCTGAGTTTGAGCTCATCTTCGTTGATTAGCTTTGCCGCTTCTTCATCGGTCAGCATTTTTAGCGCATCGTCGACGCGCAGCTTGCGCGTGCGTGATTTGGCGTTACCCATATTCTGGAACATGCCCTGCAGTTGACTGGTCATTTCTTCCATGCCGGGTGGCGCCATGATCTCGACACCAACCGCGGGCATTTGCAGATCGATTTCGATTTCGCGATCGTTGAGCTTGCCTTCGCGCAGCATCTTACGGAATTTCTGGCGCGTGCTATCGCTGCTGTCCTGTTGCGCGTCGTCATTGAAATCCTTGGGTCGCGGCAGCAGCGCATCCAGCACTTTCTCTTCGGCGGCATCTTCGGCGCGATGGCGGACCCGTGCCACCTCATCTTCGCGCATCTGCTTGACTGAGACGTCGACGAGGTCACGAATAATCGACTCGACGTCCCGCCCGACATAGCCAACTTCGGTAAACTTGGTGGCCTCGACTTTGATGAACGGGGCATTCGCCAGACGAGCCAGGCGGCGCGCAATTTCGGTCTTGCCCACGCCGGTAGGTCCCATCATCAGGATATTCTTGGGCGTGATTTCATTGCGCAGTTCGGGGGCCACCTGTTGTCGGCGCCAGCGATTGCGCAGTGCGATGGCGACCGCGCGCTTGGCTTTGTCCTGGCCGATGATGTGCTTGTCGAGTTCCTGCGAGATCTCGCGGGGAGTCATGGGTGATTGAGTGATGATCTTGGTATCCACGGTAGTTACGCGTAATCGATAGTTTCGAAGCTATGGTTATGATTGGTGTAAACACAGATGTCGCCGGCGATGCCCAGAGCTTTTTCAACGATCGCGCGAGCATCGAGCTCGGTCGTGTCGAGCATCGCACGCGCTGCCGCCTGGGCGTAAGCGCCACCCGAGCCGATCGCCATCAGGCTATCTTCGGGTTCGATAACGTCGCCATTTCCAGAGATGATCAGCGATGCCTCTTCATTAGCGACGCACAAAAGTGCTTCGAGTCGACGCAATGCGCGATCAGAACGCCACTCCTTGGCAAGCTCTACGGCGGCGCGGATCATTTGCCCGTTGTGCTTTTCGAGTTTGCCTTCGAACAACTCAAAGAGCATGAATGCATCCGCGGTGCCACCGGCAAAACCGGCGATTACGCGGTCCTTGTAAAGTCGGCGCACTTTGCGCGCATTGCCTTTCATGATGGTGTTACCCAGGCTGACCTGGCCATCGCCACCAATGACAACACTGTTGTTGCGGCGCACTGAGAGAATGGTGGTACCGTCAAACTGTTGCAATATTCGAATCCGGCATTATCGAGGCAGACATTGTCATATATGGGCGTGCTGAAATAAATACAAGGCGAAAAACATTGTGGCTATTTTTCACGCTGGTCTGTACGAGGATGGCACTGACTACTATTCCTTGCGGCGAGCACGCGGATGTGCAGCGTCGTAAACATTGGCGAGGTGCTGAAAATCAAGATGCGTATAAATCTGGGTAGTCGCGATATTGGCATGCCCGAGTAATTCCTGAACCGCGCGCAGGTCTGAACTGGATTCGAGCAGGTGGGTGGCGAAGGAATGACGCAGTACGTGAGGCGATATCTGTTGCCCCAGTCCCTGGCGTTGAATCAAATGATTCAGCCGGCTTTGCACGTTACGAGTGGAAATACGCTTCCCCGGTTTGCTTAGAAACAGGGCTTTCTGATCGTTATTACGGCAGTAATTCGGCCGCACGCGAAGCCAACGCTGGATCGCAATGACCGCTTTGCTGCCAACCGGCAGATGACGGGTTTTATTGCCCTTGCCGGTGACCACCAGTTGCTGCTGCGTCAGATCGATGTCGTCGAGGTCGATACCGACGAGCTCGGCCAGGCGCAGTCCGGAGGAGTAAATCAACTCAAAAATGGCGATATCCCGCAACAACAGCTCGTCATGATCATCGGTGACCCGCAGTAATTGTCCGAGTGACTCTGGATCACAGGTTTTGGGTAGCGGCTTGTCGCTTTTCGGCGCGCTGACGTCAAGTGCCGGGTTTTTCGTCACTACCGAACAGCGAATCAGAAACTGGTAAAAGCTGCGAATGGACGATAGCTCACGTGCGATGGTGCGGCTCTTGCGACCCTGGCGATGTCGCTGTGCCGCAAAACTGCTGACATCGTTGTAACCAACGTCTGTCCAGTTGTCGATAGCGCGCTCCTCCAGATAGGCCTGGAAGCGCTGCAAATCACGTCGGTAGTTGCTACAGGTATGCGGGGAGTAATATTTTTCGCTACGCAGGGTCTGGATGAACTGGTCCAGGTAGTCGTTCAAGCTGATTATCCTGCCTGTAACAGGTGTTTCAGCCGATTACTGACGAGCTCGCCCAGATGCTGCAGGAAAATAGTCCCCATGCTGGCGCCAAAGCGCTCGGCGCTGACACTACCGAGGCATAACAGGCCAAGGTTGTGAGTATGGTAAAGCGGAATAAAAGCACAGGAAGCGATTTGCAGGTCGGGGCCGAATAATTCGCGATTGATCGTTTCGTCCTGCTGGCCACATATCGGTTTGCGATCCTCGATCCAGGGTTTGACACGCTCGACGATACTGCTGTCAGCATCGAGATAGAGGCCGTCAAGGGTATTGCCGGCTTCGTGGATGCTCGGCAGGAAGCGGAAACAGACAAAATCGGTGTAAAAGAAGGTTTGCACCTGGTCCTGCACCATTGCCAGCACGTCGTGCAACTGTTCGCTATCCATTAACTCCAGTGCCAGCCGATGAAAGCGCTGGTTGAGTTCTTCGTTGTCGCGTGCGATCTCGACCAATTCCTCTATCTTGGACCTGAGATACTGGTTGTCCTCGCGTAACAGCTTGAGTTGACGCTCCAACAGCGAAGTGGCGCCTCCGGTCTGATGCGGGATCGACAGCGATGAAAGAACATCGGGATAATTCATCAAAATGGCCGGGTTTTGCTGCAGGAACTGGATTGCCCGGGATTCTTCGGATTCGGTTGATGGTTGCTGTTCCGCCGACACTTCACTCATATTGGATCTCGCCCTGATAAACCATTGCAGTTTCGCCCGTCATCATAACGGGGTTTGCATCGCCTTGCCATTCGAGTTTCAACTCACCACCGGTGAGAATCGCGGTTGCCGACGAATTCAGCAAGTCCAGGCGGACCCCTGCAACCATCGCTGCACAGGCGCCGCTGCCACAGGCACGGGTTTCGCCCACGCCTCGTTCGAAGACGCGCAAGCGGAAACTGGAACGATCGAGGACCTGCATAAACCCGATATTGGCGCGTTCGGGGAACATCATATGCGACTCGAAATAGGGTCCAAGTATCTCAACGGCGGCGTTATCGACATCGACGACCGGAATGACCATGTGTGGGTTGCCGATGGAGACAGCGCTGAAACTGATCTCGGTGCCTTCAAAATCGGTATGGTAAAGCTCCTGAACAGTGTCGGCACGCATCGGGATGGCGTCGGGCTCGAATTGTGGAATGCCCATGTTGACGCGGTAGCGCGTGGCATCGACAGCTTCAAGCTGCAGCAGGCCGGTATTGGTCTCCACCGGAATAACCTCGAGCTCGGTCAGGCCCTGCTCGCGAACAAAGCGCGCGAAACAGCGAGCGCCATTGCCGCATTGCGCCACTTCGCCGCCATCGGCGTTGTAGATGTTGTACTTGAAGGCCGCGTTATGACTATCTGCTGGTGACACCACCAGCATCTGATCAAATCCAATACCATCGTGGCGGTCGGCCCATTGGCGAATCAGTTCGGGGCGTGGCGAAAACGACTGGTTGATCGCGTCGATAACCATAAAATCGTTGCCGAGGCCATGCATCTTGGCAAATTTCAGTTTCATGGCAACAGCGACTCGCCACGAATCAGGTCACTGAACTGCTCGCGTTCGCGCACGCAGTAATGTTGATCGCCATCGACCATGATTTCGGCCGCACGGTTGCGCGAGTTGTAGTTCGATGCCATGCCGAAAGCGTAGGCGCCGCAGGAACGAATCGCCAGTAAATCATTCTGCTGCAGTCGTAACGGGCGATCCTTGCCGAGAAAATCACTGGATTCACAGATAGCGCCCACCACGTCATAAACCTTTTCATCGGCATCGCTGTCTGCATTGACGCGGATGATGTCCTGCCAGGCTCCATACAGCGAAGGGCGGATCAAATCGTTCATCGCCGCGTCGATTACCGCGAAGTTCTTGTCGGCGCCATGCTTGAGATAATTCACCTGGCTTACCAGGATGCCGGCGTTACCGGCGATAGCACGGCCGGGTTCGATGACGATAGTGCCGGTGAATTTCTTCAGTCGTTCGTGCAGGGCGCTGGCCCATTCTGCGGGGAGCGGCGGCGCCTCGTCGCGATAACGAATGCCGAGCCCACCACCGAGATCAAGATGATGGATATTTATGCCCTTTGCGCGCAGACCCTCGATCAATTCCAGCAGCCGGTCAAAGGCGTCGACATAGGGTGACATATCGGTCAGCTGCGAACCGATGTGGCAGTCCATGCCGATGACCTCGATGTTGGCGAGCGCGGCCGCCTTCAGATAAACCGCTTCTGCATCGGTAAAGGCAATGCCGAATTTATTGTCCTTGAGCCCGGTCGAAATATAGGGATGGGTTTTGGCGTCGACGTCGGGATTGACGCGAAACGAGACGCGCGCGGTTTTGCCCAAGGCCGTGGCAATGTCATTGATGCGATCGAGTTCCTGCTCGGACTCTACGTTGAAACAGAGGATGTCGGCGGCGAGAGCCGCTTCGATTTCGTCGGCCTGTTTACCGACACCGGAAAAAACGATACGAGCAGGATCACCACCCGCCTGCAGAACGCGCTGCAGTTCGCCGCCGGAGACGATGTCGAAACCGGAACCCAGCCGCGCCAGCAGATTCAGCACGGCCAGGCTGGAATTGGCCTTCACGGCATAGCAAACCAGGTGATCGTAAGCGGCAAGCGCCTGGTCAAAGGCGTGCCAGTGACGTTCGAGGGTAGCGCGTGAGTAGACGAACAACGGCGTACCATAGATTTCGGCGAGCGTCTCTATGGCTACGTCCTCGCAGAAAAGCCTTCCCTGTTGGTACTCGAAATGATCCACTGCTACTCCCTTCTTTTTTGAGTTTTATGCCACTCTTCGTCTTCTGCCTGCACCAGCGGCCCCTTGTTACCACAGGCGGATAATGCTAGCAAAAGGAAGCCGAGCAACAGGATAAAGGTGAGTCGTCTGTGGATCATGCGGAGGTGATTACCCGTCGTGCGCCAAGCGCCCAGATGCCGGCGGCACAAAGCAGGCCGCCACCGAACAGGCCATAGACTTTTTGCGCCCGCGGCGCGGCCAGAAACTTTCTCAACGATGACGCAAACAGCGCGTAGCTGGTGGCACCGAGCGTCGCCAGCACCACAAAGGTGACTCCCAGAATCCACAGTTGAGCGGTTACGGGGT
>JAIBDO010000009.1 GCA_024686195.1 Gammaproteobacteria bacterium | reverse complement strand
GGCGTCGCCGAGGGTACCAAGCTGAACATACCTGTACCCCCGTTTTCCGACGATGCCGTGTTCCACGAAGTCTGGCCGCTGGTGGAAGATTATCTGCGTCGGCATGAACCCGAATTCATCCTGTTGCAATGCGGTGCCGATAGCATCAAGGGTGACCCGATCACCAACATGGAATTCAGTCCCGCCGCGCACGCCTATGCTGCAGCAAGCTTATGCCGGATTGCAGATGACTATTGCCATGGTCGCATGCTGGCCATGGGTGGCGGCGGTTACAACCACGACAATATTGCCCAGGGCTGGACTGCCGTGGTCGATTCAATGGTAAAGAGCTAAATCCGGCGCGCTCGAATTACTCCCAACGCACCGCTTTTTCATCGTCAACTGCCGCACGCAGCAATTCGATCAGCGGCACGGCACGCGTATGCAGATTGATAGCTGATGGATCATCAGAGTCGACATCGGCAGGCTGCGGTTGTTCGGGTAGCCTGTCGAGCTCGCGCTGCAGATTTTCCAGCGCCTGCGACACATCTGCAGCACCGATCGCACCCGGCACCGCCTTGCCAAAGTCCATCATCTCGAGCAGCTCCAAACCGATATCACCGAACATGATAATGTTGGCGTAAGCACTGGTTTTAAACGTAATCAGCATCCCCATTAACTCCCAATATTGTTAAGCACGTATTGCAAAATGCCGCCGGACTCGTAATAAGCGACCTCGTCGCGAGTGTCGATGCGACACAACACGTCGATCGCAAGCGTACTGCCAGTCGCATCGGTCACCGAAATTTCCAGTTTCTGTCCCGGTTGCAGGCCTTTGTGCATGCCACCGATACTGATCTTCTCAGCACCGCTTAACTTGAGTTGTTTGCGATCGAAGCCGTCGATGAATTGCAACGGCAGGACACCCATACCGATCAGGTTGGAACGATGGATGCGCTCGAAACTCTCGGCGATAACGGCGCGCACCCCAAGTAGCCGCGATCCCTTGGCAGCCCAGTCACGACTGGAACCGGTGCCGTATTCCTTACCGGCAAACACCACCAGCGGAACCCCCTGTCGTTGATACTGCATGGCCGCATCGTAAATGCTCATCAACTCGCCAGCGGGCATCTGGCGTGTGACGCCGCCCTCCACATCAGGCGTCATTTCATTTTGAATGCGAATATTGGCAAAGGTACCGCGCATCATCAACTCATGGTTACCACGGCGCGAACCGTAGGAATTGAAATCGCGCTTGTCCACACCGTGTTCGATGAGGTAGCTGCCCGCAGGACTATCGAGTGCAATGGCACCCGCCGGTGAAATATGGTCAGTGGTAATCGAGTCCCCCAACAGAGCCAGTATGCGGGCATCGGCAATCGGTTCTAGTTGCCGACTATTGTCCAGCTGGAAATATGGCGGGTTTCGAATGTAGGTGGATTTCGCATCCCAGTTATAGGTCAGGGCCTCGCTGACGTCGATACTGCGCCAATTGTCATCACCGCTGAAAACGTCGGCATATTGCTCCTCGAACATCCCTGCGTTGACTTTCATGACTTCGTCCGCCACGTCCTGATTACTCGGCCAGATATCACGCAGATATACGGAATTACCATCCTTACCGGCACCAATCGGCTCCGAGGTCAAATCGATGCAAGTGCTGCCGGCAAGCGCATAGGCCACTACCAGGGGCGGTGAGGCAAGCCAGTTCGATTTGATCTGCTGGTGAATCCTGCCCTCGAAGTTGCGATTACCCGACAGCACGCTGGAGACATTCAGCTGGCGCTCCCTGATCTGCTTTTCGATAGCCTCGGGTAAGGGCCCGGAGTTGCCGATACAGGTGGTGCAGCCATACCCCACCAGATTAAAACCGATCGCATCAAGATCTTTCTGCAGGCCCGCGGCATTCAGATATTCGGTAACCACCTTGGAGCCGGGTGCCAGTGAGGTTTTTACCCAGGGCTGAGTGCTGAGGCCGGCAGCCCGCGCATTGCGCGCCAGCAGGCCCGCCGCCATCATCACCTTGGGGTTCGACGTATTGGTACAGGAGGTGATCGCGGCGATCACAACATCGCCATCCAGGAGCTCATCATCGGCACCGCGGGTGGTGACCGCGTCGTCTCCAAGTATTGCTGCAGTTGCCTGCTTGATAGCCGACAGTGCCACACGATCCTGTGGCCGCTTGGGACCGGCGAGCGAGGCTTCAACCGTATCGAGATCGAGCGTCAGGCTGCTGCTGAACTCAGGGTCCGGCTGGTCAACCTGAGACCACAGGCCCTGGGCGCGGCAATAGCTTTCGACCAACTGTAGCGTGGCCTCGTCACGGCCGGTGAGACGCAGGTAACGCAGGGTTTCTGCGTCGACCGGGAAAAAGCCGCAGGTGGCACCGTATTCGGGCGCCATGTTGGCAAGCGTCGCACGGTCGGCCAAGGGTAACTGACCCAGCCCGTCACCGTAAAATTCGACAAATTTGCCGACCACACCGTGCTCGCGCAGCATCTGTGTGACGGTGAGCACCAGATCGGTAGCCGTGATCCCTTCGCGCAGGCTGCCCTTGAAACAAAAACCGACAACTTCTGGAATCAACAATGACACCGGTTGACCGAGCATGCCGGCCTCGGCTTCGATACCACCCACACCCCAGCCCAGCACACCGAGCCCGTTAATCATGGTGGTGTGGGAATCAGTACCGACCAGAGTATCCGGGAAGGCATAATTCTTGCCATCAACCTGCTCCTGCCATACCGTTTTCGCCAGATATTCGAGATTTACCTGGTGACAGATACCGGTACCCGGTGGCACCACGCGGAAGTTGTCAAAGACGGATGCGCCCCACTTGAGAAAACGATAACGTTCATCGTTACGCTCCACTTCGCGTGCGACATTGGCGGCAAACGCGGTGTCACTGGCGAATTCGTCAACCATGACCGAATGATCGATCACCAGGTCGACTGGAATCTGCGGGTTAACGCGGCCAGGCTGGTCGACGGCGGCATCGCGCATCGCCGCAAGGTCGACAACGGCAGGCACACCGGTCAGATCCTGCATCAACACCCGTGCCGGCCGAAAGGCTATCTCGCGCTGCGAACTGCGCGTGTCCAGCCATTCGGCAAAGGCATTGATATCCCCGGCGGCATCCGCCCCTCCCTGTTCGAAACGCAGAATATTCTCCAGCAGTATCTTGAGCGAGTATGGCAGGCGCCGGATCGCTTCGAGATCCTGCTGTGCCAGTTTTTCGAGGCTGTAATAGAGGTATTCCCTGCCATCAACTTCCAGTGTCGAGAGCGTATTGAAACTGTTGCTACCCGGGATCATGGCATTTTCACTCTGTTAACCAAAGACGCTTGATTATACCCCGTTATTCGCAGAGGAATTTAATGATATTGGGATCGGTTGGATCGACTTTTTTGCCCAGGCTGATATAGCCCGAAGCAAACAATGTAAACTCTTCGCGACGCAGAAATATGTTCTGTCCTCCACTTGTCCTGATGAAGGTACCGTTCGTGCTCTGGTCGGTTATGATGTACTTGCCGCGTCGATGCTCAATCCTGGAATGGTAGCGCGAAATCAGATCACCTTTTACGATCAATTCGCAATCCTTACCCCGGCCCATCAGATACGAAGTGGTATCCACCGGAATTGAGTGATCCTTATCTTCGTAAGTCAGAGTCAGATTACTCAACTCTTCGTTGCGCGCGGGATTGGTAAAACTGCTGGCCGTGGCCATGTTGGTCATGTCGGATTCTTCTTCCCAGGCATACAGGTAGACATCCAGCTGTTCATTTTTACCCTTGATGCGCAGACGATCGTAAGGACGCATATTGTTGGAGAGCTCCGGGCTCTTTACCAGAAACGCGATTTCCTGGGTAAGGAGTATCTGCCGAGCTTTTGCCATACTTGCGACCCGGGCAGCAACATTTACGGTATCACCGAAAATATCGTCGTTTTCCAGAATAGTGCTGCCATATTGCATTCCAATCCGAATCGACACACCGACGGTTTCGGGAGACCTGTCATCTTCCATCGCTATCTGGATTGCCCTGGCGGCAAAGACAGCGTCATCCATACTGGTGAAATAGACCAGTATCTCGTCACCGATGGTTTTTACCAGCTTGCCCTGATGGCGTTGGGAGATTGAAATCAATGCATTCAGTGCCTTTGAGATACGCTCTCTGGCAAGATCATCACCCATGTTTTCATACATGGCCGTGCTGCCCGCCACATCGGCGAACATCACTACGCAATGAATCGTCTCTCGCACCACTAATTGATTACCTTGTTATCCTGGATTGTCTGGAATCACACTCGAGCCTGAAAGGTCTGAAATCATCGACCCTGCGCGGAAATCGGTCCGTTGCGGAAACCTCATTTACACCGAAGCGAGTCTATCATGCCTCAATCGATTGTCCTCGGATTTATATAGCATGTCACTGAAAAACATAAAGAATGCTGCACGTCATTCGGCTGAAACATGAGCGATCGCACGTTCCAGTCGCGTCAGGCAACGCTCCCTGCCGAGCAATTCGACGGTCTGATCGATCGGCGGCGAAAACGACCCACCGGTAACGGCGACGCGCAAGGGTTGACCAACCTTACCCATACCAACATCGAGTTCCACCGTGATGGCTTCGATCACCGCGTGAATGTCGGCTGCAGACCAGTTATCGAGAGCAGCAAAACGCGCGCTCAAACGTTGTAAAGGCTGCAGTGCCGTCGGTTTGAACGCTTTGGCGGCCGCCTTTGCATCGTATTCAGCAAAATCCTGGAAAAAATACAGAATACTGTCGACCAGTTCATTGATCGTCGACACGCGTTGACGATACAGATCAACCACTGAAGCAAAATCAAGCGCGCCGGAATGACTTATTCCGAGCCGGTCGAGACGTTGCTTGACCAGCGAAACGATGTCACCCAGCGGGGCGCTCATCATATGTTGCTGGTTTATCCAGTTAAGCTTGTCTGTGTTGAACGATGAGGCGGATTTATTCAGGCCATCCAGCGTGAACAACTCGATCATCTCGTCGCGCGTGAAAATCTCCTGATCGCCGTGTGACCAGCCCAGACGCACCAGATAGTTGAGCAGTGCGGCTGGCAGGTATCCAGCCTCGAAATACTCCATGACCCCCACTGCGCCATGGCGCTTCGACAGGCGTTTACCGTCATCACCGAGAATCATGGGCACATGTGCATACTCCGGCACCGGAGCATTGAGTGCGCGCAGAATATTAACCTGTCGCGACGTATTGTTGACGTGATCGTCGCCACGCAGAACGTGAGTAATGTCCATCTCCATGTCATCGACCACCACCGACAGGTTATAGGTCGGACTGCCGTCGCTGCGTTCGATGATCAAATCATCCAGCTCGCGATTATCGACATTAACTTCGCCCTTAACATGGTCCTTGAAGCTCACCACGCCCTGCTCGGGATTGCGAAAACGTACTACCATCGACTTCCCCGCACCCGGCTTAAGTCCCATATCACGACAACGGCCATCGTAGCGGGGCTTTTCCTTCGCTGCCATCTGCTGTTCGCGCAAGCTATCGAGCCGCTCCCGGGAACACTCGCAGTGATAGGCGTCGCCCTGCTCTACCAGTTGCCGAATTGCCTGCTGATAACGCGCAAAACGCTGTGTCTGGTAATAGGGTCCTTCATCGTAATCGAGATCGAGCCACTGCATCGCGTCGAGAATCGCCTGCACTGACTCCGGCGTCGAACGTTCGAGATCCGTATCTTCGATTCGCAATACAAACTTACCTTTCATTTTCTTGCTGTACAGCCAGCAAAATAAAGCGGTTCGCGCACCACCAACGTGCAATACGCCGGTCGGACTCGGAGCAAATCGGGTTTTAATCATTGATTTCGGGGGATATTAAAAACGCTACAGTCTACCCGAATATTGGTTTCCGAGTATGCGAAAAAGTAGGTTTTAGTAGCGTTTTCGGATCACCAGTGCGGAGCCGGCCTGTTGTATGTCGGTATGTCGCAGAAAGGAGTTCCCCAATAGCACCTGGCGAGGCTGATTGCCCGCAATTACGGTGGCGGTAACATTGCTGAATTGGATATCGCCAACGCTGACCGAATTCAACGTGACCTGCCAGACCTCCACGACGGCGGCCGCAGTCTGCGCCTGACCGCGCACGCCCTTCTTGAAGTCTATCTTGAGCGCTCTCGCCTGCTGACCGCTCATGGCGACGTTGGTGGCGCCGGTGTCCACCAGGAAATCAATAGGCTTGCCATTGATCTTGCCGTTGACGAAGTACATACCCTGGGCATCCGGCAGGATCCTGACCTTGTCGCGATTCGGTTTCTTGAAATTACCGGCAATCGACTGGTTGAGGCCGAGAGTCATCATCTCTCCATCGATTACCACCACCGCGCCACGTCCCGACGCCGACTGCAACGTAACACCTTCGAAGGTTTCGCCCGACTTGACTATCTTTTGTTGTTCACCAACTTGCAACAGTGCTTTATTGGAGAACAACGCAATAACCTTGACCCCCGTCGCTTGAGCGGGAAGCGCTGTAGTGAACAGCAGCAACAGGACAAGGGTAGCGCGCAAACTCGTCACACCGAATTAACCAGTTGCAGTGCTATCTGCAGGCCAACGAGCGCATACAAGGCCGCCAGTACGTCGTCAAACATGATTCCAAACCCACCCTTCATCTTTTCATCCGCAACTTTTACCGGCCAGGGTTTAACAATATCGAACAGTCTAAATAGCACAAAACCGGCCAGAATCCATTGCCAGGTGGCCGGCACCGCGATCATCGTGATCCAGAAACCGACGAATTCGTCCCAGACAATGCCTGAATGGTCGTGCTCCCCGAGCGCACGACTGGTGTAGCCACACAGGTAAACGCCGATGGCGAATGCCACAAGAACCGCGAGCAGATAGTAAGCCAGTGGTAATTGTGCGAGTAGTAAATAAGGAGGGATCGCGAACAGCGTTCCGAGCGTGCCGGGCGCAAAGGGTGAGAGCCCCGAACCAAACCCCAATGACAAAAAATGCAGGGGATTACGTAACAATCGTGGTGATATTTTAGTCAAAATGGCGATAACCTCCCTTGCTGGCCAGATCGATTTGATCGTCGCCGACCTTAAGATAAAATCCTGAGCTGGTTATTTCGCCAATAATCGTCAGTCTGCAATCCTCATGCTGCTGATTCCAGGCATCGATCTCAGCGCGATACTGCGGGGGTACAGTGCAGCAAATTTCATAGTCATCGCCCGCCGCGAGCGCATAGTGATAGAGGTCCTGTTGTACGATCCATGGATCAACCGGCAAGCTGCTTCGATCGAGCGTGGCTCCACACTGGCTTGCTTTGAGTATATGCGCCAGATCACCCTGTAACCCGTCGGAGATATCGATTGCCGCGCTCGCAAAGCTGCGCAGGAAAGCAACCAGCTCGAGCCTGGGTTGCGGGCGATCCAATGCCTGCAGACAGCGCAGGCGCAGACCTTCCGGCAGTTCAACGCGCCCCTGTCGGGATGCCAGCCCAAGCCCGGCATTACCCAGCAGCCCTGACACCAGCACCAGGTCACCGGGGCTAGCTCCTGCTCGGCTGACGTACTGTCCAGACGGCACCAACCCGGCAATCTGTATCGAAATGGACAGCTTGCTACGACAGGTATCGCCACCGATTAACTGTACCGAATAACGCTCTGCGGTGTGTTTCAAGCCGGTGGAAAATCGCTGCAGCCATTGCTCGTCGACCTCCGGCAGGCTGAGCGACATCAAAAACCAGTTCGGAGCAGCCGCCATTGCCGCGAGATCACTTAGATTGACCGCTAGCGCCTTGTGCGCAATGTCTTCAGGGTTAGTGTCGAGCGTGAAATGGGCACCCTCAATGAGGGTATCCATGCTAACCACCTGCTGGAAACCAGGTGGCACTTCGACTACAGCAGCATCGTCACCGATCGCCAGTACCGTGTTGTCGCCCGGCTTGCCGACATCGGCAAAGTATTGCTGAATGATCGCGAATTCGTTCTGCGCCATCGCGGCCCCGAAGGCGGTATCAGCCGGCTACTTCGAGTTTGCGCAGCTCGGCACAAAGCGGATCGAGTACACCATTGACAAACTTGTGACTGTCGTCGGCGCCATAAGTTTTGGCCAGGTTGACGGCCTCGTTGATGACAACCTTGTAGGGAATTTCGAGGTGATTTTGCAGTTCGTAGGTTGCGATGCGCAAGATATTGGTTTCGATAGGATCGAGATGATCCGGGAAATTGGCAACATGTTTACGATAAAGGCTATCCAGCGCCTCCACCTGCGCCGGTATCTGATACAGCAGTTCGAGGAAATATTCCTCGTCGCCTGAGGCCACACCCTGATCCTGCTGATAGTGATCCCTTATCCAGTCGAGATCTTCAGCGGACAACTGCCATTGATACAGTGCCTGCATCGCCTTGTCACGGGCATGCCGACGTTTCTTGATAAAGCGCGCCTTGTCATTCACGGACTTGTTATTCACGGATGGGGGACGTCACTTGATCTTGCGCAGAAGGCTGATCATTTCCATTGCGGTCATGGCAGCGTCGGCACCCTTGTTGCCCGCCTTGGTACCAGCGCGTTCGATCGCCTGCTCAATGGTATCGGTCGTCAGTATTGCGTTAATGACCGGCAATGAATGTGCGAGCGACAAAGAGGACAGCGCCTTGGCACTTTCACCCGCAACAAAATCGAAGTGCGGAGTCGCGCCGCGGATAACGGCGCCCAGCGCAATGACGGCATCGTGATTGCCGGCCGCAGCAAAGGTTTGCACCACAAGTGGTATCTCCAGCGCTCCGGGTACATGGCTGACGGTAATGTTGGCGGCATCGACACCGGCCCGCTGCAAGGTATCCAGCGCCGCAGCCAACAGGCTTTCAACGATGTAGCCGTTAAAGCGGCCAACCACGATCGCGATGCGCGCATCGGGAGCGATCAAATCGCCCTCAATCCGTTTGCTGTCTGTCATTTTGTTCATCCTCGTCTGAGTAATAGTCGACTACTTCAAGGCCGAAGCCTGCGAGTCCGTGAAAAACTTTGGGTGCGCTAAGCAGGCGCATCTTGCGCACCCCGAGATCGGCCAGTATCTGCGCACCGATACCATAAGTCCGTTGATCGTCACCATGATCGATCTGGCCATGACCAAGCACGATCGAATCGATCAGGCTGACCATATCCTTGGGCGTTTCCGCCTGACGCAGGAATACGATGACACCCTCGCCCGCTTTATTTATGGTCTGCATAATGTCGTGCAGCGGCCAACCTCGCCCATGGGTCCCAGCGAGCGAATCAACCAGCGTATTTTGCACATGCACTCGCACCAGCATCGGTTTTTCCGGGTCAATTTGACCTTTGACCAGCGCCAGGTGGAGCTCCTGCGCGGTACTATCCTCAAAGGCATAAAGCCTGAATTCGCCATACTCGGTCGGAAAAGGAGATTCGACAATACGCTCTACGGTGTGTTCGTGATCAATTCGATAGCGAATCAGGTCTTCGATAGTGCCGATCTTCAAATCGTGCTTCGCTGCAAACACTTCGAGATCCTTGCGCCGTGCCATCGAACCGTCATCATTGAGGATCTCCACAATTACCGCTGCCGGTTCCAATCCAGCCAGCCGGGTCAAATCACAACCCGCTTCAGTATGGCCAGCGCGAAACAGTACTCCACCCTTGCGCGCCATAACCGGAAATACATGCCCCGGTTGCACGATGCTACCGGGGTTTGCGTCGGGCTTGATAGCCGCCTGGATGGTAGTGGCGCGATCAGCCGCGGAAATTCCGGTGGTCACACCCTCGGCCGCCTCGATCGACACGGTGAAATTGGTTTCCATGACTTCGCGATTATCACCGACCATGAGCGGCAGTCGCAATTGCTTGCAACGCTTCTCGGACAGAGTCAGACATATCAGACCACGCCCATATTTTGCCATGAAATTAATGTCATCGGCGGATACAGCCTGCGCGGCCATCAGCAGGTCGCCTTCATTTTCACGGTCTTCATCATCCATGATCACGACCATTTTGCCAGCCTTGATATCGTCGATGATTTCCTGGGTAGAATTTAATTTCATGTCGATGTAGAGAATCTACTCATGGTGGATAAATCCTGATTTTATCAGGGTTTGGGCGAGCTGCTCATCCTTGTTCGCGGAGTTGCCCGCCCTTCCCTGCAGCAATCGTTCAAGATAACGAGCGATGACATCGACTTCAAGGTTAACCTTTGAGCCGACCTGATAGCTCTGGAAAACCGTTTTCTGCTGTGTGTGCGGCACAATATTAACATCAAAGCGGTTGTCCTCGATGCCGTTCACCGTCAGGCTCGTACCATCCAGCGTCACCGAGCCCTTGACCGCAATATAGTGCTGAAGAGCGGGGTCCACTTCGAATCGATAACGCACTGAGCGGGCGTCCGCTTCCATTTCGACAAGGGTTGCCAGGCCATCTATGTGGCCGCTGACCAGATGCCCGCCGAGCGCGGTGTTCAACGTCAGCGCGGATTCCAGATTCACCTGACTACCCCGTGCCAGTTGTCCGAGACTCGTGCACTGCAGGGTTTCCTGTGACACATCAGCCACGAAGGACTGTGCCCCCAGTTCAACTGCGGTCAGGCAAACCCCGTTGACGGCAATACTGTCGCCGATCCGAATCCCGCCAAGATCGAGATCGCCACAACCGACCCCGAGTCTCACATCACCACCGCGGGGCTCATGCATATCGATCGTGCCGAGCGCCTGAATGATTCCAGTAAACATCAATCGACCTCCAGGCTATAGCTCGTCATCGGCATGGCACTGCTGGTATCAAAGCAGGTACCGGCTTCGATGCCGGCGCGCGCGATAGCCTCTGCATCATCAAACAGATCATAGGCCACCTTCATCGCGCCGAGCGCAAATTCAGCCCCCGACCCTACCGCCCAGAAACGACTGTATTGATCGACTTCACGCAGTGAATACAATCCAAAAATACCGCCACGATTCACGATCAAAGCATCCACGCGCGAGGATTCATAAGAATCGTCGTCTTCATCCTTGCTGTTCAGAAAATACTCATCCTTAAGAATTGGATGCAGTTGACGCATCGATTCAAAGATATTGAGGCGATCATCAAAATTGATTTTATCAGCATGCTTTTCAAACAGACTTTGCATCACCAGATGATGCGCGGCGCTGCCGACGATGCCGATATAACTCTGATCACCAAAGGCAAGAATCTTGTCATAATCGGTGACAAATTCGGCCGCCTGGCGCGTATCACCGAAACTGGTCAGGCTGTCCGCAGCAATGCAGGCAATATTATTTTTCAAAACGGCGACAATGGTAGACACGTAGATTCCTTAATCAACACTCAGGGTAAGACGCAGATCTTCGCCAATCTGGCGTACATCGCGCATGCTACAGGTTTTACGCTGCTCCATGGCGGTTAATTCACCCAGATCAAATACGCCACGGGCCGCACTGCCAAGCAGATGAGGAGCCAGATAGAGCACTACCTGATCGGCAAGTTGCTGGTCGATCAGTGCGCCCGCAAGACGCTGCCCGCATTCACTGTGAACGTCGTTGATTTCGCGTTGTGCCAGATCCTGCAACAGCGCAGTCAGGTCGATACGACCCGCCGCATCCTCTGTTGCCTGTATCACGGTCGCACCGCGTGTAGCGAGTCGCTCATGTCGATCGGGATCTTCGCTCAGGGTATAAATCCAGATGTCGCCCGGGATCGTGAACAGCTTTTCGCTACCGCTCAGGCGTAAGCGCGAATCAAGCACAACACGTACCGGTTGGCGCACTTCAAATATCTGCTTGAGATCCTGTTTCGACAGGCGCAGATTCAGCGAGGGATCATCGTCAAGCACCGTTTGCGCGCTCGTCAGAATCGCGGCTGCCCGGGCGCGCAAAAACTGCACATCGCGTCGCGCCGCGGCCGAGGTAATCCACTGACTGCTGCCATTTTTGAGCGCGCTACGACCATCCAGAGAACTGGCCATCTTGATGCTGACGAACGGCAGTCCCTGCTCCATACGCTTGATAAAGCCGCGATTGAGCTCACGCGCTGCATCCTCGAGCACGCCGACGATAACTTCGATCCCCTGCGCCTGCAATAGTGCGAGCCCCTGTCCGCCAACCTGGGGATTGGGATCTTGCATGGCGACGATCACACGCGCCGGTTTGGCGTCGATCAGGGCCTCTACACAAGGTGGCGTTTTACCATGATGCGAACAGGGCTCAAGGGTGACATAAATATCCGCACCGGCTGGTATCTCGGCCGCAAGCAACGCGTTTACTTCAGCGTGAAGACCGCCGCTATATCCGTGCCAACCACAACTGATCAGTGCATCATCGAATACAATGGCGCAGCCAACACTGGGATTCGGCGGAGTTGAATACAGGCCCTTACGTGCCTGGCGTAACGCTTCCGCCATCCAGTAGTGATGCGGTCGCGACATCAACTATCCTCATCGATTAACGGCACCTGCCGTTGATGCATTTCCGGAGTGGGCTCTGCGGCCAATCGGTGAATCGCATCCTGAAATGCCTGGATGTCTTCGAAACTCAGATAAACCGACGCAAAACGGATATAGGCCACCTGATCGACCCGCTGCAATTCGTGCATCACCATGGCGCCGATTTCACGTGACGAAATCTCCCTGCTTTCAATAGCAACCAGTTGCCGCTTGATGTGATTGATCGCATCTTCGATCTGCTCGGCCGTTACCGGCCGTTTCTCCAGTGCGCGCATCATACCGCTGCGCAAACGCACTTCATCGAAAGCATCACGACTGCCGTCGTTCTTGATCACCATCGGCATGTTCAGCATCGGTGTTTCGTAGGTAGTAAAGCGCGTTTCGCAGGAAACGCACTCCCTCCTGCGACGGACCTGCACCGATTCCGAGGCGAGACGGGAATCGACCACGCGCGTGTCCGGGGTACCGCAGAAGGGACATTTCATTGCTTAATGTTTCAGTTCCTGTAAACCGGCAGTCGCTTGCAGATTTCAGTGACCTTGGCACGCACGCCATCAATCACATCTTCATTGCCCATATTATCCAGCAGATCACTGATCCAGTTGGCCAGATCACGCGAGTCCTGCTCGTTAAAGCCGCGCGTGGTGATCGCCGGTGAACCGATGCGCAGGCCCGAAGTGACGAAGGGAGACTGCGGATCATTCGGCACCGAATTCTTGTTGACGGTAATGTGCGCCTTGCTGAGTGTCGCGTCCGCATCTTTACCGGTCAGCCCCTTGCTGATCAGCGACAGCAGGAACAGATGGTTATCGGTACCGCCGGATACAACCTCGAAACCGCGCTTGATGAATTCTTCCGCCATGGCATTGGCATTCACCAGCACCTGCTTCTGATAAGCGACAAAATCCTCACCCATTGCTTCCTTGAAAGCGACTGCCTTGCCGGCGATAACGTGCATCAACGGGCCACCCTGGGTGCCGGGAAATACCATCGAATTCAGTTTCTTGGTGATCTCGTCATTGGCACGCGCCAGGATGATGCCGCCGCGCGGTCCACGCAACGTCTTGTGGGTGGTGCTGGTACAAACATCGGCGATACCGACAGGGCTTGGATAAACGCCCGCAGCGACCAGTCCGGCGACGTGCGCCATGTCAACGAACAGGTAAGCACCAACGGAATCGGCGATGTCGCGAAAACGCTGCCAGTCCATTACCCGTGAATAGGCTGAGAAGCCCGCAATAATCATTTTCGGCTGGTGTTCCCTGGCCAGGGCTTCGACCTGCTCGTAGTCGATTTCACCGGTGTCATTATTCAAACCATACTGCACCGCGTTGTAGAGCTTGCCGGAAAAGTTAACCTTGGCACCGTGCGTCAGGTGCCCGCCATCGGACAGGCTCATACCCAGTATGGTATCGCCCGCGTTTAACAGCGCGAAGAAAACCGCGAGATTGGCACTCGACCCTGAATGCGGCTGTACATTTGCATAATCGGCGCCAAACAATTGCTTCACGCGATCGATGGCCAGCGCCTCGGCGACGTCGACAAATTCGCAGCCACCGTAATAGCGCTTGGACGGATAACCCTCGGCATACTTGTTAGTCAGCACCGAACCCTGGGCCTGCATAACGCGCGGGCTGGTATAATTTTCGGACGCAATCAGCTCGATGTGATCTTCCTGGCGTGTTTCTTCATGCTGCATCGACGCCCACAGTTCTGGGTCGAAATCGGCAATATTCATTGATTTATCGAACATCGGTGTATCCTCGAGAGAAAAAGAAGGCGATGATACGAAAAAGTATCTGAAGTATCACTAAAAAACACGACAGATTTGATGGCTATAACGGCAATTCGTATTGATTTCCGGATACTTACACCCATTTACCTGTTTACCCAGCGGAATTGCGATAATCCTCGCAGGCATTTGTTTTCTTTGTTGAACAGGTAATTTCAAGTGTATACTCCTATCTATTAAAACAGCAGGTAACGATCATGGAAAATGTAGGCATTTACACCCCACCACTAGCAGCTAAAACCGTCGTTAGCGGCCCAGGCTCTGCAACCTTTGAACCGAGCCTGACGGTGAGCGATCTCGAAGTGACCCAATCCGCTCAGGACAAGTTGTACGAAATCGTAAGCCAGACCGATGAAGACGTGTCCGCGATCCGCATCTACATCAGTGGCGGTGGCTGTGGCGGCCTCTCCTACGGCATGACATTTACCGAAGAGAAAAGCGACTTCGACACCATCTTGCAATTCGATGGCTTCAAGGTCCTGGTGGATGTGGTTGCGTTGAATTATCTGAAAGGTGCGCAAATCGACTACATCCAGGAAGTCGGGCGCGAGCGTTTCGTATTTAATAATGTCTTCGCCGAAACCGGCGGTTCCGGGACATGTGGTGGCTGCGGCGCAGCGGGTGGCTAAGACTGCCAGGTGCATCGATTCGCCTTTAGCGGATTGGCACTTCCCCGGCGCAATCACTACCCTATAAATACTGATTAAAAAGTCTTCTAATCGTAAAGCAAAGCCCGGCAAAAAGCCGGGCTTTGTCGTATTGGTGGCACCCTCGGGCAGCTATCGTATCGCCGCCTATACGCAAGCCGCACAAGCGCTTGGCATGCCGATCCTGGTGGTTTCCAATAGTGCTCATTCGCTGGTAGCCGAAGTAGCCAGTGGCATAACCGTGGATTTCAGCCAGCCCGATCAGGCCTATGCCGACATTATTGCTGCTGTCGACGCAATCGATGTCGCCTGCCTGCTGGCAACTGATGACAGTTGCGTCGCGCTTTGCAGCCGTGTCGCTGATTATCTTGGATTGCCGCAGAATAGCACCGCAGCGGCTCTGTTGACGCAACGCAAGGACCTGGCCCGTGACGCCCTGGCAGCGGCCGGTTGTAACACCCCTGATTATCAGCGCATCGAAATCGCGACTGCGAACGACGCCACCCTGTCCATTCCCTACCCCGTCGTCGTCAAGCCGCTCGCGCTTTCCGCCAGCCGCGGTGTTATTCGGGTTAATAACGATGCCGAGTTAATCCAGGCATTGCACCGTATCGACGCCATACTCGAGAAAACCGGTCAGCAAGGAGAGGAACGCGAGCATCTGCTGGTCGAATCCTACATCGACGGCGCCGAATATGCGGTCGAGGGCTTCATCATCGACGGTCAATTTCGAGTACTGACGATCTTCGACAAGCCGGAACCGCTGAACGGGCCTTATTTCGAGGAGACCTATTACCTGACACCAAGCCAACTTGAAGAATCATTGAAATCTCAGCTGATACAGGAGGTAGAGCGCTGCTGTCAGGCCTATGGACTCTCACAGGGTCCGGTGCACGCGGAAGCTCGCATGGGCGCAAACGGTCCGGTATTACTGGAACTGGCAGCGCGCACGATTGGCGGGCAATGTGGACAATTGATCGAGTTTTCACTGCAACAGAAGCTGGAAGAACTGGTGATAAACGGCATGTGTGGCGTCATGCCTGATACCTGCGACAAGGCCGATTCAGCCGGTGTGCTGATGATTCCAATCACTGATCACGGCATATTGCAGCGCGTGGAAGGTTTAACCGTGGCCATGCAAACCGAGTTTGTACGCGATATCGAAATTCATATCAGCCCGGGATACGAACTTATACCACTGCCCGAGGGGTCCAGTTACCTCGGCTTCATTTTTGCCCAGGCGCCGACTTTTGAGCAAACCTACGATGCGCTGAAAAGCGCATACTCGAAAATGCGTTTCGTGACTCGACCGCGCTGGGAACTCGAAAGCCTGGCGCCCTGACTTATTTCTTGGCGCCGGGCGGACGAAAGCCCTCGGGTGTCTGTCCCATTTCACCTTCCTTGAATATGAACCCCAGCATGTGCTGCTCGAGAATCTCAAGACTCGCCGGATCTATCGTCGACAGCCCGTTTTCATTGATGATCATGGTCTGGCGTTCAACCCATTGTTGCCAGCCTTCGGCAGAAACGTTCTCGTATATACGCTGCCCCAGTTCACCTGGATGGGGAACTCTCTCCATGCCTGGCGCCTCGGCACCGAGCACAACACAATAAACCGTTCTAGCCATTAATAATTCCCGAAAAAGCAGTCAGTAGTCGATTGCAGCCTATCATAACAAAGTTAGCTCCAAGCAGAACGCATAATTAACACCCTGAACTGGTAGCGACCGTAACTCAAAATCTTCAGGTTCAATTTCCGCTGCCTGCTCCAAAGATCGTAGCCGACGGGCGCAGCTGACTATCCGGCACAGCCTGACCGGGTATGGTTGGTGTCACCCGAGTTCACCGCCATCTTCGAATCAACGCTGAATCATCACCAGCACTCAGGCTCGGAAAATTGGTTTTTGCTGTTACGGGCCACGCCGTTCTTCAGATATTATCGAGTGCAGATAACCTTGTTAGACGTGCTTTATTAATCCGATAATCGGCTTATCTGTGCTCCCTCAAGTTACACATATCATTTTGCGAATTATAGATTATAATTATGCAGCTAAAAATAAACCCCGTAACCGAGGAGATGCGTTGTCAAGCTATACAGCAAATAATGATCAGCAATCCCCTGTCAACTACGAAATATCCAGCCATGGCGTTACCGATACCGGGCACGTCAGATCAAAAAACGAAGATTCCATTCTGGTGCTTGAAGAGGAGAATGTCTGGGTTGTAGCCGATGGCATGGGAGGACATCACGCGGGTGATTTTGCCAGCCAGACCATCATCAACAACTTGAGCCTGTTCAAGCAGCATGCGTCGCTCGACGACAGCATCCTTCTGCTTGAGGAGAATATCCTCAATTCAAATGCCATTATTCGCAAAAAAACGCTCAAACTCGGCCGCAACGCAACAATAGGCAGCACGATTGTCTGTGCCTACGTCTGGCGCAACCTGCTGTTTGCTTTGTGGGCCGGTGATAGCCGCCTTTACCGATACCGTAACTCACGGCTGGAACGGTTGACCGAAGACCACAGCTATGTCGAGGAACTGGTGCGCATGGGCAAACTGAACGCCCGCGATGCTGAAGAACATCCGGCGGCAAATGTGGTGTTGAGGGCAGTAGGCATCGACGATGAACTACGCATTGATTTCGACTATTACGAATTGCAGGACGAGGATATCTATATTGTTTGCTCCGATGGTCTATATAAAGATCTGGAGGAAGCCAAAATTGCATCTATAATCGCATCCCATACAGAAGATATGAAAGGTCTCGCGCAAGCATTGCTCGATGCGTCGCTTGCCGCGGGCGGTACTGACAATACATCCATAATCACCATGAAAAGCCGCCAGAAAGGAAAAAATGTCTGATATTTGCGAATCGTTGATTAACGATTACATCGCTGGAACACTCGATGTTTCAGATCTCGAAGAGGGCCTTGAAAGCATCTTCGTCGCGATGCCGGACGGGCACGGCGAAGCGCAAAGCTACCTGCAGGGTTTGTATACCAATGATACGATCGACTCAGGTAATTTCACCCAGATTTCTCACGTCATTTCCAAAGTAAACATTCAGGCGACCTTAAAAAATAATCAGCAAACCGACATGTCCTATTTCGATGAAGACAGGACGATGCATTTAACCGACATGTCCGGTATGGCGAATGACATCGATCTCATCAGTGACGATGACGACAGCGGCGATAAAACAGTTATCGTGCGCGCCGGTAGCGGCATCGACGATGTTGAAAAATCCGACGTATCAACCGATTTCAGTGAGGAAATTTCCCCATTAGCCCCGCGTATCATTGAGAAACCGAGTAACTCAACGAACTACGACAACCTTGGCCCCGGGATAACACTGAAAGACCGTTTCGTGCTGCTTGAGAAGCTAGGACAAGGCGGTATGGGCGTGGTCTTCAAGGCCAAGGACCTGCTCAAGGTAGAGGCAAAGGACAAGGACCCTTACGTTGCCATCAAGGTTTTAACCGACGCATTCAAGAAATATTCAGGGTCGTTTATTGCCCTGCAGCGCGAAGCCAGCAAAGCCCAACGTCTGGCACACCCGAACATTGCAACCGTTTACGATTTTGATCGCGATGGTAACACCGTCTTCATGACGATGGAGTATCTGCAGGGCAAACCGCTCAACCAGCTGATTAAAGAAATAACCAAGAAACCGCTGAAACTGGATCATGCATTACACATTATTGAAGAATTGTGCAGTGGTCTTGCCTATGCACATGAAAAACTGCTGATTCATTCAGACTTTAAACCCGGCAACTGCTTTCTACTTAGCGACGGTCACGTCAAACTTCTTGATTTCGGCATCGCCCGGGCCAGCACCCAGACCGAAGAAGAAAGGGAAAACACCATGTTCGACCCGGCCAAGCTGAGCGCAGTAACACCTGCCTATGCAACTCCGGAAATGTTTGCCGGAATGAATCCAGATCCGCGAGACGATATTTATGGTCTTGCCTGTGTTGCCTACCAGTTGCTGTCGGGTGGTAAGCATCCCTATAACAAAGTTGCCTCTCCCAAAATCAAGGAACTGGGAATCAAGCCCAAACCCATCAAGGGCCTGAATCGACGGCAGCAGAAAACCCTGATGAAAGCGCTGACCGTGGTACGCGAGGATAGAGTCGCAAGTGTAGAAAAGTTTTCGGAGGGAATGCGCTCGAAGAAATCTCACACCAAGACGATCTTGCTGGTCACGCTGTTTATCGCCATTATAGGAGCCGGAATCGGCTACAAGCCATTTCTTGAATTCCGCGAAGAGCAGCAACTGTACGATAAGATCCAGTTAATCAAAAATGGTGACAAGGCGATGATGATCGAGACAATCTGGTCATTGAACCAGTTGGATCCGGAGCATCAGAAAATCATATCGGTGGGTCTGCGGAGAGAAATTATCACCTTTTATCGCGATCGAATTCGCGCCGTTTTCCGTCCTGCGGAAGGTCTTTACGACTACCCGCGGGCAGTGGATCTGCTGGGACAGGCGAAAAAGCATTACCCTGATTCGGTAGCACTATCGACCATAGAAGATCAGATGAAAGAACAGCATGATCGTTTGATGACCAGCCTGGTGTCCTTGTACAAACGTTATTATGATGCCAAAAAATTAATAAAGACACCCAGTGGTGAGGATCTGACAACCGTCATTCCAATCATCAAACGGGTTGATCCAAAGCATTTTTTACTCAAGGACGAGGCGCTCGCCAACCTCTATCTTTCCGAATCTGAGAAATTGATCGGCGCCAGTAAATTTAAAGACGCTTCAAATTATATTGTTACCGGTCTGAAACTGTTTCCCGACGACACCCGTTTGCAAAGCCTGAACAAGCAGATCAACGCACAGTCTTTAAATTGATGGCTCCACACAACACACCATTGCGATTACTCGCAAAGACCTATGCGAATGAACTCATTTCACGGGAGCAATACATCGAAATCCGGGCACTCTTGCTCAAGCGCCTCGAGTTAAAGGGCAAGATCGATGACGCCGACCTGAAAAACTTCACCACCCTCACGCAAGGCCCCGAACCAGATCAACCGGCACGCAGCTACACCAGCTCCGACTGGCTGATTATTGGCCTGGGACTAGCCGCATCGGCCGTTCTTGCCTTCGTACTTTACGGATAGTTAACTAGTTACTTTGGAGCTGCGATTGATGGAAAATCCGGCAAAAATAATCTAGATAAACTCGACTGGGCGCCATTCTCTAGCAATTTGTCGACCAATCGATAAATTTTTGGTAAAAGTTTGCTATCATCAATAACTTAACCCAGTATTTTAATGTTGTTTATTAACCATGCGGCGGGTAAGGGTTCTGCTGTGACAAACGAAACTGATTTGATCTTATCTATTCTATCGTGAACATCTACACATACAGAGGCGAAGGTCGTTATTTATGGTGTCAGCCCGAGCGGTTTGAAAATTTGGACTGATGATCACACCGTGAATGACTCCCTCTATTTACCAAGATTTATCCCTGCACTTCTGTTGCTGGGACTCTTGCTATGTGCTCGATCCGTCAGTGCGCTCGACCTGACGACAGTTATCGTAGATTCAATCAGCGCGCATCCTGAGGTCAAGGAAAAGATCCACGTATACCGGCAGATATTGCAGGATCTTGATATCGCCGAAGGTGGCTGGCGCCCTAGCATCGATCTTCAAGCGTCAACCGGTACTTACGAGACAGAATCGCCATTTACCGATAATGAATCGCGCGACTATGAAAGCAGTAACGTTGAACTTTCGCTTACTCAGAACCTGTTCAACGGATATGACACGACCTATCAAATCAACCAGGCCGAAGCCAGAATTGATTCTGCACTTTACGAGGTGTATGACACGGCCGATAACATTGCATTACGCGCTACACAGGCTTTTTTTGATGTCGTCAAACAACGTCGGCTTTATCAACTCTCCATTGAAAATGTCGAAGCCCATAAAAATATCCTCGCCAAGATACGCGACCGCAATATGTCGGGCGTTGGTCGCCGCTCACAGTTACAACAGACCGAAGGTCGCCTGGCCAGAGCTCAGGCCGGCCAAATTGCACAACAGAACAATCTCGAAGATTCAGCGACGCAGTTACATCAAATACTGGGCCGTTATGTCAACCACGAGTCCCTGGATGAACCCGTGCGGCCCGTTAGATCGCGCATGAATCTGGAAGAGTTGACCGATATAGCGCTCAGCAACCATCCGGCGATGCGGGTCGCTAGCAGCAATATTGAGGCTGCCCGGTCGGAACATTTGCGATCACTGCGCAGCCGTTATCCGAACGTCGACCTCCGGCTTGCGACAGAATATGGAGACGACGTCGGCGGGCTGGATGGTAATACCGAAGAAACCAGCATTGTTCTCAACTTCACATACAACCTCTACAATGGCGGGCGCGACAGTGCGAGGCAACAGCAGACGGTCAGCGGGGTTTACGAGCAAAAAGAATTTGCGGCTCGAGTGCGGCGCCAGGTCATCAATACCTTGCGTCTGTCCTGGACCGCAGACGATTTATTAATACGCCAACTCGTATTTCTTCAGGATCATGTCATCAAGTCAGGGCAAACGGTCGAATCTTACCAGGAAGAATTTTTTATCGGACAACGTGACCTGGTTGATTTACTCGATGCGGAGAACGAATACAACAGTGCCAAAAATGAATTCGCCCGCGCAAAGTATGACTCGCAGACTGCCAGATATCGGGTCTACGAGGGAATAGGACAACTGTTTGACGCGACCGGAATTGATTACAAGCTGAGTCCCGCCGGTCTGAGGATTGGTCGTATCGACACCAACCAGCTGGACGCGTTGCCGATTCCCGATGATGAAGATGCCGATCTGGAAGTTGATCCAATGGACCATTGCGATAATTCCTTGCCGGCCTCTCTCGTCAATCCATTTGGTTGCCTGGAAGCGGATGCTGACAGAACACAGGGAATATCAGAGTTAACTTATAACTCCAGCCCCCTGCTCGTTAATGACAAGTTCGAAATGCAGGCCAACGGAATACTGGTAATCTCCAAAACGCAATTACTGGCCAATGATTCGGACGTGGACGAGGATGCCCTGGAAATTGTGGATGTCAGTCAACCTGAGGTCGGTCAGTTAGCCTTCAATCAAGGCGGCAATCTTGTCTATCGCCCACTCGAAGGTTTTACTGGGACGGACAGCTTCAAATATACGGTGACCGATAATCAATCGACCAATGTTACGGCAACCGTAGAGATTGAAATTCAGGAGGCTCAGATCATCAACCTGTCAAACCTGCAACCCGTCAATTTCAACTATAACTCGACGGAACTCACCGAACTATCCAAGTCCCGGGTCAACGCCATCATCTTACAAATTAAGCGTTCCGAAGCACTGGCCATTGAAATTTATACTTACACCGACAATATTGGTTCAGAGGCCTATAACATCGCTCTGTCACAAAGACGCGCCGACGCACTTAAAAACTATCTTGTCAAAAATGGCGTCGAAAGCGAACACATCGTGGCTATTGGTGTTGGCGAAAATCAGCCGATTGCCGACAATTCTACCGCCGCCGGCCAGGCGATAAACCGCCGGGGTAATTTTATCTTTCGCCCGCGAACGATGGTTGAGTGATGTACAGCAAAAAAGCCGCCGACTTACGCTGCGATCCATCGCTGGGCAACATCGGTTGTAAGATAACCCGCGATGACTGACACTCAACATCATTACGATCCATTGCTCGAATGCGTGGTCATTTTTGCCAAGCTGCACAATCGCCCTATCAGCATCGAGGCGCTGATTGCCGGTCTGCCGGTAGAGCCGGGAACGGATGGTCCCGAGCTTTTCAGCATAGACAGTCCCAAAGGGCTTTTTTCACGCGTAGCGATCCGCGCTGGTTTTGCCAGTCGCCTGATCCACCGCGATTTGAACAAATTATCGCGCTTGTTATTGCCCTGTATTCTGGTATTGAAAAATGGCAATGCCTGTATCCTCGAAGAGATTGATCGACCAAACCGGCGTGCCAAGGTGATTTTTCCAGAAGTCGGTGACGGTGAAGAATGGCTGGGGTTGGAACGTCTGTCGGAAGAGTATCTGGGCTATGCCTTCCTGCTTAAAAAAGAACTACAGCCATCATCGGTGGATGCTTCCTCTGCAAGCCGACAAACCGGTCATTGGTTCTGGGGTACTTTGGCGAAATCAAAAGATATCTTTGCCAGCGTTCTGCTGTCATCGATATTGATCAATCTATTCATACTGGCAACCCCGATGTTCACCATGAACGTCTATGACAAGGTAGTGCCCAACGACGCCATCGCAACCTTGTGGGTACTGGCGATCGGCATAGTAATCGTCTATTTGTTCGACACTCTGCTGCGCTTCGTGCGCTCCTATTTGCTGGAAATTGCCGGCAAAAAGAGTGACATCATCATGTCTTCCCTGCTGTTCTCGCAGGTACTGAACCTGAAAATGACCCAATGGCCTGCCAGCATTGGCGGCTTTGCCAGCCAGTTGCGTGAATTCGAAAGCATTCGTAATTTTTTCACTGCATCGACAATTGCCACGCTGGTTGATCTGCCTTTTGCGGTAATTTTTCTGTTGGTGATTTATTACATCGGTGGACCGATGATTGCGGTGCCCCTGGTGGTCATCGGTCTATTGCTGTTATACAGCTTCATCCTGATTAAACCACTCAAAAACAGCGTCGAATCGACCTTCGAAGCGACCGCGCGTAAAAACGCACACCTGATAGAAACCCTGCACAACATAAAAACTGTCAAGGCGCTCGGAGCTGCCAACTACTCGCAGTGGGTTTGGGAGGAATCCTCGGGAACGATAGCCAATCGTTCCATGCGCGCGCGTATGCTGTCATCGTCAATAACCGTTGTGACCAACCTGCTGGTGCAACTCAACACCATTGCGCTGATCGTATTTGGCATGTATCGCATCGCTGACCTGGAACTCAGCCTCGGCGGTTTGATCGCCATCGTCATGTTGTCATCGCGAGCGGTAGGACCGATGGGGCAGATCGCCGCCCTGATAACAAGCTTTGCGCAGACCAAAACCGCCTTTCAGTCCCTTGACGAGTTGATGCAGAAGCCGGTTGAGCGACCGGAGGGAAAGGCTTATGTGCATCGCCCGGGATTAAAAGGTTCTATCCAGTTTCGAGATCTGGATTTCAGCTATCCGGAAGCACCGAAGAAAGCGTTATCCGGCATAAACATCAAGATCAATGCCGGCGAGCACGTTGGTATCATCGGCAAGGTCGGCTCCGGCAAAACCACCCTGATAAAACTGATCATGGGTTTATACCAGGGTGACAGCGGATCAATTTTCATCGATGACATCGACATTAGCCAACTGGATCCTGCCGAGCTGCGTAAAAACATCGGCTATCTGTCTCAGGATATCGAGCTACTGCGCGGCAGTATTCGTGAAAATATCGCCTACAAAGATCTGCATGTGAACGATGACCAACTGCTCAAGGCGGCCAAAATCTGCGGGGTCGATACCTTTGTTAACCAGCTACCGCTTGGCTTTGACACCCAGGTAGGCGAAGCCGGTGGGTTGTTGTCTGGAGGGCAGCGCCAGGCGATTGCTCTCGGCAGAGCCGTATTGATGGACGAACCTGTTCTCATACTCGATGAACCCACCAACAGTTTCGACAATACAACCGAATCCATCGTCAAGAAAAACCTGTATCGGTACAGTCGCGATCGCACCCTTCTGCTGGTGACTCACAAGGCACCCATGCTCGATCTGGTTGAACGACTGATCGTCATGGATCAGGGACGAATCATCATGGATGGCCCAAGAGACGAAGTTTTAAAGTCGTTGAAAGGTGAACAGAATGCCTGATCACGACCTGACCGACCACGAAGACTCCACTCAACTCGGGGTTCACGGTAAACAGGACCGCGCCTACATGAGCAGCTTGTCTGCTGCGGCAGTCCATCGAACACCGCGGTTAATGATATTCGTTGTTGTCGTCATTGCGCTGTTTTTCGCCTCAGCCATTGCCTGGATGAGCTGGGCCGAAATTGACGTGGTTATCCGCGGATCGGGCAAAGTGTCGCCGGCAAGCCAGGTGCAGAACATTCAGAGCCTTGAGGGCGGCATCATCTCGGAAATTCTGGTACTTGAAGGACAGGAGGTTAAGCAAGGTCAGGTTTTGCTTAAAATCAGTGACGTGGCATTTGCGAGTTCCTATGAAGAGAACCGCCTGCTATATCTGGAACTCCTGGCGCGTTCGGTTCGCCTCAATGCGGAGGCTTTTGGTAAATCTTTCAAGGTACCTGCCGAGATTGACGAAGAAGCACCTCAACTATTGCAATCAGAGAGGAGCCTTTACGATTCGAATTTGCTGCAACTCAAGGAAACCCTGAAGGGTCTGGAAGAAAAAACCAGTCAGCAGAAAAGCGCTATGCGTGAGGCAGAGTCCAAACAGAAGCAACTGCAAAGATCACTGAAACTGGTGAAGAAGGAGATCAAGATAAAGCGCCCATTGATGGACCGTGGCATTATCAGCGAAGTCGAGTTCCTGCAATTGCAGCAACGTGAAGCCGAACTCGAAGGTGAGATCGAGTCCGTTAAATTATCAGTACCGCGAATCAGATCGACCATCGATGAAGCAGGTTTCAACAAGCAGAAGGAAAAACTGAATTTCCAGAACAGTGCCAAAAGAGAACTGAACGAGGTCAATGCCGAGCTAGGCCGCATCCAGGAAACACAGAACGCTTTGCAGGACCGAGTCAAGCGCACCACGCTGCGCTCTCCGGTCAATGGCATCGTTCAGCGTCTCTACGTCAACACCATCGGCGGCGTTATCAGCCCGGGCAACAATATTCTCGATATCGTACCCCTGGACGATGCTTTACTGGTCGAATTGCGAATTAAACCGGCCGACATCGCCTATGTCAGCGTTGGTCAGTTCGCCCGCCTCAAGTTTTCAGCCTACGATTTTGCAATACATGGCAGTTTGCAGGGGATTGTCACCTTCGTCAGTGCCGACACTGTAACCAATGACGATGGCGAGAGTTTCTTTGTAGTACGCGTAAAACCAAGCAAACCTTTTCTTGGGGCAAAGCCGGGACAATTGCCGGTCAGGATCGGCATGACGGCCGAGGCCGACATTATCACTGACAAGAAAACCATAATCTCATACCTCACCGAACCAGTGCACCGCGGTATCAGTAAAGCGCTACGGGAAAGGTAATGGTTGCGGTCGTTTTTTCCGGCTCTAGCTCTTTTCAACATTTCCTGGGCCAGCATCTCGATATTCCAATCGAATTCAGAGGCCAGCTGGGCGCCCCTGGTGATGATCCTCAACAAGTCCATCTGCTACATATTTCGAGTTTTGCCAAAAATACCTCGCAATGGTTGGAGCGGCATGTACGCGGTCAATCGGTTAAGGTCGCGGTTTGCTCTGATGTACCCAACGTGCAGGAAATGCTGGAATGCGTTCGCCTGGGTGCCAGCGGTTATTGCAATAGTCATATGGCGCCCCTGCACTATCACCAATTGCTGGATATGCTGGCAAACGGACAAAGCTGGTTTCCACCGGGGTTACTGGATGAGACCTTCAAACTGGCACAGCAGGCCGCAGAGGCGTCAGCGCAGAAAAACCCCATCAGTTCCCTCACCGCGCGCGAGAATGAAATTGCCCGCTGTGTCGCAGAAGGCATGAGCAACCGCTATATCGCTGAATTTCTGGGCATTAAAGAACCAACGGTTAAAACTCACCTGACCCGAATCTTCAGGAAACTGGAGCTGAAAGACCGGGTGGGGCTGGTGCTACACCTCAAACGCTCCTGAGCCGCTCCCACGGCACTTGAGCGAGAACTCAAGCCGAGGGTAACGAATATCGCAACGGCACTATAAAGACAACCCAGGCCACGGAATCAGTAGGGTGCGGACGACATAAAGCTCACCCGTATTCGTTTCGTCATTGCGACAAAATCAATGACAAAAAGTATCAGATTTGTCGCCGAATTGTTCGGCGACGCACCGGTAACGTAACGAAAAATCAGCACATCGGCCTCATCCGCGTCGATCTGAGCGCCGGTGGCACATTAAGTGACCAGGGTATTTTGAATAACCCGTTGAGCAGCTGGAATCTGATGGTCGATCAGCAAGCCTGCAGATGCCCAGGTTACGCATCAGTAACACCGCTTTCTTCGACAAAAAAACACCCACTTAAGACGAGAATAGCTCCAACCGGTTTCGCCGCGTTCACTGCGGGGATGCAGGACACGAGGGTGGCTCTATCTGACAAGTGTCGTCAGCGACTCGCGCAAATCAGCGGGTAACTCCACCGGCAGATTACTCTGACGATTGACGTATACATGAACAAAATGTCCCTGGGCGATGGCTTCCTCGCACTCGCTGGTGAATAGACCGATTTCATAACGTACCGAGCTGCGTCCGAGATGGGCGACTCGAAGCCCTGCCTCGATATCCTTGGGGAACGCCGCGCTATTGTAGTAATTGCAATGGCTTTCGACGGCAAGGCCGATCACTTCGCCTGCATGGATATCGAGCACCTGTTGATCGATCAGGAATCGATTGATAACCGTATCGAAGTAGCTGTAATACTGAACATTGTTAATGTGACCGTATATGTCATTGTCCATCCAACGCGTAGTAATGGTCAGAAAATGAAGATACTCGTCGCGCTTTCGAGGTGCCTGTCTTTCCATACCTGCTTCCTGGTTTGAACGGTCGATGTCATCCCGGGCATTCAAGCACAATTCCAGCATTCCTCAAACCGGTAATCCTGTACTTCCCAGCATCTCGACAATCTCCGCATCAACTCGCCCGGAAGCTGGCGCAATAGATCCTCGGGGACGCTGAAATTCACTAACATCAGGCCTTATTTGCGCCAGTCTGCAAATGAAATATGACGCCCAGGATAAGCCGGATCATCGAATGGCCAATAGTCTGTAATCCATGCCTCGACGGTTTCGAAGAGATGTTGATCGAGGCCCTCCGCTACCCGTGACTGGCGCACCCACATTGTGACCTCGACATCATATGGATGCCTTTGAGTCGGATACAGATATACACAACCCATTACTTCAGATTCATCCAGGCTGACAACCGTGTAGGCAAACGATGTACGCAATTGAAATTCAGTCTGATGCCAGCCCAGCTCTATAATATTCTGCTCCAGGGTCAATCCCGAGGGCCAGTCACCACCGGGATCGTAAACGCTACGCAAACGCTTTTCACTCGTCATAACGGCATCATAATCGCGCACAGCATCCTGGATCGTCAGCGGCCGCAGGCGCAGACGTTCGGTTTCCAGTAGTTCAGGCACATCAAAGTCTTTCGGCACAATTGGCAGGTTATACACGGCAGGTTCCGATCTCAGGTAAGTCAACAAGATAGTAGTCAAGCTGCGCTCAAGTTAAAACAGAAAACTGAGGTCAACGGTAATATGGGATGCGATAGGACCGACATTTTGTTCACCACTTAAAATGCCTGTTATACACTTACCGGTACGACTAACATTTTCCATCCAACGAACCGGACTCAGAGCAAATGCAAAGTAAAATTCGCGTAGCGGTATTGTTTGGCGGGCGCTCAGCCGAGCACGAAGTCTCGTTGCAATCGGCCCGCAATGTCGTCGATGCAATCGATCACGAAAAGTATGAAACGGTGCTGATCGGCATCGATCGTGCCGGCGCCTGGTTTCTGAATGAAGAGTCTGTTTCCTTACTGAATTCGAATGATCCTCGGCTCATTACCTTGAACAAGAGTAACTATCCGGTTTCGCTGGTGCCGAGCGACAAGGCCGGCCTGCTGGTCGATCTCCAAGGTAGTGCCACCCTGCCCGCTATCGATGTGCTATTCCCGGTACTGCACGGCCCCTACGGAGAAGATGGGTCGGTTCAGGGCCTGGCAAAACTGGCCAATGTCGCCTGCGTCGGCAGCGATATACTCGGATCAGCGATCGCCATGGACAAAGACGTGTCCAAGCGCTTGCTACGCGATGCCGGCATACCCGTTGCCCGCCATCTCTGCCTGCGACGCGGCGGATTGACCTCAGTAGTAAAGCAGACTTTAGAGACAGATTTTGGTTATCCACTTTACGTCAAGCCTGCCAATATGGGGTCGTCTGTCGGAGTCGTTAAGGTGTTACAGCCAGCAGAACTCAAAGGCGCAATCGAGACCGCATTGCAATACGATATCAAAGTGGTGCTTGAAGAGAATATTGTTGGGCGAGAGATTGAATGCTCGGTGCTCGGCAATGACGAAGCTGTCGCTTCAACGGTTGGTGAAATCGGTACT
>JAIBDO010000209.1 GCA_024686195.1 Gammaproteobacteria bacterium | reverse complement strand
CGACAACAATGGCGTGCAACTGCAAGGCTGGGTTTTGAATCCAGGGAAGGCAAAAGCCGTTATCTATTTTGGTGGTAATTCGGAATTGATCACGCATCGAAGCGGCTATTTCGAATCGGTTTTCGCCGACTACAGCGTCTACCTGGTCGATTATCGTGGCTACGGCAGCAGCGAAGGCAGTCCCGGTGAAGCCGAGTTTTACTCGGATGCACTGGCCATCTATGACCATATCAGCCCAAACCATACCAGCAGAGATCATAGCAACGAATCAAAGCCTTCGATCACCGCCTATGGCCGCAGCCTCGGCAGCGGGGTCGCCGTCTATCTTGCGGCAAACCGACCGCTCGAACGCCTGATTCTGTTAACCCCTTACGACAGCATCGCCGAAGTGGCGCAGAAAATTTACCCGCTGTTTCCCGTGCGCTGGTTGATCAAGGATCGCTTCGACTCTGCGTCACGTGCAGCAGATATCAGTATTCCAGTGTTGATTGCCAGTGCGGAACTGGATCGTGTCATCGCGCTCCAAAATACGCTTGCACTGCGCCAACGCTTTTCCCGGGCGAGACTCGTCTACCAGCAGATCAAGGGTGCCGCGCACAACGATATCATCGACTTTCCGCAATATCGGAAACTGGTCGAAAACTTTATCGGCGCGAACTAGGGAGAGAGTTTAATACTGGCGGTTTTTGAGGTGCGACCGGACGCCGGAGAAAACGGCTTTGGCCAGTTTGTGTTGATGCTTGGGGCTGCGCAATTTCTGCTCTTCCGAAGGATTCGAGAGAAAAGCTGTTTCGATCAGGATCGAAGGCATATCAGGCGCCTTCAGCACGGCAAAACCCGCCTGTTGAACCTTCTTGTTATTCAACCGCGATACCTTACCGATTTGGGACAATACGTCCGAACCGAGTTCCAGGCTGTCCTGAATGGTGGCCGTTTGCGACAAATCCAGTAACACCGAACGGATCATATCGTCTTTGTCGTCCAGACTGATACCACCGATCAGATCGGATGCGTTTTCTTTATTCGCCGCCAACCGTGCGTGTTCGGAGCTTGCACCTCTGAGCGATAACGCGTAAACCGAGGCACCTTTAACGTGTGATTTGTGAAATGCGTCGGCGTGCAGCGAGACGAATATATCCGCCTCAACCTCGCGCGCCTTCTTGACACGATGACGCAACGAGACGTAACGGTCTGCATCGCGTGTCAGTATCGCTTTGTAACCCGGCGTGCGATTAACCAGGGCCTTCATTTTCTTGCCAACCGCCAGCGCAATATCCTTCTCGCGGGTTCCTCGCTTACCGATGGCTCCCGGATCACGACCACCGTGCCCGGGATCAATGGCGATGACGAAATGATCTTTTTGCTTTTTCCTTTGCTGTTGATTGGTCTTGATCGGCGTCGGGCTCAAATCGGTCGCATGCAGATCGACAACCAGCCGGTGTCCGGATTTGCCATCGGGTTTGAGCGCAAAGCTGCGCGGGCGGACCTTGCCCTGCAGATCGAGTACCACGCGCAAACGCCCACTGCCCTTGCTTGCCGAACGCAGTCCACTCATCAGGTTGGTTGTTCTGCGGCTGATAGCGACCGCCTCGCTTTTGCGAGTATCTTTAAGGTCGATAACAACGCGATAGGGGTCGGCCAGGGTGAACAGGTTATGCTCGAATTCCCCGGTCAGATCGAAAACGACGCGCGTATGATCATCTGCCGATTGCGAAATACGGATTCCGGTCAGTGCGTTATCCGGTTTGGCAAGTGCTGCTTTCGAGCCGAACAGGAGTGCAACAGACAGCCCGTAACGGGACATCCGTTTCATAAATAATCTTCTGGCGCTTAACAATGGATCCATGAGTCGCTGTACTTCGCTTATACCCGGAACCATTTATAGTAAATTCAGCAAGATAAATCAACACTTTTTCTATATTTATTAACTAGATAGTGCGGATACCTAAACTAGAAGTGAAGATTTATCCGGATTCCACCCTGTTTAACCTTGCTATCAGCCCAGCTCCCCAGTCACTGCCAGCGACCAGCTTGAGGCGCCGTCCAGCGTCGTCATAATCGAGTTCGATCGCCAGATCCACCGCATTCAGGTAACCCTCGGCGCGTTGTGGCCACTCGATAAGACACAAGGTTTCCGGATTGAGATAGTCGCGATAGCCGAGGTATTCGAGTTCTTCCGCGTCGCCCAGCCGGTACAGGTCGAAATGAGCGACGGCGAAACGGTCCAGCGGATAATACTCAACCAGGGTGTAGGTCGGGCTGCGCACGCCCGACACGATACCCTGCGATTGCAGGGCACCACGCACCAGAGTGGTCTTACCCGTGCCCAGCTCACCACTGAGGGTAATCACCCCTCCATGGTCACAGACACTCAGCAAACGCGCACCGAAGGCACGCATTTCCTGTTCGTTACTAATTAGTTGGGTAGCCATTAGTTCGCTAGCCATTGACCGGTCAGTGTTCGACAACGCTTTATTCGACATCCCTGAGTTGCTTGATGATTTGCGGAATCAGACCGATGATATCACTGGCAAGCAGACCACTCTCATCGCTCTCCCTGGCATATTCCTCGGCGCAAAGTGCATGGACATAAACCGCTGATCTTGCAGCAGAAAAAGCATCGAGCCCCTGCCCCAGGAACGCTGCGATGATTCCGCATAATACGTCACCCATGCCCGCGGTCGCCATACCCGGATTACCGCGCGTGTTGATCGCGGGTATCAGCACATCCGCTCCTGTCACCAGAGTGCCCGATCCCTTCAGCACGGTCGTCATGGCGAAGGTTTCGACCAGGCGCTGTGCGGATAATATTCGATTTGCCTGGATTTCCGCCGTGGAACAGGACAACAAGGCAGCCGCCTCGCCAGGATGAGGGGTGATCACGCGTTGGCTGCCAGCGGAAGTCATCGATTGCAGAAAAGCGGCATCGAGCGCGCCGGCGTCGATGACCATCGGCTGGCGCGCTTCACGCAACAATTCAAGGCAGTGCTGCGCATCGGCAGTGCGGCCGAGACCCGGACCGACCACCACCACGCTGGCATCGGCCAGGCGCGCTTCGAGTGCGTCCCAGCCCAGCACCATGATTTCAGGAAAGGCAGCAAGATTTGCCTGGCAATCAGGGTGAACCAACGCGGTGACCAGGCCTGCACCACTGCGCAGTGCTGCCTGCGCTGCCAGCGCAACGGCCCCGCTCATTCCCAGATCTCCGCCAACAATCAACAGGTTGCCATAGTGATTCTTGTGCGAGTTGCGCTTGCGCACTGCCGGCAACTCACAGGTTTCGATCGCCTCGAGTGCCGCCGTCTGACTGCTGCCAACCCGGCTTGAAATGCCGAGGTCATCAAATACCAGCTCGCCACAATGATCCGGCCCATCGGCGAGAAACTGGCCGCATTTGCGCCCGATGAAGGTAACCGTCAATTGCGCGTTAATCGCCAGCGGCTGGGCAATGCCGGTCAGGCCGTTGAGGCCGGACGGGATATCGATCGCCACGCAGGGTTGTGGGGCCTGGTTGATAGTGCCGACCAGATCCTGCCAGTTTTGATCGAGTTCCCGTTGCAGGCCGATACCGAGCAGGCCGTCGACGATCAGCTCACCGCTAATGCTTTGCCCCTGCCAGGAGTCACATGCGCCGCCAGCTTGTTGCCAGAGATCACGAAAATGACGCGAGGTAGCGGATTGTCTTGAAAGGTCACCCTGCACCAGCAGCTGCACCTCGACGCCCTGGGCGCCTGCCTGCAAGGCGACCACAAAAGCATCGCCGCCATTGTTGCCGGCACCGGCGAACACCGTGATACGGCTAAGCCCGGGCCAGCGCGCATCGATCTCGCGCCACACCCGCTCTCCCGCGCGTTGCATCAGTTCGGGTTCGCTGAAGCCATCTGTAGCTACCGCCGCATGGTCCAGCTTATAAACCGATTCGGGTGTGTATATCAACATGGTGGATTTATACCTCAGCACCGTGGCCAAAGCTACCGCCGCCGATAAATTATTCACGTCGCTTTAGCCATGTTGCAAAGCGGTTTTTAAACATAAGCGACAGTCGGCTTTGATATACTCGGATCTCAATCAGCCTGGATCATCCCTCGGAAATTACCTATGTCCATTCCCGCTACCTCCTTCGAGGTCAAATCAGACAAGGAATTACGTTCGCGGGTAAAGTTGCTCGGCAAACTCGTTGGCAATGTTTTACTCAAGCATGAAACACCCGAGGTATTTCATGCGGTGGAGTCATTGCGCACTGGTTTTATCCAGCTGCGCAAACGCGATAGCGAGGCCCGGCGCAAAGCGCTGATCAAGCTGATCAACGGACTGAAACCCGCTGTTATCAGCCAGGTGGTGCGCGCGTTCACGCTTTACTTCAATCTGGTCAACATAGCCGAGGAAGATTACCTGCATCGCCTGCGACGTAACTCGGTCCAGCAACAGGGTCATGCGACCTGGGTCGGTTCCTTTCACCATACACTGGAAGGATTCAAGGACCAGGGCATCAGCGTTGAACAATTGCAGACCCTGTGCGACCGGCTGTTGTACAAACCGGTGTTTACCGCACACCCGACCGAATCACGGCGACGCACCATCATGGACCATCAGCGCGAGGTCTTCACCATCATCGACCAGCTCACCGACCCGCGCCTGAGCCAGTTCGACCGCGATGACCTGATCGATGCATTGCAGCTGCAGATCGAAACTCTGTGGCTGACCAATGAAGTGCGCGCCAGCAAGCCAACCGTTATCGATGAAATCAAGATGGGACTGCACTACTTCCAGCGCAGCCTGTTCGAAGCCGTGAAAGGTGATTATCGCTATCTGGAACGCGCCGTACTGAATACCTACGGCGAGGACGACAAGGGTAACCCGGTGGTCTCTATTCCCAGTTTCATTGAGTTCGGTTCATGGATCGGCGGCGACCGTGACGGTAATCCTTTCGTGACGGCCGAGCTCACGCGCACCGCCCTGCGCATGCACGCCGAAGAAATCCTCAGCGAGCACATCAGGCTGGTCTATCGCCTCACCCAGGTGCTGACCATGTCGACGCGTTGGTTCACCCCGAGCGATGAGTTTCAACGCGGTCTTGAGCGCGATGAAGCACTCGGCGTCAAAGGCTTCGATCAGCGTCGTGATCAGTTTGTCGATGAAGTCTATCGACGCAAGCTTTACCACATGCATTATCGCCTGCGCAAGAATCTGGCAATAATCCGCAATCAGTTGCGCAACGCGGAAACCCCTGACAGCGAACATGCCTACGCGAGTGCCGATGATTACCTCGCCGACCTTTATTCGATTCGTGACTCGTTAACCTCGCACGGTGATTTCGCTGCGGCCAAGGGCGAGTTGCAGGATGCTATTCGCATCGCCGAAACGTTTGGCTTCCACCTGGTATCGCTGGACCTGCGGCAGGAATCAACCCGCCACAGCCAGACGATCGCCGAGATTCTGCAACAGGCTGACGTGAACTACCTGGAACTCAACGAAACCGGTCGACTTGAATGGCTCGCCGCGGCCATTCGCGATAACCGCAAGCCCGTGTTCGAACTCGCTAACTTGACGGATGACAGTCGTGAAGTCCTCGAGGTATTCGCGACGATCCATCAAATGCGCAGCCAGATCGGGCAGCGCTGCATCGGCAGTTATGTCATTTCGATGACCCACGAAGCCAGTCACATCATGGAAGTCATGTACCTCGGCTTCTTATCGGGGCTGGCGGGT
>JAIBDO010000091.1 GCA_024686195.1 Gammaproteobacteria bacterium | reverse complement strand
CCCGGAGTCAACGAAGACCTCGCCATGACCTCTGTCTGGGGCAGTCAGCAGGTCGGACTGTTTCCCGGCGCGAAGTATGATGGCGTTTTCGGCATGTGGTACGGCAAGGGTCCCGGGCTCGATCGCAGCATGGATGTGCTCAAACACGCTAACGCCTTCGGCACCGCGCCGCACGGCGGGGTGCTGGCGGTGGTCGGCGACGATCATGCTTGCAAATCGTCCACGCTACCCCATCAGAGCGATCACATGTTTATCGGCGCCACCGTGCCGGTACTGAACCCGGCGGATGTACAGGAAGTGCTGGATCTCGGTGTGCTGGGCTGGGAGCTGTCACGCTACTGCGGGTGTTGGGTCGGCCTGAAAGCCATTACCGAAAATATGGACGCCGCGATATCGGCCGAGATAGACCCGGGCCGGGTCCAGGTCGTGATACCCGAGGACTATGACCTGCCGGAGGGTGGTGTACACATCCGTTGGCCGGACACGCCGATGGCTCAGGAAGAACGCCTGCAACGTGACAAGATTTATGCAGCCAGAGCGTTTGCGCGCGCGAATAACCTGAACCGCATCACCATCGACAGCAACAAGGCCAGGATTGGTATTATCACCACCGGCAAATCCTATCTGGATACCTTGCAGGCTCTCGAGGACCTCGGCATCGACGAAGCACTCGCGGCACAGATTGGCATCCGCCTGTTCAAGGTCGGCATGAGCTGGCCACTCGAGCCAGTCATGACTCACAAGTTTGCTGAAGGTCTCGATGAAATCCTGGTGATCGAGGAAAAACGCAGCGTTATTGAAGATCAACTCACCGGGCAACTCTATAACTGGCCGGTCGACAAACGCCCACGCGTGGTCGGTGAATACGATGAGCAGCGCAAGCTGCTGTTGACCAACCTCGGTGAGTTGACAGCTGCGATGATTGCACGCGTCATCGCTGCGCGAATCGCGCGATTTTATGACAGTGAAGCGATTCACCAACGCCTTGAATTCCTCGAAGCCAAGGAAACCGCGCTTGCCAGTCAACGCGAGCGCACCGAGCGCAAACCCTGGTTCTGCTCCGGCTGCCCACACAATACCTCCACCGTGGTGCCGGAGGGCAGCGTGGCCTTTGGCGGCATCGGTTGTCACTACATGGCGACCTGGATGGACCGCGGCACCGAGACGTTCACGCAAATGGGTGGCGAGGGCGCGACGTGGCTGGGACAGGCCCCGTTCACCGAACGCAAGCATGTGTTTCAGAATCTTGGCGATGGTACTTATTTCCACTCCGGCCTGCTGGCGATACGTGCCGCGGTCGCTTCCGGCGTCAATATTACCTACAAAATTCTCTACAACGACGCCGTTGCGATGACCGGCGGACAGCCTCTGGATGGCGCGATGTCAGTCGCACAGATGATCGCGCAATTACGCGCCGAAGGTGTTAACAGAATTGCCCTGGTATCGGACCAGCCCGAAAACTATCAAGGCACCGGAATCGCAAAGCTCAAGGGCGTCAGCATCACGCACCGCAATCAACTCGGCTCGATTCAGCTTGAATTACGTGACACCGAAGGCTGCACCGCCTTGATTTATGCACAAACCTGCGCAGCGGAAAAGCGCCGCCGACGCAAGAAAGGCATCCTGGTTGATCCTCCCCGTCGCATTTTCATCAACGATGCCGTGTGCGAGGGCTGCGGCGACTGCGGGGTACAGTCGAACTGCCTGTCCATCGTTCCCAAACAGACACCACTGGGGCGCAAGCGCGCCATCGACCAGAGCGCCTGTAACAAGGATTACTCCTGTGTGCGCGGGTTCTGTCCGAGTTTCGTTTCAGTCCACGGTGGACAGTTACGCAAACACCAGGCGAACCTGCAGACAGGCGACCAGGCCAGCGCCTGGCCAGAACCCGCCGAACCGCAACGCGTCCGGGTCGAAGGACCGTTTAATATCCTGATCACCGGCATCGGTGGCACCGGCATTCTCACCGTAGGCTCGATTCTCGGCATGGCCGCGCATATCGAACAGCGGGGCGTGTCGGTGCTCAACCAGACCGGGCTGGCGCAGAAATTCGGCGCCGTCACTGCCCACGTGCGTGTCGCTCGAAACCAGGCGGCCATTCACGCCATGCGCATTCCTGCGGGCGAAGCTCACCTGTTGCTCGGCGCTGACCTGGTGGTCTCGGCCGGCAACGATGCACTGTCCAGGCTAAACCGGGAACACTCTCATACCGTGGTCAACCAATACCTGTCGCCGACCGCCGAATTTACCCATAACCCGGATGCCGAATTCCCGTTAAACGAAATGAAAGAGGCGATCAGCGCTGAAATCTCCGCCGGTCGTAGCCGTTTCGTGGACGCCACTACCATTGCGACCCGGCTCATGGGTGACGCGATTTTTGCCAACTTCTTTCTGCTCGGTGTCGCCTACCAGCATGGGCTGATACCCATCGGAGCGGCAGCCATCACTGAAGCCATCGAACTGAATGGCGTCGCTGTCGATAAAAATTGTCAGGCCTTTTTATGGGGACGACGCCAGGTACTCGACGCAACGGCGGTCATGCGCGCAGCAGGGCTCGACATTACCCCGTCTGGTGATTCCAATACTGAAAGTATCGATGACCTGATTTCGCGCAACGTTAATTTTCTGACCGATTATCAAAACCAGGCCTACGCCGATCGTTACCTGCGGTTGGTCGAACGTGTTCGCCGGCGCGAAAGCGAACTGCAACCCTTGCCTGGCAATGCCGAACAGCCGTTAACGCGAGCGGTTGCGCAGGCCTATCACAAGCTGCTCGCCTACAAGGATGAATACGAAGTGGCGCGGCTGTTCAGCAACGGTGACTTCGAGAAGTCGCTGGATGCCCAGTTCGAGGGTGACTATCGCTTGAGTTTTCACCTGGCACCGCCGCTGCTGGCGAAACGCGACCCGGTTACCGGCGCAGCACTGAAGCGTGAATTCGGCGGCTGGATGCTGGGCCTGTTTCGCCAACTGGCCCGCTTCAAAGGGTTACGAGGCGGCAGATTCGATATTTTCGGCTATAGCGAAGAGCGTAAACTCGAACGTGCCCTGATCTCCCGATACGAACAGGATGTCGACTTGATGCTTACGCAGATCAACGCGCAAAACCTGACTATAGCTGTCGAAATGGCCGGTTTGCCGTTAAAAATGCGCGGTTTCGGACATGTGAAACTGGCTAACATCGAGCAGGTGCAGCGACGCGCTGAACTGTTGTCGCGTCAATTGACTGGCCGTGACCTGGCGGTAGAAATCTTCAGCCCTTGACCTGCTACCCCAACAAGTTCTAAGTTAGCGTTTGTTTCAGGCCTGCGGAGCTCCATTACACGATGTCCTACCGGTATCGCATCTCGATCACCGTGATTACGGTGTTCGGCACCAGCGCGTTGCTCGCCCTGAGTATCAGCCTGGTGCTCTACCTCGGGCTGAACCAGGCGGCCGAAACCACGCGCTTGCTGTGGGCCGATCAGTCGAGAACCCTCATCGACACCCTGCAGAACAGCCTCGCCGAACGCCTGCAACCGGTGCGCAATCAAGCCCTGTGGGTTGCCGAAGATGTAACGGATTTATCCGATCCCAAAGCTCTCGACGCGTACTTTTTCGGCGTGCTCGCCGCCACACCCCAGGTCACCGGCATCGCCATCATTACGGCCGAGGGTATCAGTCGGCGTTGGTCGCGGCCGCAACGCCTTGCCATAACCGAGGACTGGTCGCAGAAACCCTGGATGCAGGATTACCTGAAACAATCGCAATCTGCGTCCGGCCCTGGCTGGCGTGCACCGATTTTTGAAGAAAGCACCGACTCCACCACGCTATTGCACGATATTCCGCTGCGTGATTCGGCCGGTCGCTTCATTGGTGTCTTCGCACAAATCGTCAGTGTGCGCGATCTGTCCAGCTACCTGTCAAGTGCCCATACCAGCACCGGTGTCACACCATTCGTACTCTATAACCGCGACTTTGTCCTCGCACATCCATCGATCGGCATCGGTAACTCCGACCAGCCACTGCAAACCATCGACGAGTTCGACGACCTGGTATTGCAGCGCATCTGGACCCCTGATGAAGACGCTGCATTCATTTCCGCTGCTCTAAGCGATACCGAGGCGAGCGGGGTGTTCTGGGGTGACCGGTACTACCTGTTCCTGTATCGGGACATCGAAGGGTTCGGTCCCCTGCCATGGACCATTGGCGTGTATCTGAACACCACCCTGATCGAAAATGATCAAGCCGATAATCTCACCAGGGCACTGCTTGCCGGTATCGCCGTGCTGATACTCGCGATTATTGCCACCCTTATACTCGGTCGACGCATCAGCGTGCCGATCAGCAGGATTTCGCGCGCGGCCAACGCCGTCAACGCCGGCGACATCGACGACCTCGCACCACTCGGCGCGAGCCACATTCGCGAACTCGACGAAGCCGGCAACGCCTTCAACAGCATGATCATCGGTTTGCGCGAACGCGCGCTGATTCGCGAAACCCTGGGTCGCTTCGTACCGGAGAAGGTGGCCAGTTCACTGCTCAGTGGCGGTGGCGATATTCCGGTACAGCAGACCCAGGCAAGCATTCTATTCTGCGATATCGAGGGCTTTACCAAACTTACCGAGACACTCGGCCCGGTCAAAATCGTTACTGTCCTGAATGCCTATTTCTCGGCAATGGTGGATATTCTTGAGCATCGGGGCGGCGTCGTGACGCAGTTCCAGGGCGATGCCATTCTCGCCACCTTCAATGTCCCGATTACCGACCCCGCGCATGCGACCAATGCGCTGACGGCCGCCTGCGAAATGCTCGACGAAGTAAGCATCAATCGCTATGACGATGTGGCGCTCAAGATGCGCATCGGTATCAATAGCGGCGAGGTGGTTGCCGGTGCAATCGGCGCCAAGGGGCGACTGAACTACACGGTTCACGGCGATGCGGTCAACCTGGCTGCTCGTCTCGAGGCGCTCAACAAGGAGCATGGCAGCCGCCTGCTGGTATCGGAATCGACGGCAAAGCAAATCGAAAACAGCGGGCTGATTCAGGTTGGCGAGACTACCGTGCGAGGGCAAACGCACTCGATTCAACTGTTCAGTCTCGAGCGCTACTACCCGCGCACAGAGATTAAGGAATAAGCCGATGAAGGAACCTTCACCCAAAATGAAAGCCATGTTTGGTGGCGAGCCAAGCGGCGGCTTTTTCGATCTACCGCTGGCAAAACCCGGTGATGCCGGTGATGCCGACATCATCCTGCTCGGCGCACCGGCGGCGACACCCTACACCAGTGTCGGTAACTACTGCGCCACGGCACCCGATGCGATACGCAGCGCCTTCGGTTGGCCCGGCGTCCTCGGGCACCACGATTTTGATATCGATGGTTTCCTGTTACCCGGGGATGTTCGCGCGCGCGACTGGGGCAATCTCGACTACAGCGAAACCGATTTTGCCGCCAACCGCGCAGCCATTCAACAACATGTCGCCAACATACTCGACGCCGGCGCGGTGCCACTGGTGCTCGGTGGTGACGACTCGATTCCGATTCCAGTTCTTGCGGCCTACCGTGAGCACGGGCCGCTGACCATTCTGCAATTCGATGCTCACATCGACTGGCGTGACGAAGTCAACGGCGAAACACAGGGCCTGTCGAGCAACATGCGTCGGGCCTCGGAAATGGGTTGGGTGGAAAACATCATTCAGGTCGGCGCGCGCGGCATCGGCAGCGCAAGGCCGGGAGATCGTCAGGACGCGCTCGACTGGGGTGTTAAATTCTTTCCCATGCGTGAGGTAATGCGCAACGGCATAGATCCGATTATCGAGTCGATTTCAGCTAGTGCCAATCTCTACATCGCACTCGATATCGATGTCATGGATCCAGCAGTAGTGCCGGCAGTCATTGGCCCAGCTCCGGGAGGATTTTCCTACTGGCAAATTCTCGACATCCTGCAGGCCGCCGCAGACAAAGCGAAAATTTGCGGCTTCAACCTCGCCGAACTGATGCCGGGGGCTGATATCGGCGGACGCGGAGCACTGGTAGCCGCGCGCCTGGTTGCCATGGTTATGGGGCTTGCTGCACGGCAACGCCGCTAGCGCATCACCCATCACCCATTGGTCAGTTTCACCAGCCGCGCCCAGTCGCCCACCGCAATGCGTCCGCGCAGTACAAATCCACCCGCCGCATCGGGTTCGAATACCAGTGCCTCACCTTCCCCCGGATAGGCCGGCGTCGCCTCGCGCGCGACATTCCCATGCGCAACGATGACTCGGTTAACCGCAGCACCGGGCGCACTGGCGAGCAATGCCTGCGCGCTCGCCACGACGCTGGCACGGCCGCCGACATAGTCAGCCGAACGCATATTCATGACCTGTATTGATTCGATAACCTTACCCAGGCCCATCAGTTCCGCAGTTTCAACGGTGCGGCAATAGGGGCTTGCCAGCACTTCGGCAACCGGGATGTCGAGCTGCCGCATAGCCTCCCCAATCGCCCTGGCTGTGGCACGACCAGCTGGCGATAACTGGCGCATGCGCAGCGGATCGCAGGAACGCCAATCATCGGCCTCGCGCACATCGTCGCTTTGCGACCAGTCGGTCGAGACATGGCGGAAATAGATATTGAAACCGCCCGCACGTAACGCCTTCACCAACGCCATATCAGTCAACTGTGAATCCGCCGCCAACAGGGGTCCGGCTGCCAGCAGGCAAGCCAGTAGTAACATCAGGCGCAGAGGAATATTTCTCGGCAATACAGGCACAGCGATCTACCCGGTTGGCTAAGCCATTTCCTGTTGATGCGCAGCGACAAAATCGGCCATGCTGTTGAACTCATATTCGATCGTATATTCACCATGTGGTGGCGCGGTAGCACCGAGGCCCTCGACATTGTGGCGGCGGTTTATCCAGACCTTGGTCATGCCCATCTGCGTGGCCGGCACCATGTCATGCGTCAGCGATTGTGCAACGTGCAGAATCTCGTGCGGCAAAACACCGAGATCACGCCTTGCACGCTCGAACATATAGTCAAAGTTGCGCAAATTCGGCTTGTAACAACCGATGTCCTGCGCCGTATAAATGCCATCCCATTCAATTTCAAGGCGCGCATTGCTACCCATGTAACTGATACGATCGCAATTGGTCACGGTCGCCATCAGGTAATGCTGGCGCAGATACTCCAGGCTTGCGGCAGAGTCGGCAAACTCGGGCCAGTGCTTGACCGAGCGACCAAAGTCGAAGGCCTCATCGTCACTGACTTTAAGCTGCCACTTCTTTGCCATCGCACGGCTGACATCGGCCAGCACCGAACTGTAAAGCTGCTGTGGATGATCAGCCTGTTGTTGCCTCTCATACTCCGCAAAGAGTTCCAGCACTTCGTCCCGACTCAAATTGATGGGCAGCTTATCAAGCAAGGGTCCGAGGCCATTGTATATCCCCGACTCCCAGTCGATCAGGGTGCCATAGGTGTCAAACGTCAACATCTTGAAATCGGAAAGCTTCATGTTCATATCGTCCTGTTTCTCAAATTAGTGAGGCCGCACCCTAATGGCACTTGCTTAAGTAAAAACGCTGATGCATCCAGAGTCCGACTGCGGTCGGATAATTGGGGGTATTTTTCGCGAATGCCTCGGCGGCTTCGCCGCCTGCGGTTTACTTCGCAAAAAATACCCCCAATCATCCGCCTTCTCCCGACCAGAACGAATGTCATGGGGTTGTGCTTAAGTAAGCGACATTGAGGTCGTACCCTTTAAACAAAATCCACGATAAATTCGTGGTTAGCGAAATTCAAAGAGTACCGCCCCCGCAAAAATGTCGATGTTATCATAGCTTTTTCGACCGCAACGAGAATCCGTTTGATGACTGCCACACTGCCTGAAATTGATCTGTTCCTGCAACAAACCGGGCTGCCCTACGAAATATGGCCCTGCGATCCCCAACTGGCCGATACCGCTGCTTTTTGCGCGCACTATGATGTTGCTCTGGAAAATTCGGCCAATGCCATACTGGTGCGCTCGAAAACAGGTGCTGAAAAGTATGCGTTGTGCGTGCTGCTGGCGACGCATCGACTGAACACCAATCACACGGTGCGAAAGAAGCTGGGTGCGCGCAAGGTATCCTTTGCCAGCGCTGAGCAGACTCGCGAACTCACCGGCATGGAAATCGGCGGCGTCACCCCGTTATGTCTGCCTCGTGGGCTTCCGCTGTGGATCGATGCGGCCGTCATGGATTGCCAATACGTGGTCCTTGGCGGCGGTAATCGGGATTCAAAAATCAAGGCCGACCCACAGATTCTGCTGTTACAGGCTAATGTCGAGGTCGTCCCTGATCTGGCTAAAATCGGCTAAGGCGTCATAGAGATGGCAAGCTTAAGACAGTAACTCGGCTCCATCGTTTGTTCGCAAAATTTGAACGATAGCGCCGCCAAGGGTAAATCATGGTGGCCGAACTACCTGTCCATTGCATCGGTCTACCCGGTTATACTGCGGATCAACCTGTCACGATTAGAGAATCATGCCGGCATACTTGCAACGAACATTTAGCAAGCTGTTTAAAATCGAACGCGACGAAATCGCCTCTGCCTTGCTGTCATTCCTGTTTGTTTTCATTCTGATGGCCTCCTACTACGTGCTACGTCCCGTGCGCGATGCGATGGCAAGCGACTGGAGTGATGTCGAGCTGAGCTGGTTGTGGACGCTGAATTTCTTTATCAGTGGCGGCGCGGTGCTGGTCTATGGCTGGATAGCCTCCCGGGTTTCACTGAACAGACTGGTGCCGGGTGTTTACCTGTTTTTCGCCGTCTCTTTCGGCCTGTTTTACATTGCCACCCAGAGTCTTGATAACCATCAGCTGATCGACAAGTCATTCTATATCTGGGTCAGCTTCTTCGCCCTGTTCCACGTCTCCGTGTTCTGGAGCTTCATGTCGGATCTGTACAGCAGCGCGCAATCGAAACGCCTGTTCGGCCTGTTTGGAGCCGGTGCCAGCATCGGTGCCGTAAGCGGTCCATTGATTCCCGTGTTTCTGGGCACCCAGATTGGAGTTTATAACCTGTTGCTGATCGCGGCATTGATGCTACTGTTGATCATTCCCATCATTTTCTTCCTCGAACGTCAACGCCAGACTGCTGCAAACAGGACACAGGCAAACACAGGCAATCCGGCGCCAAAATCCTTACAGGTGATCGGTGGTGATTTCTTTGACGGCTTCGTCGACTTGCTATGCCATCGCTTTCTGCTGGCGATTGCCCTGTTTCTGCTGTTGTACACCATGATGAGCAGCTTCGTTTATTTCGAACTGAAAAATGTGATGGCCGAATACGACCGCGCTACCCGCGCACAGTACTGGGGCATGATGGACCTCGCAGTCAATTCACTTTCCATTCTCACCGCCGTGTTCGTAACCAACCGCCTGGCAACCCGTTGCGGTCTCGCGGTAACCCTGGCACTGGTCCCGCTACTGCTGGTTGGTGGCTGGCTTGCGGTCGCCATTGCACCTGGTTTGTTATTGCTGATCGGCCTGCAGATTGTGCGCCGCGCCGGTAACTACGCGATCACCCGTCCCGGGCGGGAAATGCTGTTCACCAGCGTGACACCGGGCACCCGCTTCAAAACCAAACCCGTTATCGATATCGTGGTCTATCGCGGTGGCGACGTACTCGCCGGCTGGACATATACAGGCCTGGCGCAGGGGATTGGTCTGGGCCTCGGTGCGATCGCTATGGTGGCCGCGGTGTTCGCATTAATCTGGACGCTGGTCGCTATATTCCTTGGCGTCAGCTATGAGAATCATCAAAATCGCGCGCAAGATGCTGCTGCGCAACCTTCGGAGACATGACTATGAAACCTCGCCTTTCCCGACGCCGCTTCCTGCAGGCCACAGCCGTTGCCTCTGCGCTTTCGCCGTTTGCGAGCAGTTGCATTGCCGCCGCTCAATCTGACCCCATTAAAAAAATCATCCCCTCGAGTGGAGAAAAACTTTCAGTCATCGGTCTCGGCACCTCGCGCACCTTCGACGTGAGCGCCGATGCCGCAGTGCAATCGCCCTTGCTCGGGGTAATGCGTGCTTTTTTCGACAATGGCGGACAACTGATCGATTCTTCCCCGATGTATGGCAGTGCCGAAGCGGTTACCGGTGCGTTACTGCAGGCCGTGGATAACAAGGCATCCCTGTTCACTGCCACCAAAGTCTGGACCTATGGCAAATCCGAGGGCATTGAACAAATGCAAAGATCGATGCAAAGGCTTGGTAGCGAACGTATCGACCTGATGCAGATTCACAACCTGCGCGACTGGCAGGTACAGCTGGAAACGCTGCAGGAGTGGAAAGCGCAGGGTCGAATTCGGTATATCGGCATCACCACCTCGCACGGCCGCTATCACGACGAACTGGTAACCATCCTGCAACAGCAGCCGCTAGACTTCGTCCAGTTCAGTTACAACATCGGCAATCGCGATGCGGAGCAGCGCCTATTGCCGATCGCGCATGAACGCGGTATTGCGACGCTGATCAATCGCCCCTACCAGCGCGGCAGCCTGTTTCGCATGATCAAGGGGCAGCCATTGCCCGCTTGGGCATCCGAGTTCGACTGTGCCAGTTGGGGCCAGTTTTTCCTGAAATTTATAGCCTCGCAT
>JAIBDO010000223.1 GCA_024686195.1 Gammaproteobacteria bacterium | reverse complement strand
TACGTCGGTAGCGCCGAGATCGACGTCATCAAACGCCATTTCAGCAACGCCAGTATCGCGACGATCGACGCTGCGGGGCACTGGTTGCACGCCGAACAGCCGCTTGAATTCAGTAGGCTGGCGCTTGAGTTTCTGTGCCGTGATGATTTACCGTGAAGCTCTGACCCGCTTCAGTTGGGATCATCAAGTGTGACTGCAAGCCGCGTCGGGCTTGTCCATGATGCTTCAGGTATTTCGATTCAGGCGCGAAAACTTCGAATTCCAGTAAACCTCACCGCTGCCATCGAGATACGCCTGAGATCTGCCAAGAATAAACAACAGATCCGACAGGCGGTTGATGTAGCGACAGGTTGCCGGGTTTAGTGTTTCCTGGCTGTCCAGTTCCACCATGCCGCGTTCAACGCGTCGGCAAACGGTGCGTGCCAGTTGAATAGCAGCGACGGTTGGAGTTCCGCCGGGCAGGATGAATTCTTTCAGCGCGGGAAGATCTGCATTCAATGTCTCGACACTTTGTTCAAGGGCAAGGACATAGTCATCGGTGATTAACTGTTTTCCTGGTTGACACAGTTCTGCACCGACATCGAACAGATCGTGTTGAATCGAAAACAGGGTGTGCTGGGCTGGGCCGTCTTCCAGCAGGCTGAGCACGACGCCTATATGGGCATTGAGTTCATCGACTTCGCCCAGGCAATGCACGCGTGCATCGTTTTTCGGGAGGCGACTTCCATCGGCCATACCGGTGGTACCTTCATCGCCGGTGCGAGTCACAACTTTGGATAATCGATTTCCCATTTTAAAACTGTATCCTACGGTTAACTGGATTGATCCCGGGCTGGCATAGTCGGGCTTAAAGACTTCCCTGGTTATGGAAAATATCTTCTAGCGCAACCCTGCAGGGCGGGTATTCGTTATCGTCGGAAATTCGAAGGCGGAAGTAAACTGCCAATTTCACTCGGTGTCGCATACAGACAGTATTTGCGTCGATTCCCGATCTGTCGCATGATCACTCCCCCGAATCTGCAGCGCCGAACTGTGTTTAGTTTCAAATCCCGAGCCTGGCAACTAGGCCTTATCGTAATTCTCTGGTGCTTCACGTTTCTGCTGAGCCTGACCACTATGGTCTCGGAATTCGAGTATGGACTTTTTCTGCACATACTCGAACTGCAACCGGTAAGCCAGGAGCCGCTGCCAGTTCAGTCGATTCGAGTCACGCCACAATGGGTCCTGTTACTGATATACGGGGCGATCCTGGCGATGTATGTACGCCGCTATACGCGCTCGCCGACGACTGCATTATCAGTACTGACCGTCATCCTGATTCTGTTCGCTCTGTTGATGCTGGAAGTCGTTCTCGCATTATTTTTTCAACTGTTCTTTCCCGTTATGTTTCCTGCACTGGTGATGCTATTGGCTTCCACGATCTTCTGGTGCAGCGACCAATATCAGGGAATCAAAACATCGCCATTCATAGAGCAGGGGTGCGTCGACCTGTCTGACGTGCGTGCACGCCTCGACAGCGGCGATCTGAGAATAGCGCTAACCCTGCTCAAACAATGTCCCTTCAGTGATGAGATGCTGGAAGTTGGTTATGAGCTTGGAATGTTGCTGGAATCGCGCAAGCACTGGGCCAGTGCGTTAAATCTCTATCACTGGTTATCGCTTTACGACCCAGGTCTCAATGATTTTGTGACACGCATCGAGGACATTCGCAAGAACCGTGCGATTTTGCTTAAGCTGGGTAAATCACTGCCGATCGCGGAACCCGAGTTACCGATAGTCGGGCATTATCGTCTGCTGCGAAAAATTGCGAAAGGATCAACCTCGTTGGTTTACGAGGCCACCGATATGCGCTCGCATAATCGAGTGGCTCTCAAAGTCATGCGTATTCAACGCGACGAGAAGGTCGAACGCGACCGCGTAGGCCATTGGTTGCATGAGGCCGAGGTCGTGGCTCAGCTCGATCAAAAGAATATCGTCAAGATTCACGATGCTGAAATGCAGGATGACAGCGCTTATATTGCCATGGATTTCATTTCCGGCTATTCCATGTCACAGCGCCTGCGCAAGCGAGAGTATCTGACCGTCGGTGAATGTATCCGCATATCGAAAGCGATGTTGAACGCGCTCGCGGTGGCCCACCGGCACGGTGTCATCCACGGTGACATTAAACCCGCTAATATCATGTACGATACGAACCTTGATCGATATATTCTGACTGATTTCGGCGCGGCCTACACTGACCACCGCCAGCGCCAGGCCGACAATCTGATCATCGGTACACCCGCCTATATGTCACCTGAGCAGCTCGAAGGCCGAAAGCTCGATGGGCGCTCCGATCTGTTTTCACTGGCGGTGACACTTTACCATCTGCTCACCGGTAAACAGCCGTTTTACGCCAGCAGCTTGCCCGAACTGAAGCAAAAAATTGTCGAGCATGAACCGGAATTGCATCACCTCGCCTTACCCCCAGGCCTCCGTGCAATCATCGTCAAGGCACTGCAGAAAAAGCCATACATGCGTTTTGCAGATGCCCAGCAAATGTTAACTTCAGTGGAGTTCTGCGAAAACCAGTTGCAGGAACGTATGCAGCAACAAAGCTGAGGAGGGGGCTGAAATACAGCTATTCGGTGTCGTTCAAGTTCGACTGGTGACGATTGCGATGTTCCCGCCAGGCAATCAACATGCCACCGCCGACGATAAACAAAACGCCAGGAAGCAGTTTTTCGAAGGGTGCTTCGTCAAAAAAGAACCAGCCCAGGATGAAGGCGAATGGAATGCCGAAGTATTCGAAGGGTGACAGGCTTGAGGGTCGGGCCAGTCGATAGGCATTGATGAGCGCGAGTACGGCGAATCCGCCAACCAGGCCCATGCAGACTAACAGCCCCCAGTCGTGCAGGGATTCCACCGGCTGGTAGCCGCTGGTGGCGAAGACGATCGCAAGCGCGCCGAACAGTGCGCCGGCGGATGCATACATGTTTATTAATGCGGTCGGATTGTGTTCGTCAAACAGGCGCACGCAGACCGTCGACAGCGAATAGCCAAATGCGGCGCCGATGGGCAGCAGGCTGTAGGGGGTGAAGATCGCGCTGCCCGGGCTCATGATCATCAGTACGCCAAGAAAGCCGATAATCACCGCCACCCAGCGCCATAACCCAACCTTGTGCCTGAGAATCGGGATCGATAGCAAAGTGATCAATACTGGACTGATATAGGCAAGCGTGGACGCGGTGGCTAATTCCATTTTGGTAATCGACAGGTAGAAGCAGTACTGTGCCATTGCGATAAACAGCCCGCGCGTCAGGCCGAGGCGCCATTGCCGAATTTTAAGCCTGCGACCTCGAGCGTGCCATTCGCTGGATAGCAGCAGGACCAGTATGCTGGGAATAAGGCCGAAGACGTTACGAAAACCAGCCAGCTGTTGCACCGGATAACGATCGCCCAGAAACTTGATAATGACACCCTGGAAATCAAACAGCAGAATGGCCAGCAGCACGTAGGCGATGGCTCGCGCAAATTGATGGGTATTAGCCTGCATATCTCACCGGTCGGGATCGGGCCTTGACGTATCGATTTTGAATGATAGAAGTGACTTTAAATGTTTCGCAGGCAGAAAAAACACGACCGATCATCGGTCAGAGCCCTGTCCCGGTATTGACTTGTTCAGATCGGCGTCCAGACGAATCTACCCGTGATGCGGCACAACGAGGCAATATGCAGGTTAGTGGGCATAGATGCAATCTCGGTGATCATTGTTCCCTGGCGGCTGCCCCGGAGGCTTTAATTTAGCAAATTTTTGAGGCAGGCGTAGACTCATCCTTGCAATCCGCATAGAATGCTTTTTCAGGAAGATGCTGCCTTCGCAGTGTTAACTTACGCGAGTTTATCGATGGGAAGAACCAACGGTTCATCCCATTTCTGCGCGCGCGCATTTTTTTGAATTGGAGATTTCGTGTTTAAACCAGCAATACTAGCCCTGCAAGATGGAACCATCTTTACGGGTAAATCGATCGGTGCCGACGGTATTTCAGCCGGAGAGGTGGTTTTCAACACTGCTATGACCGGTTACCAGGAAATCCTCACCGACCCGTCCTACTGCCAGCAGCTGATCACCCTGACTTATCCCCATATCGGCAATACCGGCGTCAATGACGAAGATGAAGAGGCAACGCGGATTCACGCCAGTGGTCTGATTATTCGGGATCTGCCGCTGCTCGCAAGCAACTGGCGTAGCCAGGGTAGCTTGCAGGACTATTTGCAATCCCGTGGCGTCGTCGCAATCGCCGACATCGACACCCGTAAACTCACGCGTCTGCTGCGAGATCAGGGTGCTCAATCCGGTGCGATTATGGCGGGTGACGACATTTCAGAAGCTGCCGCAATCGCTGCTGCCGGGGAGTTTGGCGGGCTCGCCGGCTGTGATCTCGCGCAGGTTGTCTCCACGCAGGAAGCTTACAGCTGGACCCAGTCAAGCTGGTCGCTGGAGCAGGGTTACCAGGACAATGCCGAGACCCGATTTCACGTGGTTGCCTACGATTTCGGTATCAAGAAAAATATCCTGTGCATGCTCGCGGAACGCGGCGCACGGGTGACCGTGGTGCCGGCCAAAACTTCAGCAGATGAAGTGCTGGCACTGCAACCCGATGGTGTTTTCCTGTCGAATGGACCGGGTGACCCCGAGCCCTGTGATTATGCGATCGAAGCGATCAGCAAAATACTACAAACCGATCTGCCGGTTTTCGGCATTTGTCTCGGCCACCAGTTGCTGGCCATAGCCAGCGGCGCGCGCTCGATTAAAATGAAGTTCGGCCATCATGGTGCTAATCATCCGGTGCAGGACCTGGCCACCGGTGTGGTCATGATAACCAGCCAGAATCATGGTTTCGCGGTCGATGAAGACAGCCTGCCGGATACGCTCAAGGCAACGCATCGTTCGTTGTTTGATGGCAGCCTGCAGGCGGTGGAACGCACCGACAAAGCCGCCTTCAGTTTTCAGGGGCATCCAGAGGCAAGTCCAG
>JAIBDO010000006.1 GCA_024686195.1 Gammaproteobacteria bacterium | reverse complement strand
GGACGCCGTTGCCAGGTGCGTCCGAGCGCCTGCTGTTCTCGCCAGGCTACGATGTCTCGATGGTTACCGTTCATCAACACCGACGGCACCCGATCTCCCTGGTAATCCTCGGGACGGGTGTAGTGCGGGTAATCCAGCAAACCCTCACTAAACGAATCCTGCTGCGCCGAGTCATCATCTCCCAGGGCTCCCGGCAGCAACCGTGTCATCGCATCGATGCACACCATCGCCGCCAACTCACCGCCGCTGATAACATAGTCACCCAGCGACCATTCTTCATCCACTTCCTGCTGGATCAGGCGTTCATCTATACCTTCATAGCGACCGCATAACAATATCACCGATCCCAACGCCACCTGGCTCGACAGCTTACGCTGCTTTAGCAGCATCCCCTGCGGACTCAGATACACCAGTCGCGCTTGCGGATTTTGCTCACGTACCGCGCGAATCGTATCCTGCAACGGCTGGACCTTCATCAACATTCCCGGCCCGCCGCCATAAGGTCGGTCGTCGACCGTACGATGCTTGTCCACGGTGTAATCCCGGGGATTCCAGCAATGCAAATCGAGCAAGCCCTGCTCGGCGGCGCGTCCTACCACACCGCAGCTAATCACCTGTTGCACCAGCGACGGAAACAATGTGATGACATCGATCCGCATTTCAGTAATCGGGCAACCAGTCAACCACCAGGCGTTTCCGCTCAAGGTCTACTTCGTGCACGATGTCACCGATTACAAACGGTATCAGTCGTTCCCGCTCGCCGCTTAACACCAGCACATCATCTGCACCGGTCTCGAGTATCGAGGCTACCACTCCAAGTGGCTCGCCCTGCAATGACTCTACCTGCAAACCGATCAGGTCAGACCAGTAATACTCCCCAGCCTGCAGCTCCGGTAATTGCGCAGGATCTATCAAAATCCGACAACCGGTCAGGGCTTCTGCTGCGCTGCGGTTTTCGCAACCCTCAAGCTGGGCTACGATATTCTTGCCCTGTGAGCGTCCGCTTATGCTCACCTCTTTAAGTTCATCTCCCTGCTCAATAATCCAGGGACTGTACTTTACAATATTGTCACGCGGGCTGGTGTTGGAAAATATCCTTACCCCGCCCTTGATTCCCTGCGCTCCGAGGATATGTCCAACACAGACCAAATCATCCAGGTGTTGGTCCATACCCGTTTAAGCCGCAGCTTTGCGTGCTCCCTTGATCAAGCTAGCTACCCGATCGCTTGGTTGCGCACCCTTCGATACCCAGTAATCGATACGGGCGTCATCAATGCGCAATCCCTGTTCCTGGCCACGGGCCTGGGGATTGTAGAAACCGATGCGTTCAATGTAGCGGCCATCTCTCGGGCTACGGCTATCGCTTACCACTATGTGATAAAACGGGCGCTTCTTGGAGCCACCGCGTGCCAGTCGAATTGAAACCATAAAAAATCTCCGAAAAAATAAGTCCTGCAAATCGACTCAATATCGATTTTCAGCCATCAGGCAATAGTCAAGCAGTCTGCCGCACTTAGGGGATCGTAGCGAGGCGCGTTTGAAATTGAGCCCATTTTTTCGATCTTTTGAGGCGCATAGTCGAAACTACGCAACGAAAAAGATCGGGAAAATGGGCCGATTTCACACCGCCGCAGTAGATCATCCTAGGTTCGGCAGACTGCTAACGCTGACCAAGGGGTCAGAAGACCGCGTATTGTACCTAAATAAAATCGCCTGTGAAGTCCGCAAACCCGATTTTTAAGGGGGGATTCGGAGAAATCCCGCTTTGTTTGGAGGATTTACCGGGAATATGACCAATGCGGCCTCCGCGGGTCGCAATAAGCGGCCAGCGCGCAGGCGCAGATTCATACAGACTAGCCCGCATTTCTCACCACCGTTCATAGCGAAGCGGCGATAGGGTGTGTTCTGCCAGACTTTCACGACCGAAGAGTGCGCAGGCATAGTTACACTGTGTCGAGCGCTCCGACCGAGTGAAAGTCTGACAGGGTGCGCCATAGCGTCGGCGCAGTCGAAGGGTGGCGAGAATTGCGGGCTAAAATGACATCCCGGGTGGTAGCTTGCCTTTAAGACCGCGCATCATGTTCGCCATACCACCCTTACTTCCCATTTTTTTCATCATTCGCTGCATCTGTTTATGCTGCTTGAGCAAGCGATTCACGTCCTGAATCTGGGTTCCGGATCCCTGCGCAACTCGGCGCTTGCGTGAACCGTTTATCACTTCGGGGCGGCGCCGCTCCAGTGGCGTCATCGAATCGATGATAGCCACCATCCGTTTCATCTGCTTGCTATGCGCCGGATTCTGCATGGCCTGAGAAACACCGGAACCCATACCCGGCAACTTATCGACGAGGCTACCCAGCCCGCCCATATTCTCCATCTGGGTGAACTGATCGCGCAAATCTTCGAGATCGAATCCCTTGCCTTTCTTGACCTTGCGCGCCAGTCGCTCGGCTTTCTCATGGTCGACTTTCCCCTGCGCCTGCTCGACCAGCGACAGAATATCGCCCATGCCAAGAATGCGTGACGCCATACGATCGGGATGGAAAGCCTCGAGCGCATCGGTTTTCTCACCAGAACCAATGAACTTGACCGGCTTACCGGTTATATGGCGAACCGAAAGGGCCGCACCGCCACGCGCATCACCATCGGTTTTAGTGAGCACTACACCGGTCAAAGGCAAAGCATCGTCAAACGCCTTGGCGGTGTTGGCGGCGTCCTGACCGGTCATGCTATCGACGACAAACAAGGTCTCAGCCGGATCGATAGCATCGTGAATGGCGCGAATCTCTGCCATCATCTGCTGATCGATGGCGAGTCGACCGGCGGTATCCACGATCAGCACTTCGGCGCCCGCGCGTTTAGCCGCGGCGACGGCTTCACCGGCAATCGCTACAGGCTTTTGATCACTGGTACTGCTGTGAAAATCGACACCGACTTCCTGCGCCAGAGTTCGCAGCTGCTCGATGGCTGCCGGACGATAGACGTCGGCACTGGTCACCATGACCGACTTCTTATCGACCTCGCGCAAGCGCCGCGCCAGCTTGGCCACGGTGGTGGTCTTGCCCGCCCCCTGTAATCCCGCCATCAAAATGATAATCGGTGGTTTGCGTTCAAGATCGATGGTTGCCTGGGACTCACCCATAATCGCAACCAGCTCGTCGTTGACCACTTTGATCAACGCCTGGCCTGGCGACAGACTGGTGATGACCTCCTGTCCCAGCGCTTTGATGCGCACCGCCTCGATGAAATCCTTGACTACCGGCAGCGCAACGTCGGCCTCAAGCAGCGCCATGCGCACTTCGCGCAGGCTGTCGCGGATATTGTCTTCGCTGAGACGTCCCTGGCCACGCAGGGATTTCAGGGTTCGGGACAGGCGGTCGGTCAGGCTTTCAAACATCGAAGGAGCTCGTTAATTCGCAAAGCCGACATTATAACAGCGTGGCGTCGGTGGAGAAGTGCGTTATTTAAATTCCTGAAACTCAGAATTTGAAGATTTCGCCGCCCTTGAGCTGATGCACTTTAAAATCTGGCATGGCAGCGACACATTCCTGGTAGATCAGCTCTTCTTCACCTGGCTTGAAATGGGTTAACCAGACATCCGGACGATGGCGGGTTTTCAATATATCCTCACCCAGCAGGCTCGGACAGTAGTGCTTGGATATCTTACTGATCTCGACGTCATTGTTGGAAAAAGCCGATTCGACAAACAACAGATCGATGTTTTCATAACTATTAAGCACTTCCCAAAGGTTGTCGTTGGTGGTGGTGTCACCGCTGAAAGCGACTGTGGCACGGCGCGATGACAGGCAATAACCAACCCCGGGGACGGTGTGATTGACCCGAATCATTTCAATTTCACGTGAACGGATACTGACCTTATCACCGGGATTCATTACCTTAAAGTGAATCGACGGCTTTTCCCTGGTAGGCAATTCTGAGAAATCGGGCCAGATCACCCAGTTGAAGATATGATCTTTGATCGCTTCAATCGTCGCTTCCTGGGCGTGCACCATGATTGGTTCGTCGTGCACACCGAACATGCTATCGGCGAGCAAAGGCAAACCGACGATGTGATCCATATGAGAATGAGTCAGAAAAATATGACGAATACCGGTCATCTCATTGAGCGGCAGATCACCCAGTCCGGTACCCGCGTCAATCAACAGATCGTCATCGACCAGAAATGAGGTCGTCCGTAGATTCGCCCCGATACCGCCCGCCCATCCAAGTATCTTAATTTGCATGTTTTGAATTTATAATCTGTGAGTCTAACGTGAAAGGAATCAATGCTTGTTCCGATTTTATAGCAAACCACAACGAGATTGGCGTAATTATTTAACCCGCCGGAAATGCCCACGACTCATGTGAATCGCTCTTCAATCGCGCCGGATAGCTCATCCAAACCCGATAGGGAATTAACTCGAGACAAAGTCGGTTAGCATTTAACTCCACGAACAGGCGCCAACCAGCACGTCACACTAGTGCGACAACCCAAATTTTCAGTTACACTTATCCGCTTGAACCACTGATCGAAAACCATGTTCCCCACCATCGCAAGCGCGCTCGCGGCCCTGCTCTACTGCCTGTCTGCCATTTTAATTTTCAAACAACTCGGCAGCGCCCAGCACCAACGCTGGGTCGCCCTTACGCCTGCGCTACTCGCCGTGATGCTGCAGGCAGCCGCGCTGAATATCCTGATTATCCAGCCCAACGGGCTCAATCTCGGATTCTTTACATCGCTTTCACTGATTGCATGGTTGATCTCGATTCAAGTTCTGCTCAGCAGTTTGTACCGCCGCATTGAAAGCCTCGGGATAGTGGTGTTTCCGATCAGCGGTCTGTCCGGCCTGATTGCCGATCAGCACTTTGCCGACCACCTGATCATCACCAGCAACCAGGCCGTACAGGGACATATCATGGTGTCGGTAATCGCTTACAGCCTGATCACACTGGGCGCCTTTCAGGCTGGACTGCTCGCCTACCAGGATCGATCGATTAGGCAACATCACCCGGGCGGATTTATTCGCTTCCTGCCGCCATTACACGACATGGAAACCCTGCTGTTTCAATTTCTAAGCTTCGGCTTTCTGTGTCTGAGTGCCTCGTTGTTGACTGGCTTCCTCTATCTTGAAGACATATTCGCCCAACACCTGGTGCACAAGACCGCATTATCCATGGTCGGCTGGATGATTCTCGGTGTACTGCTGTTTGGTCGGCTCAAGTTCGGCTGGCGTGGCAGAACAGCGATTCGCTGGACCCTGTCTTCGTTCGCCTTCCTGATGCTGGCATTTTTTGGCAGTAAACTGGTGCTCGAGTTTCTCCTCTAATGATGAGTGTTCAAATCTAGTTGAACGAAATTCCCTTACTTTGGCTGTGGATCGCTTTCGTCGCGCTCATCCTGCTATCCGGCTTTTTCTCCAGTTCGGAAACTGGATTAATGAGTTTGAATCGCTATCGCCTAAAACATCTGGCCGCCAAGAATCACGGTGGCGCGCTGCGGGCGGTTGAACTGCTGCAACGCCCTGACAAATTGATTACGCTGATTCTGCTGGGCAATAATTTCATCAACATTTTGATTACCCAGCTGGCCACCTATCTCGGCTATCGCCTCTATGGTGATGCCGGAATCGCCATAGCAGCCGGCTTCCTGACCCTGGTACTGCTGTTGTTTGCCGAAGTCACACCAAAAACGCTCGCCGCTGCGAACCCGGAAAAGATCGCTTTCCCTGCAGCCTATGTGTACAAACCCTTGTCGAAACTGCTATTCCCGCTGGTGGTAATCATCGACTGGCTTGCCAAACTCATATTGAAAATATTTCTGCTGTCAGGCCAAAGCAGCGGTAACGATGCCCTCAATTCGGCCGAACTGCGCGTTGCCGTCAACGAGACCAGCGGCCTGATTCCCGATTCGCACCGCGACATGTTGCTCAGCATTCTTGACCTGGAAAAGGTCTCCGTTGATGACATCATGGTGCCACGCAGTGAGATCATCGGCATAGATCTCGAAGACGACTGGCACGACACACTCCAGTTGATCACCAACCTGTCCTATACCCGCATTCCGATATTTTCCGGCAATATCGATAACCTGGTGGGTACCGCCATGCTGCGTCGGATTCTGCCACTGTTACTGAAAGACCAGTTCGACGCCGACAGCCTGGTTGATTTAACCCGGGAAGGCTACTTCATACCCGAGGGAACACCACTCACCACACAATTGATCAACTTTCGCAAGAACAAGCGGCGTATCGCTTTTGTGGTCGATGAATACGGCGACATCCAGGGACTGGTTACCATTGAAGATATTCTCGAGGAAATCGTCGGCGAATTCACTACCGATCCGACAGCCCTGCACCAGGATTTTTTCCAGGATGCCGATGGCAGTTTCCTGATCGATGGCTCAACTCATATTCGCGATATCAACCGCAATCTCGACATCGAGCTGCCCACTAAGGGACCACGCACCCTCAATGGTTTGATACTGGAACATATGGAATTCATTCCCGAGGCCGGTACCAGCATGAAAATCAGCGGCTACCCGATCGAGATCATGCAGGTCAAAAACAATATGGTGAAGACAGCACGGATTGCACCGTCGCCGGTTGGCGATCCGACAATTCAGTTATTCGACGGCAACAAAGATGGCTAAACAAAGCCCCAGGTTCCAGTGCCGGGAATGCGCAACACTATTGTCGAAGTGGGCTGGCCAATGCCCGGATTGCAAGGGCTGGAACAGCATCGATGAGATTCCGGCCATGCCGACAGCACCCGGTGCACGCAGCAACTGGCATGGTAAAGGCAAAAGCGAAGTGATCACTCTGGACCGCGTTCCCACCAGCGAGACTCCGCGCTTTGAAAGCCAGATTGACGAACTCGACCGGGTGCTGGGTGGCGGCCTGGTGGAAGGCTCGGTCGTACTGCTGGGAGGCGACCCGGGAATCGGCAAATCCACCATTCTGCTGCAGTGTCTGGCTCTTATCAGCCAGCAACGCGAAGCACTGTACGTCACCGGCGAGGAATCACCGCAGCAAGTCAGCCTGCGCGCGCAACGCCTCAAACTTCCGGCAGACAATCTCAAGCTGTTGAGCACCACCTGCGTAGAAGAGATCATCGCTCACGCGAGTAGTCTACGCCCTGCGGTAATGGTCATCGATTCGATCCAGACCATCTTTAGCGACAGCCTGCAATCCGCGCCTGGCTCGGTGAGCCAGGTTCGCGAAAGTACGGCATTACTGGTGCGCTTCGCCAAACATAGCAACATTGCCATTTTCCTGGTTGGCCATGTCACCAAGGAAGGTCAGTTGGCCGGGCCGCGAGTGCTGGAGCACATGGTCGACACCGTGCTTTATTTCGAAGGCGATTCATCCACCCGTTATCGGGTGATTCGCGCGGTCAAGAATCGGTTTGGCGCCGTCAACGAGCTGGGGATTTTCGCGATGACTGACCAGGGGCTGAAACCGGTGAGTAATCCATCGGCGATTTTCCTCGCGCAGCACGACAAGCCGGTTCCCGGCAGCGTGGTGATGGTGTCGCGCGAGGGTACGCGCCCCTTTCTGGTCGAGGTGCAGGCTCTGGTAAGTGAATCTTACGGCGGGCATCCGCGGCGTATCAGTGTTGGCCTGGAATCAAATCGCCTGGCAATGCTGATCGCGATTTTACAGCGTCACGGCAGCATACCGCTCTACGAACAGGACGTTTTCATCAACGCGGTCGGCGGAGTGCGGATCGCCGAAACCGGTGCCGATCTCGCCATCATTCTCGCCATCCTGTCGAGTTATCGCGATCGCCCGCTCAACCCGCGCCAGCTGGTTTTCGGCGAGGTTGGACTCTCGGGTGAAATCAGACCGGTGCCCAACGGTGAAGAGCGTCTGCGAGAAGCCAGCAAGCATGGATTCGAAAGCGCCATCATCCCTCGCGCCAATATGCCTAAATCAGCAAAGTATAAAGATATGGAGTTAATTCCAGTCGGCCATTTAGCTGATACTCTCGATGCATTACAATAACGCGATTCCGATTAAGAGTAGCAATATGCCCGACAACAAAGATAACCTGAAGGATTTCGAAAAATCGCTGCAGAGCCTGGAAAAAATTGTCAGCCATATGGAATCCGGCGAGCTGGGACTCGAAGAATCTCTGGCACAATTTGAAAACGGCATCAAACTCGCCAGAACCTGCCAGGACACCCTGGCCAATGCCGAGCTGCGCGTCGAACAGTTGATCGAAAAAAACGGTCTGCAGCAAACCGTTCCTTTCGAAGACCTTGATGAAGATTAGTGAATCGGTATTCGAATCTCTTGTTGCCCAATTTCAGCAGAGAGTAGATACCGCCCTCGATCACTGGCTGCCGCCGAGCTCATGCCACCCGGTCCGCCTGCATCAGGCGATGCGTTACGCGGTGCTGGCACCCGGTAAACGCGTACGCCCGATCCTGGTGTATGCCACTGCGAGCGCCCTCGGGATTGATCTGGAAAAGGTGGATGGGGCCGCCTGCGCAGTCGAGATCATCCATGCCTACTCGTTAATTCACGATGACCTTCCGGCAATGGACGATGATGATTTACGACGCGGACGACCAACCTGCCATCGACAATTTGACGAAGCCACGGCCATTCTCGCGGGGGATGCGCTGCAGGCTTTGGCATTTTATATCATCAGTCACGACCCGAAGATGACACAAAATGCACCGGCGCGTCTCAGAATGATGGAAAACCTGGCATTGTTTTCCGGATCACGTGGCATGGCTGGCGGCCAGGCAATTGACCTTGCATCGGTAGGCAAGACGCTTAACATCGCCGAACTCGAAACTATGCACATCCATAAAACGGGGGCCTTGATTCGCACCTGTATTCAACTGGCAGCATTGAGTTCGGAAAAACTCGCCGATTCCGAGTTCAAGGCACTCGATTCTTACGCGAAATGCATCGGCCTGTCATTTCAGGTACAGGATGATATCCTCGACGTAACTGGCGATACCGCTACGCTCGGCAAGACGCAAGGTGCCGACAGCGCGCGCAACAAACCGACCTTTCCATCGATCATCGGACTCCAGGCATCGCAGGAGAAAGCCATTGAACTGCATCAGCAAGCACTACAATCACTTTCGATATTTGCTGAGGAAGCTGACATTTTAAGGTATATTTCCGCCTGGTTTGTGCAGCGCACACATTAATAAGGGCGATATGCCGGATAGTAACTCATTGAATAATCCCGAATCATCATTTCCGATTTTGGCGCGTATCGAAAGCCCTGACGATCTGCGCCAGCTCGATGAAGCAGAGCTGCCCGAACTCGCCAGCGAGCTGCGCGCCTTCCTGCTTGAAAGCCTGTCGAAGACTGGCGGTCACCTGGCCTCCGGGCTCGGTTCCATCGAAATCACCATTGCGTTGCACTATCTCTTTAATACTCCCAAAGATCGCCTCATCTGGGATGTCGGCCATCAGTGTTACCCGCACAAAATTCTGACTGGAAGGCGTGAACAGATGGCCGGCTTGCGCCAACAGCATGGCCTGTCGGGATTCCCCAAGATCACTGAATCTGAATACGATCATTTCGGCGCGGGACATTCGAGCACTTCAATCAGTGCTGCACTCGGCATGGCCATCGCCGCTAAATCACAGGGCCTGGACAACAAGGCCGTGGCTATCATTGGCGATGGCGGCATGACCGCGGGCATGGCTTACGAGGCACTCAACCACGGCGGGGCAATCGATACCGACCTGCTGGTCATCCTCAACGATAATGAAATGTCGATCTCGCCAAATGTCGGTGCCATGTCAAAGTACCTTTCAAGCATCTGGTCGGGCAAGCTTTATACGAGCCTGCGCTCAGGCAGCAAGAAGGTACTAAAGCGCCTTCCAAACGCCCTGGAACTGGCCAAGCGCGCCGAGGAACACGTCAAGGGTATGGTGACACCTGGTACGCTATTCGAAGAGCTTGGATTTTCCTATTTCGGACCCATCGACGGACATAATCTTGAGGACCTGCTCTCGCTGATTCGTAATCTGCAACAGATATCCGGCCCGCGAATGCTGCACATCGTGACGCGCAAGGGCAAAGGCTATCCACCGGCCGAAGATGACGCCTGCAAATTTCATGGCATCGGACCCTTTGACCCCGAAACCGGTATCGCCAAGTCATCCAGTAAACCCGGGTTGCGGTCATATACCAATATATTTTCCGACTGGTTGGTGGCCAAAGGCCACCAGGACAGCAGGTTACATGCCATAACCCCGGCCATGCGCGAAGGTTCGGGCCTGGTTGAATTTTCGCAACAACTTCCCGAGCGTTACCACGACGTCGGCATCGCCGAGCAACACTCGGTAACGCTGGCGGCCGGCATGGCCTGCGAGGGCCTGAAACCGGTAGTCGCAATCTATTCGACTTTCCTGCAACGCGCCTACGATCAATTTGTTCATGACGTTGCGGTGCAGGGTCTCGATGTCACCTTCGCCATAGATCGCGCCGGCATCGTCGGTGCCGACGGCGCTACGCATACCGGTAATTTCGATATTGCCTTCAGTCGCTGTATTCCCGGGGTCATCTTGATGGCGCCAGCCAATGGCGAGGAAATGTTCAGCCTGCTCAATACCGCCTATCAGTATCCCGGACCCGCCATGGTGCGATATCCGCGTGATAGCGTCGCCCAACCTGCAACAATTAATACTGACGACTGTGTTGAGATTGGTCGAGCGCTGCAAACCCGCAAGGGGAAGCGCGCAGCACTATTGGTATTTGGCAGTTTCTACAACCTCGCTGAACCAATTGCCGAAGAATTCGACCTGAGCCTGGTCAACATGCGCTTCATCAAGCCACTCGACGAAACCCTGATCACCGAGCTTGCGAACGAGCATGAATTCCTGATTACTCTCGAAGATGCCAGCATCATCGGTGGAGCCGGTTCTGCTGTGCTCGAATACCTCAGTGACCAGGGTATTCATCGCGACCTTTTGCGCCTCGGGTTGAACGATTGTTTCCCGTCGCAGGGCAGTCGCGAAGAAGTCCTGGAAGAGAGCGGACTGGACCCTGCCTCGATTCGGAAATCGATTATGGAGTTCATTCAGAGCTGAGTGACCGGGCGAAATACTCGCTGGAAACGTCATTACTCCAACAAAATATCGTGTTTTCCCACCATCACGGCCCTTCAATTTATTGGCTTCGGACTAATCTTTACCCTACAATGTTTTTCGTCGAACGAAAAATTCTTCAAATATCAACGAACTACAGAGTAATGTTATGTCTGAAACAGTAACAGGTACCGTTAAATGGTTTAACGATGCCAAAGGATTTGGCTTTATTTCACAAGAAGACGGCAAAGACGTTTTTGTTCACTTCAGTGCGATTCAGGGCGAAGGCCATAAAACCCTGCAGGAAGGTCAGGCTGTAACCATGAAGGTTACCGATGGCGCCAAGGGCCCACAGGCCGAAGACGTCACTCCCGCTTAATCTAAGGAGCCCGTGATTCAGTCATGAATCAACGCCTTGCTTGTTAAAATGCGCAAATGACTGACCCAGAATCAATCACAGGCTGCCTGGAGCGTTAACCCGGCGACAATAGAACTGATCAACGCGCTACAACCTGCTTTTGGCGGTTCAGCAAAACGGCGACTCATCAAATTCGTCAAAAGTCGGTTTGTTTACGACAATTCGACCATCAGCCCCTGCCTGACTATCGCTATCGCGCAAAGTTAATGGGATAATTTAACGGTTTCGGTAGTTGCCTAAGCATTCGCGCACAGTATAATAACCTACCTTTTTAGTCGGTTATTGATCAGGAAGCTTTACCGACTTGATTTTTCTCACGATTGACAGCTTGCTGCAATTTACCAGGGTTTGTAACAGGATTAGATGATGAATGGAGAACCAGCCAGCGACGCAGTTTCGACTATCCCGGATGTCCAGGGTGCTGCGGATACGCGTAAACTCGCCATTAACAAGGTCGGCATCAAGGATATCCGCCATCCGGTTATCGTCAAGGATCGTTCGGATGGCCAGCAACACACCATCGCTACCTGCAGCCTGTTTGTATTCCTGCCGCATCAGTTCAAGGGAACTCACATGTCTCGTTTCGTGAAGATCCTGAACGATAATGAAAAAGAGATTTCCTACCATTCCTTCAACGAAATGTTGCTGCAAATGGCCAATCTGCTTGAAGCCGACTCGGGTTATATCGAAATGCATTTCCCGTATTTCGTCAATAAGAAAGCGCCGGTCTCCGGGGTGGAATCTTTACTCGATTACGAGGTATCCCTGATCGGTGAAATCAAGGACGGCGTCAGCAGCATACGTATCAAGGTACAGGTGCCGGTGACCAGCCTTTGCCCCTGCTCCAAGTCAATCTCGGATTACGGAGCACATAACCAACGTTCCCACGTAACCGTAAACGCGCGCACCAGTGGCTTTATCTGGATTGAGGAAATCATCGACATCGTTGAGAAGCAGGCATCCTGCGAACTTTACGGACTACTCAAACGTCCGGACGAAAAATACGTCACCGAGCGTGCCTACGACAATCCCAAGTTCGTTGAAGACATGGTGCGGGACATCGCGGGCGAACTCAACAAGGATGAACGCATTCGCCAATACACCCTGGAATCGGAAAATTTCGAATCGATTCATAACCATTCAGCCTACGCCCTGATCGAGTTCGACAAAGACGTCGCCTGACAGAAGCCAGCAGAATAGACGGGGTTTAAGGGTGTAGAACTTTTCTCAGCCACAGTGGCTGAGAAAGAAATTATATCGAAATCCAGTCGAAACCGGCTTCCTGATTGGCCAACACCGGAACAGGCACTGCGTCCAGTTGCCGAATCAGCGCATCGACTATTTCCGCGCTGTTGTTTTTCTCGGAAATATGCGCGGCAATCAAACAGTTCAGGCTACTGGTGTCTATGCGTCGCAACAGATCCAGCGATTGATCGTTCGACAGGTGACCGTGGTTGCCGCCTACCCGCTGCTTGAGCATTTCCGGGTAGGGTCCTCGTTCCAGCATTTCGCTATCGTAGTTGAACTCCAGCAGCAACGCATCCAGGCAGCTGAAGGAATCAACAATATGCCGAGTAATGTGACCCGTATCGGTCAGAATTCCAAGACGCTTGCCAATATCGATCTGATGAAAGATAAACTGCAGCGGTTCGTTGGCATCATGCGGCACGGTAACCGGTAATACTTCGATGTCGCCGATGGTAATGCTCTGACCCGCAACCAGTCGGCGATACTCGAATTGTGGTGAGAGTACCGCACGCGCGGTACCGACGGCAGTCCATAGCGGAATCGAGTGAGCGACACAAAGGCGCTCCACACCACCGCTGTGGTCACCGTGTTCGTGAGTGAGTAACAGGGCGTCGATTGAGCCGGGATCGATTTCGAATCGCTCCAGCCGCTGGGTAAATTTTCGCAACGAAAACCCGTTGTCTACCAGCAGCGTGGTATCACCATGCTGAACCAGAGTTGCGTTCCCTTTACTGCCACTGCCCAGTGATGCAATGCGCATAGCGCTTATTTAAGCTCCTCGAACAACAGCTCAAGGAATTCGGAGGCTTCGGGCGTGGTATCAAAATTACCCTTCTCATCCTCGATGATCACACGCGTCACTTCATGAGTCTCCTCGAAGACCACAAGAATGAAACGTCGTGTAATACTTTTTTCCGAACCGCCGAAACCGAAAAACCCTTCACTTTTAACGGTTTCCACGACCCTAGATTTGACCATGAATACGCCCTCTCCGGAGAGCCCGCTCTTGAATTCTGAGGACAAAATTTCGAAATTCAAGCGCTGCAGCACGTGATTCAAGCGGTTCCAGGCGATTTGATACGGATCCCTCATTAACAGGAAAGGCGACTTTTCCTCGGCATCAAGCTCTAAACTGGCCCGTGGTTTGAATAGCCGGGGCTGTTCGAATTGAGCATCGACCGATTCCTGATTCAGGCCGAGATAGATCATCAGGCGAGACAACATTTCAATTTCAAGTTGAGGCTCGGGCCGACGAAAATTCCAGTCGTCATCCGCAGAATTGAGGTCATCCCGATCACCAGCCTGAAACTCGTACACATACTCGGTGCCGCGGTGAGTAATATAAATACGATTATTGCTCCCCCCGCTTAGATCGCGCTCGATACGCGTTCGAAACTGGTCCTGGCTCGCCGACAGATCTTCTTCCGCAAACAGGCGATACCACCACGAATCATTTTTTGGAGGCGCACCCTCTTCCTTGTATACCCATTCGGTTTCCATGATGCCGATGACCGGTTCGTCAACATTCAGCACGAAACCTTCAAAAGCCCAGAAATTCTTTACCTGCTGGTACAGATTCTCAACCGGTTCGTCGACACTAAGCCAGTAAAAACCCGGACTCCCCTGGAGTTGTAAACTTTCCACCCGGGCCAGCACCGGCACCTTTTCCGCCGCAGACTCACTATCACCTGTAATGCCATCGGGCAGGTCAAAACTGGATTCACCTTCAAACTTGGCCAGATCAGGGGGCATTTCCAATGGCTTCCCCAGAGTCACATCGCGATAGTGCCGATCGCCACCGGAGCTTCCACATGCTGTCAGAAATATGGCCAGCAGCAGAGGTGTAAACGTAAAGTGCCTCAAAAAAGAATACCTCACAATGCGCTACAGGCCAGCAGAACTTGCCGCAGCGGTTGCTGGAATTGCTCATCGAGTACGGTCATTGGCAGTCGCATATTCAAGTCACCGTAACCCATTTGCGAAACGGCCCATTTCACTGGAATTGGATTTGATTCAATGAACAGCAGGCGATGCAGTTCGGCAATTTCAGCATCGGCAGCACGAGCCTCGTCAGCCCTGCCCTGCAGCGCTAACTCGCACATCAGTGCCATTTTCGCCGGCACCACATTGGCCGTTACCGATATCGCGCCGTGGCCGCCATTGAGAATAAATTCACAGGTGGTCGCATCGTCGCCAGTCAGCAGGGCAAAATCCGCGCCGACCTGCCGCTTGATATCGGCAAGGCGCTCCATACTGCCGGTCGCTTCCTTAATACCGACGATGTTTGGCACCTTCGCGAGTTCGGCCACGGTATCAGCCTGCATATCGCATGCAGTACGACCAGGTACGTTATACAGCAACTGTGGAATGGCGACTGCCTCGGCTATGGCCTTATGGTGTAACACAAGGCCACGCTGCGTGGGCTTATTGTAATAAGGTGTTACCAGCAAAGTCGCTTCGGCACCACATTCACCCGCGCAACGGGTCAGTTCGATAGCCTCCGATGTTGAATTGGCACCGGTACCCGCAATCATCGGCAAACGCCGATTAATCATTTCGTAGCTTTTATTCAACAGGTCGCAATGCTCAACCGGGCTCAGGGTGGCCGACTCACCGGTAGTGCCGGCAATCACCAGCGCCTGGGTGCCCTCATTGACGTGGAAATTGATTAATGCCTCGAGTTGAGAAAAATCGACGTCCCCATTGCTGAGCATTGGTGTTACCAACGCTACAATACTACCTTTAAACATGGTTTACCTCTGCCTGCCCATGGCTAATCAAGGGGCGTATATTATAAAGAAAACCACTCGTTTTGAAGTGATTCCTGTGTTCGCCCGCATCTTCCGTAAACGAAGCAGGCATCCACTTTGGATCAGCGTGGTAAATGCTCGTTCCTGCACGGAAAGAAAGACCGCTGCGGCGCCACCTGTCGGCCTCGTTAAACTCTGGCAGCTTCGATTTCCCGACAACCAGGGTGCGCGTCCACTGCTACTCAGCCGCAGCCTCGTGCGAAACCACGGCAGCCGGCCAGGCCTTGAGAATAGCCTGTATCAGCGTGGCCAGGGGAATCGCAAAAAATACGCCCCAAACTCCCCACAGACTGCCAAAAAACACTACCGCGACAATAATCGCCACCGGGTGCAGATTAACCACCTCCGAAAACAGCAAGGGTACCAACAGGTTACCGTCGAGGAACTGAATGAATCCGTAGATTGCCATCAGCCAACCAAACTCGGAGGTAAACCCCCACTGGAAGAATGCAATCAACGCGACCGGTATGGTGACTACTGTCGCACCAACGTAGGGAATGATAACCGAAAGACCGACCACGAGACTCAACAGCATGGCGAAATTCAACCCCATCAGGGCGAAAGCAATATAACTCACCACCCAAATGATGAGCACCTCGACCACCTTACCGCGCACATAGCTGGCAATCTTTATATCGAGTTCGGCCCATACCGTACGCAGCAGGCGACGCTCTTCCGGTAGAAAATTGGCAAGCCAACCAAGAATCATCGACTTGTCCTTGAGAAAGAAAAATACCATTAGCGGCAGCAGAATCATGTAAACCAGGAAGGTAATAATACCCACCACCGAAGACAGCGACAGGCTCACCACACGCTGTCCCAGCGACGTCAACTCGGTGCGCGCCAGGGTCAATATCTCCTCGATTTGCTGAGCGGAAACGTAACCCGGATATTCTTCGGGCAAGTGCAGTAAAAGCTGCTGCCCCTTGGCGAGCATGATTGGCATCTCTCTGAACAGATCACTGATCTGGCGGGATAACAACGGCAGGAACACGAAAAAAGCCAGCAGAATCGTGGTAATCATAAGCGCGGTAACAATACTGGCGGATACGGTACGCCCGAGATTGATACGGTGCAACCAGGCCACCATACCTTCGGCCAGGTAGGCAATGATAATGGCGACCAGGATAGGCATTAAATGGGCATTTAAAATGAAAATCAGCAACGAGCCGATAATCAGCATAAACGCAAATATCACCGTCTGCGGATCGGTGAAATGTTGTCGGTACCATTGCTGAAGAATATCAAACATGATTCGCTAAACTGCCCACAGGGCGAAGTATTGTATCAAGCATTATTTTTAAAATAGGACTGCGCAAATTCAAGCAGTTTTTCCATAACCGTCACCCTGAACTTCTGTCGTTGGCGCACAAAGGAGAACGGTCGCACAAGCGGTGGGTCAAGTGGTAATTCTGCCAGCATATTCAACTTCAATTCCTTGCCAATAATCGATCGCGACAGGATAGTTATCCCCATACCGGCTTCGACGGCTCCCTTGATCGCCTCGGGACTGCCAAGCTCGAGGCTGAAGGTCATGTCACCCGGACTCACCTTGTGTTCCATAAGATACTGCATAACGACGTCGCGAGTGCCCGAGCCCTCCTCACGACTGACAAAGGGATAGCGAACGATATCACTGGCATTCACCTTACCGCCGCGCTTGACCAGCTCATGATCGGGTGCCGCAACCAGCACCAGTTGATCTTCATGACAGACTTCAACGATCAGGTTCTTGTTATTCACCGCCGACTCGACCACACCAAGATCGATAACGTTATGCTCGACCATCGACACGATGCCCTCGGAATTTGAGACCTTCAGCCGAAGATTGATATCCGGGTACTGATTTTTAAACTCACCGAGTAGCGCCGGCAGCATGTATTCGGCAATGGTAGTACTGGCGCCGATGGTCAAGGCACCACTGATTTCACCCGTCAGGTCACGCACGCCGCTTTCCATTTCGGCATACAGGTCGAATATACGCTCGGCGAATTCCGCGACACGTTCCCCTGCAGGCGTTAAATTCACTTTGTTATGGGTGCGATCGAACAGGCGCGTATTGAAATATTCCTCGAGCTGACGTACCTGGAAGGTCACGGCAGGCTGAGTCATGTGCAGTTCTTCAGCCGCCTTGGTAAAGCTCAGCAATCGGGCAACGGTATGGAAGACCTTGAGACGGCGATCACTCATCGCTTGGATATACCCAGGAAAACGGGAACCGATTATATGATATTTTTATGCATATCGACAGATGAGATAAATTTATTTGATGGGAACATACCTCTTTCCTTGAGTATCAGGCTGACAAGCCTGTGATAAATTAAAGATGGAAATTATTCGCATGACAACTATTCTTTGGACTCGTAAACTATGAAATTGACGTCTCGAGCAGGCAAATCCATGCGCTATTTGATATACCTCATATTGGCGATTTCAACGTCGCTGAACGCGGGATCGATTCAGAAATGGACCGATGAAAATGGTAATGTACATTATGGTGACGCGCCACCAGTCAAGACCAAGAGCGAAGATGTCAGGGTATTATCAGCTCCCAGCAATCCCGGCAAGGCCCTGCCCCGGCTGAATTCTTCCGACGATTCCGGTGAGGCAGAAAATGGCAACGCTGCGGATAACAAGCAAGGGGTATCAGACGAGCAGGCCAGCCGAATCTGCGAAAGCGCCCGTGCCGATATGGATATCATCAATAACAGTATTCGCATCAAACTTCAGGAGCCAGATGGCAACGTCCGTTATCTCAACGAGTCTGAAATTGCCGAGCGAAAGGCAGCTTCACAGGCTGAAGTGAATCAATTCTGTAAATAGCCCACATCGATTAGCCCGCTTTTGCCGGGGAACAAGTCCACCGGGCTTGCAGACAGACGATGCCGGCATGGCATTGGACTGCGGTTCATTTATAATGCCTGCACACTAAACTGACGCGACATCGCTGCGAAACGAAATCTATGAGAGCTTCCCGCTACCACCTTTTCACCCTTAAAGAAAACCCGGTTGACGCTGAAATCATCAGCCACCAGCTCATGCTGCGCAGTGGCATGATTCGCCGACATGCCGCCGGTATATACAGCTGGCTGCCGCTCGGCCTGCGTGTGCTGCGCAAAGTCGAGCAAATTATCCGCGAGGAAATGGATCGGGCCGGCGCGCTGGAATTGCTCATGCCCTCATTTCAACCGGCCGAGTTGTGGCAGGAGTCGGGCCGCTGGGACCAGTTTGGTCCGGAATTACTGCGCCTGACCGACCGTCACAACCGGGATGCCTGTATCGGCCCTACCCACGAAGAGATTGTGACCGATATCTTTCGCCGCGAAGTAAATAGCTATCGTCAGCTGCCTCTTAATTTTTATCAGATCCAGACCAAATTTCGCGATGAAATCCGTCCTCGGTTCGGCGTTATGCGCTCGCGAGAATTCATCATGAAAGACGCTTATTCTTTTGACATCGACAAGGATGGTATGCAGCACTCCTACGACGTCATGGACCAGGCTTACATCGCTATTTTTGACCGCTTCGGACTTGAGTATCGAGCAGTCAATGCCGATTCGGGTGCGATCGGTGGCAGTACCTCCCAGGAGTTCCACGTACTGGCTGATTCAGGAGAAGATGCCATCGCCTTTTCCAGCGAAGGGCAGTTCGCCGCCAATATCGAAACCGTCGAAGCCTTGCCTCCAACCGGTGAACGCGCAGCACCGGGGGCAACCATGCAAAGCGTAGACACCCCCGGAATGCACAGCATAGAGGCACTCGCCAGCGGCCTGAAAGTAGCTCCACAAAAATGTCTGAAAACCTTGATTGTCGATGCCGATGACGATGGTCTGATCGCACTGATACTGCGCGGTGATCATGAACTGAACACGCTCAAGGCCGAGCGCCTGGACGGTGTGGCAAGCCCATTGCGAATGGCGCAGCGCGACAAGATCAAGCAGGTGCTCGGTAACGATATTGGTTCAATTGGACCGGTGGGATTGACGATCAAACGCTACGTCGATCACAGTGCGGCCGCAATGAGCGACTTCGTCTGTGGCGCGAACCAGGATGACAAGCACTTGCAGAACGTCAACTGGGGTCGGGATTGCGATGAAGCGGTTAGCGTCGATCTGCGCAATATTATCGACGGTGATCCAAGTCCGGATGGCAAGGGACAACTGCGGATTTTGCGCGGAATCGAGGTCGGTCATATCTTCCAGCTCGGCCAGAAGTATTCTGAGTCCATGCAATCCAGCGTCCTCGATATGCAGGGTAAAACGGTAGCCCCCTTCATGGGCTGCTACGGTATCGGGGTCACTCGTATAGTCGCCGCCGCCATCGAACAGAACCATGATGATCGTGGCATTATCTGGCCCGCAGCCCTGGCGCCTTTTATGCTGGCCATCTGCCCGATCAATTACCACAAATCGGCAGCGGTCAAAGAAGCTGCCGATGATCTTTATCAACGATGCAGGGCGCAGGGCGTAAACGTTCTGCTGGATGATCGCGCTCTGCGACCCGGGGTCATGTTTTCTGACATGGATCTGATTGGTGTGCCGCATCGAATCGTGTTGAGTGATCGCGGCCTTGGCGCGCAGCAGTTTGAATACAAGGGGCGAAGTGACCAGGATGCGCAGGACATGCCATTCGATAACCTGACATCCCTGATCGACAAACTGGTTTGCGATCCATGCGATACAGTCAGCTGAGCAGAAAGTCACTTTGGCGCATCAGGACCGGCCAGATCCTGATGTCGCTGATCCTGATGTCGCTGACCATCCTCTCCACTGCGCATGCCACCGCAGACCCCGAACTCAGGCGCTTACTCAAGGCCGCCATCGCTTCCGATGTGGGCTTTGAAGATCGTTTCGATGCCGAGGTCTGGCTTCTCGATATGTCCCAGCGACTGGAAAAATTTGTACCCGACCCGAAAATCCGCATCGAAATGCTCAAGCAGGTGCACTTCGAAGCAACCAGAGTCAATGTAGAACCGGAGCTGGTACTGGCCCTGATTGAAGTTGAAAGTCATTTCAATGAATACGCCATCTCCGTGGCCGGGGCACGGGGTCTGATGCAGGTGATGCCCTTCTGGCTCGATGAAATCGGGATATCAGACAAAAATCTTTTCAAGATTCGCACCAACCTGCGAATGGGTTGCACCATACTGCGTTATTACATGGATATGGAACCGGGTGATCTGGGTCGTGCACTGGCGCGCTACAATGGCAGCCTCGGCAGAACGGTGTATCCCAACAAAGTGATAGCAGCACTCCACAGAAACTGGTTCAAACAGTAATCACTTTATTCCTGTTGCACACGAAGTACTCTAACCACAGCATCCGTTTACTCAAAACCCGACGAAGTATCGCGCGCTGAAAATGCGCTGCCAGGATTACCGGTTTTCCAACCGATAGTTTATGTATACGGCCAGAGCACTTGCCAGTGACAACAGCAGCAGCGGACCCAGGACACCGATATCGAACAGCAAATCAAGTGTCAATTCGCTACTCGCCGCATAAATCACCCTGGCATAGAGATAAGATTTGATGGTAATACCGAGTAATGCCGCGATTATAAAATGGCTTAGTTTCGCTTTAAGCAAGCCGGCACTGTAATTTATCACGGCATGCGGGAACGCCGGGAATACACGCAATGCAAACATCGTATAAAAATTATCCTGTGAGTGTAAAAGCCGATAACCATGAGAGTTTTCGATCTTCTGCTGCCACTCCAGGGTCAGGTATCGGGATAACAGATAAGCGCCCAGTCCACCGAGCGTGCCGCCGAGCGCCAAAATGAAAGCCGCCATTGCCGGCGGATAGAGTGGTGCGGCAATCCACAGGAACAGGGACCCCGCCAGGGCAAAACTGAACAACAGGGCCTGCAACAGAATCAGCACGACAATTAACCACCAGTGCTGGGAATATTCGCGCGCGATAACCACCAGCTCCTGTATGTCGAGGACCCCGGCAAACTCCAGAATAGCGCCCGTCAAGACCAGTAATCCGATCAGTATGAGCTTGTAATAGGGGTAGTGAATCAATGGAGATTAATCACGCGTGGAAAGCATGCCTCGCGAATGCTTATTCGAAGGCGCCGATACTGGCCGGCTCCCAGCTCGCATGACGTAAAAGCCAGTCATCCTGTTTGATCAGCTGCAGCTCGAATCGATAGATGCGGGCGCTTAGCGAAGACAGGGCGCTGACATCGGAAATGACGCTACTGGCCATCGCCACATACAGGCTTACGCTTGCCTGATTGGCGGATAGCATTTCAATATTGTCGATCCTGCTGAATAAATGAATATTCTTGTGACGGAAAAAATAAGCGCGCAACAGCCGGGCTAACTGCTTGTCGTTATGACCCTGCTGATCAATGAAGTTGGCATGCAGATGTTCACTGAGATCATCTGCGCTGCGAGCCTCGGCCGCCTGCACACCGCTATCGATGAAGCGCCGGATCTGATCTTCTGGTGAACTGTCATCACTACAAGCCTGGATCAACAGTAAAATCAGGCTGAACAGAATTATTCGACGAACAGGTTTCACGCCAGGACGCCCCGCTACATATCGTAACGCGGAGGTGCCACCTTGAGCACTTCTTCGATCGTCGTCAGACCGCGCGCCACCTTCTGCGCTCCAGCGAGGTTAAGCGGTTTCATGCCCTGACGGACGGCGGCTTTGCGGAATTTTACCAGATCAAAATTATCGTTTATCTCAGGCTTGATACTGTCGGTTATGGGCATCATTTCATAAATTCCGATACGCCCGACAAAGCCGGTTTGGCGACATTCGAGACAACCTTCCGAATGAGAGATCCTTTCCGGCGGGGAGGTAGTCCAGGGCTTGATCAATGCCTGCCAGTCAAGCGGATCGAGATCAACTTCCTGCTTGCAATGCGAACATAGCTTGCGCACAAGGCGCTGCGCCACCACTCCGATCAGAGTCGCATTAATCAGATAAGAAGGTATGCCCACCTCAATCAGCCGCGCAATTGCCGAAGGCGCGTCGTTGGTGTGCAGTGTCGACAGCACCAGGTGACCGGTTAGTGCGGCCTGCACCGCCATTTCCGCAGTTTCACGATCACGAATCTCGCCGACCATGATGATGTCGGGATCCTGGCGCAGCAGGGTTTTCACACCCGAAGCAAAATCGAGTCCGATATTGTGCTGCACTTGCATCTGATTAAAGCTGGGTTCCACCAGTTCTATGGGGTCTTCGATGGTACAAACATTAACCTCTGGTCGGGCAAGTTGTTTGAGACTGGTATACAGCGTTGTCGTCTTACCAGAACCGGTAGGTCCAGTCACCAGGATGATGCCAAAAGGTCGCGATATCATATTGTTCCAGATCTCGGACTCGGTCTTCTCGAGCCCCAGTGCTGAAAAATTCTTGACCAGCACTTCCGGGTCGAAAATTCTCAACACCAGCTTCTCACCGAAAGCGGTGGGCATACTCGACAGGCGCAACTCGATCTCTACGCCGCCGGGAGAAAGCGTCTTGATGCGCCCATCCTGCGGTTTGCGCTTTTCAGCTACATCGAGCCGACCCATGATCTTGATTCGGCTTACCACGGCAGGGGTGATCGTGGCGGGAATTTCATAGACCTGGTGCATGATACCGTCGATACGAAAGCGTACCTTGCCGTAATCACGTCGCGGTTCTATATGGATATCACTGGCGCGCTGACTGAAGGCATATTGCATCAACCAGTCGACGATGCTGACAACATGCTGATCTTCCGCGTCTACCTTGCCGGCTTTGCCCAACTCGACGAGTTGCTCAAGATTCTGGATGTTACCGGGTAGCTGTCCGTTAGACTTGTTACCGGCGCCGTCCATCGCCTTGCTGACGCTGTAAAACTCAATCAGATAACTCTTTAACTGGCTCGGGTTTGCCAACACCGTGGTAATCGGCCGATTCACGATTCGCTCAATCTCGCTCATCCATTCGAAATCAAACGGATCGGTAACCGCGATCTCGACTTCTGACGGGGTTACCTTGACCGCAAGAATATTGAAACGCGACGCGTAGGCATAAGACATGAGCGAGGTACAGGAAGCGACGTCCATCTTCAGTGGATCGAAGTAATAGCGCAGCAGTCCGGATTGCTCGGCCAGCCAATCGGTCATCACGTCGAGCGTCAGAACCTGCTCCGGCATGGACTTATTGTTCCACTGCCGGTTGGCCACTATTTCCAAAGGATGCAGACTCTTTCGATCACCGTCCGAAACCAGGCTACTGATCATCTGAGCCTTATCCTGCTCGACAATATCCTGCGATACCAGTTGTTCGAGTATCCAGTCCAAAGTGCAAGCGGGTTTAGTCACGTATTATTATCTGCTTTGTTTTTACAGCATATTAGCAGGAATTGACCCGCTTGCTTGCCTGATTGATCTATCGGGGATTACTGGGGTTTCCATTTCTCAATAAATTGCTCGATCATCTCGCGTGTTATCGGCCCGACCTGACGTGCCACAACTTCCCCCTCGGGAGATACCATAAATGTAGTGGGCAACCCTGGAATCAAACCCAGTTCAGATTGTTGTGTCGGCCCCGCAATGAAGTTCGGATAAGTGATGAAATAATCATCGAGAAAGGTGACCAGCCGTTGTGCGCTTATATTTTCCGCATTGATGCCGATGACCATCGCCCCTTTGTCCACATGCTCATCATGGAAAGACTGCAATTCGGGCATTTCAACAATACAGGGAGGGCACCAGGTCGCCCAGTAGTTGACCACCAGCCAGCTGCCCTGGTACTGGTTGAGATTGACCTTACTGCCATTTACCGCGGTCAATGGCATGTCCACAGCCGTTGCCGCCAGCGGCAGGACAAGCAACAACAACATAGACAGAAATCGCTTCATATATTCACTCAAAAATCCGTTGATAACTAAAGCTTTAGGAGATTGAAATTATCAATTAGTTCACGCTGGATTAAGATACATCACCTCGGAACAGGAGCGCGACCACTGGTCAATGGCGGACAATCGCTGCACATCGGCGCGGGATCGGCGCCATCCGCTTCCAAAATCAAAAAAAAAGCCCGCACGCGGCGGGCTTTTTCTAGTAAACAAAAGATGCTTACTGAGACATTACTACTGCGACAGGTAGTCCATATCAGATGCTTCGGTCTCACCCAACATCCAGGCACCACGGTTCTTGGCGTGCTCGATCGCAGCTGCGCGCTCGGCTCCACGGGCCTTGGGAATGTAGAAGTACTGTCCCGGGTGGATCATATCAGCATCCTTGATCTGTCCCGAGTTCGCTTTGTAGATCAACGGCCACATGAAGGGATTACTGTAAACCGTATCCTGGCCAGCGATGTTCCAGAGGTTGTCACCACTGACGACGAGGTAACCACCCAGGTAGGGGGACTCATCAACTACCGTGGCGGTCTCTTCTACTGCCATTGCTTCACTGGCTGCCATCTGTGCTTCGATCGCTTCTGCAGCGGCATCTTCAGCCTTGTTAGCAAGAATCTTGGCGCGCACATTTTCACAATCGGCGGCCGCCTGCTCGGCTTCCTCGATAATTTTTGCGTTTTCTTCCCAATCGGCACCAAGGTTTCTGGCGCGCGCGTTTTTCAGCTTGGCGGCGTAAATCGCGTTGCGAACTTCAGGCGTGGCACCCAGACATTCTTCTTCCGCCATGGGATCAGCCGGCATATCATCAGTGGAACTTTGTTGACAGCCAACCATCAAACCTGAGGTCAGTACCGCAATTGCAGCAACCTTGAGGAGCTCTATTGGTTTCATCTATTGTATTCTCCGAAGAACTTATCTAATTAGTTTTGAGTGTTGAATTTCTATAGGCTATTTTGACCAGAAGCCTACATTGATCAACCCCTTAGGGCAAGTTTTTAATGTAAATATTACTCAATCCGGGCTGATTATAGCCTAGATTTCGCGCTTTTCTAGGAACATGAAGAATGACGATTGATCGAATCCAACATCACCGTGTTTCAGCGCTATTGCCAAGACCCGGTTGTTATTGTAAAACAGCTTCATTCTCAGCCGTCAGAACTCGAATCATGACAACCGATATAACGGTCATCTACCACAATCCGAGATGTAGCAAATCACGCGAAACGCTACAGATTCTTGAAGATAATCACCAGCAACCCGATATCATCGAGTATCTTGAGAATCCACCGACAGCCCAGGAGCTCAAACGAATCATCGCCATGCTCGGAATTTCGGCCCGTGAATTGTTGCGCAACACCGAACCGGTATATCAGGAAGCCGAACTCAATGACGACAGTTTGAGCGAGGACGACATCATTGAAGCCATCTGCAGGTATCCGGCGTTGATGCAGCGCCCAATCGTGATCTGCGGAAATCGCGCAGTCATCGGTCGGCCTCCAGTCAGAGTGCTCGAAATCATTGCATAACATACTCATCGTCTATTTCAGCCGCCATGGCAGCATCGCACGCATGGCGGAAGCAATCAGCCTCGGGGTTGACTCCAACAGCGCCTGCGAAGCGATACTGCGCAGGTTACCGTCAGTGTCGGCAAATACCGAGCAGTCCGAGAGTTCGATACCCGACGAAGGCGTGCCTTTCGCGCAGCAGAGTGATCTGGAAAATTGTGCCGGCTTGCTGGTTGGTAGCCCGGGCTACTTTGGCAATATGGCAGCACCGGTTAAATATTTCTTTGATCAAACCAGTCCATTATGGCTATCCGGGGCTCTGATCGGCAAGCCGGGGGGTGTATTCACCGCCACTTCAAGCCAGCACGGTGGGCAGGAAACGGTGCTCACCAGCATGATGCTGCCGTTGTTGCATCACGGCATGCTGGTAACCGGCATCCCCTACTCTGAACCCGCTCTCAATCAGACGAGCTCCGGCGCCACACCCTACGGCGCCAGTCACGTCGCCGGCCAACAGGGCCAGGCGTTGAGCGACCACGAACGTTCCGCATGCCGGGCGCTCGGCAAACGCGTCGCTGATCTCGCCTGCAAACTAAATTGATTCACTCGAGTTAACGTGCACAGTCTGAAAATCACCAGCCTGCTTTGCTGGGCCACATTGCTGGTATTGCAGATCGCCCTGCCCTGGATGAACGATCCACAGGGGAATTACTGGCTGCTGTTGCTGGTGCTGCCCCTGTTATTCCCGATTAGAGGGTTACTGGGCGACCAGCGCTACACCTATAAATGGATCGGTTTTCTGACTTTGTTTTATTTCTGTATCGGCATTAGCGAACTGGTATCTAATCCGCAATTACACCTCTATGGCTTCGGCACGTCGATCGCGAGCATGCTGTTGTTCCTGGCCAGCATTTACTATGCGCGCTACCTGGGCTTGCAGCGCCGGGATTAGTTCTGTTGTGGAAATAGCCTGTGAAGCTGGAGCATCTTCGATGTGCTCAGCCTAGTGGTCAGTCCGATCGAGCAATGCCTGCTTCACCAGCGGTATGGTGACTCGACGCTGCTCGGACAGGGAAATCCCGTCGAGGCGTTGCAAAATGCCGATCTGTTCGCTCAGATCACGAGCGTGATGGGTCAGCAGGTAGGAAATAACGTCATCCGATAAATCGATACCCAACAGGCGCGCTCGACGACGCAGTATGTTGCGAATCTCCGGATCACCGTTACGCGGCAGTTGCAGCAACAGACCCCATTGCAACCTGGAGCGAAAGTCATCCAGTCGCGTCGCCAGTGTTGCGGGCTTTTCTGCCAGCGAAAACAGCAATCGGAATTCCCCGGCTCGACAACGGTTAATCACCTGGTAAAAACAGGCTTCCCAACCAGGGTGGCCGGCAACCGCGTCAAGATTGTCAATCGCCAACACGTCGCAATGACTGAAATCTTCAAACTCGGCAGGATCGCAATGGCACAGCTGCGCGCCATCATAAAGTTGCAGCAACACACCATTGTGACGGGCAAAGTCGGCGCTGGCATTGAGCAAATGCGTCTTGCCGGAAGCCTGACCACCCCATAACCCGAGCTGGATTTCACCCGTACCCAGAATGAGGGCCTGCAGGCTACTGAGGATCAGCTCGGCACGGTCGGCAACAAAATTTTCGAAACTGAACTGGCGATCCAGTGATAACGGTAACGCAATCTGTTTAATTGCCGGCTCCGCGGTTGATGAAACTGTAGTTGAGAATAATCTGCTCTTCGCCCTGGGTAGAGAGTTGCGGGAAATCCTCCTGCTCGAGCACCTCGCCAAATTCAATCAAACGCTGCAGATCCTCGGGATCATTACGCAGATTGAGGCGGTAAGTGACGACATTCTTGCTGATCATCGCCACCCGCACGCTGTCGACCACATTCAACGACTTCAGGTAGCGCTCCACCTTGATCAGCTTGTCGATCCCCTCCAACTCGGAGACACTGAGCAATAGTGACTGATCGACGCTTCGATGATCTTCGAGCGCATATTCGAGCGCCAGAATTTTCGCCAGATGTCGAATGACCTGATCGACAACATCCTGCTTGGAAGACGCCTTGAAACTCCACTGGAAAATCTGCTCGGCAAAGCGGACCTCCCAGTCACCCTGCCAGCCCTGACCGCTACGGCCCACGACCTGCCCTACCAACAACGCGTTCGGCGAATACCGCTTCGCCATGGTGTCAATATTCTCGTACTCGCGCGAGGCGATATCACCAATATTGACCAGCGCGATATCCTCAAGATCCATCAACGGGAACAGAACCGGCACCGCGTGAATGGACGCCGCTGTGTCGAGCGCCTCCACCAGATCGGGCGTGGCATCATCGGAAACCACTTTGATATTTTCGTTCACGTCATAGGAAATCACCAGCAGAGTACTCGGCCGCTCACGCCCCCACACCGGGAAATTCTGCTCGCGCAACAAACCTTCAACCAATTGCTGATCAAAGTCGATGCGCAAAAATAATCCACTGCCGTCGAACTCTTCATCATCGGCAAGCGTTCGATTCAAATAGCGGAACTGTTTGACATAACGCGCGCTGTTCTTAACAGGCCGTTTGAATGCCGGACTGGCCAGTGCCTCGTCCGAGCCACTGATCTTGACGATTACCTGCTTGAAGGCCTCACTGAAGGATTCCAGACGCAGACTGGTCGTCTGATCGGCAACCGGCAACTCTACCGTGAACAGATCTTCTACGGTAACCGCATGCGCAGGCGCCTGGCACAGTCCAAGCAGCGCGGATGCCAACACAAAAACTTTCAACAACTTCATCATTTCCCTATTTTCATCGACGGACATTTGCCCGCAAGGCGTGTAAAATAGCACACCACTATTATTTCCTGAACCAGCAAACCATGAATCCAGAAGGATCTCCCGAAGTATCTCTGAGTTATCTCGACTCGGGTGTCGATATCGACGCCGGAAACGAGCTGGTGGAACGCATCAAACCGGCCATCAAATCGACACAGCGAGAAGGCAATGTCGGCAGCATAGGCGGCTTTGGCGGGTTGTTCGAACTGCCGCTGGATCGCTATCGCAACCCGCTGCTGGTATCCGGCACCGATGGCGTCGGCACCAAGCTCAGACTGGCTATCGATCTCGACATTGTCGATGGTATCGGCATCGATCTGGTCGCGATGTGTGCCAATGATATCGCGGTACTCGGTGCCGAAGCACTCTTTTTCCTGGACTACTACGCAACCGGCAAACTGGAAATAGACCAGGCCGAGAAAGTCATCGGCGGCATTGCTGTCGGCTGCCAACAGGCCGGTTGTGCGCTGATCGGCGGTGAAACGGCCGAAATGCCGGGTATCTACCAAACCGGTGATTTTGACCTGGCCGGTTTTTGTGTCGGTATCGTGGAAAAAGATCGCGTCATCGATGGCAGCCGAGTCAATGCCGGTAATCAACTGATCGCGCTGGCGTCGTCAGGCGTCCATTCCAATGGTTTTTCCCTGGTACGCAAAATCATCGAGGTCTCGGGTAATGAGCTGAACCAGGATTGCGGCGGTGAAACATTGGCCGAGGCACTGATCAGGCCAACCCGTATATACGTGAAAAATCTGCTCACTCTAAACGCTGAATTCCAGATTAATGCCATCGCCCACATCACCGGCGGCGGCCTGATAGAGAACGTTCCGCGCGTGTTACCGGCTCACCTTAGTGCCAGGATAGATTTGAGTAGCTGGCAACCCGCTCCGGTTTTTGACTGGCTGCAGCAAACCGGCAAGGTCGCCGAAAAGGAAATGTTGCGCACCTTCAACTGCGGTGTCGGCATGATGCTCGCGGTGGATGCGGGAATTGCCGATCAAGTGGTGGAGAAATTGCAGGCGCTGGGCGAAACTGCCTGGAAAATTGGCGACGTCATCGACAGGGCCGATCAGGATCCGGTGATCTTTATATGAGCAAGATCAGATGAGCAGCGGGCTCGTCCTGGCGATTCTGATTTCCGGCAGTGGCAGTAATCTTCAGGCGATCATCGACGCCATTGAAGCCGGTACGCTAAATGCCCGCATCGCTACCGTAGTCTCCAATAATCCCGACGCCTACGGCCTGCAACGCGCCATTCGCCATGGCTTGCCGGTCAAGGTTATCAATCACCGGGATTATGCGAAGCGCGAGCTATACGACGCCGAATTACGCCGGCATCTGCAATCGGTTGCGCCAGATTTAATCGTGCTCGCCGGCTACATGCGCATACTGAGTGCAGGATTCGTGCGCGCTTTCGAAAACCGTATACTCAATATTCATCCCGCCTTACTGCCGGCATACAAGGGTCTCGACACACATCAACGGGCCCTCGCCAACGCCGAGAAAGAGCACGGCGTCAGCATTCACCTGGTGACCGCAGAGCTCGACGATGGCCCGGTTCTTCTGCAGGGCCGGTACCCGATCGAAAACGGTGACAGCGTGAGCGATTTGCAGGTAAAAGGACATCAACTCGAACACCAGATGTATCCGGCGGTACTGCGCTGGATCAGCGAAAACAAACTCGTCATCGATGACAATGGTCAAATACACTATGAGCAGAGCTTACTCGAAAATCCTCTCCAGTATTCTGCCTGAGTCGCACTTGCTGACCACCCTGTTGCTGAGTATTGCACTCACTGTCAGCACCGGCGCAATGGCGGCGGAGGTTCCGTTACGCGCCTTCACAGCGAGCTATGAGCTGACGAAGAGCGGCATAAAACTGGGCACGGCAGAACTCAGCCTGGAGCCCCTGGAGCAAATATGGCGTTGGCGCCTGATCACCCGGCCCGGTGGCTTGCTGGCGATGGCCACCAACAAGAAGCCTTATTCCGAAACGACATTCATCCGTGAGCATGATCAGATACGCCTGCAGCAGATTCTGATCGCGGACGAGAATGACAGCAAAAACCTGGAGTCCGCCAGTTTTGACTGGAAAAGCCGCAAGATGGAGGTATTACGCAAGGGAAAACGCAGCAGCGTCAACCTGACCTCCGAGGTCTACGACTACCAGAGCATTCATCTGCTTGCCACGGCGATGCAACTGCAGCAGTTGAACGAGGTGTCATTTACTTTTTATCGCAAGGGAAAGCTGGTCAAATCCCGACTTGTCTATCATGGCAAGGGTTCGGTTAAGGTCGGCGACCGGGACACTAACGTCACCATTTTCGTGCAGACCATCTCCGGCTCGAAAACCACGGTAAAATATTCTTATGACCTGCAAAACTCGCTATTCCCGCTG
>JAIBDO010000010.1 GCA_024686195.1 Gammaproteobacteria bacterium | reverse complement strand
TCGAGATTCAAGGTCAGCACTTTGTCAGGCTCGTTGCTGCACCACCGATAGCTCATGTTCATTGGATTAAAGGGAGAAACGTGCATCTCCTTGTCGAATACTTTACGTTGGAAACGTTGCTTCGGATCACAGCCCAGCACATAACTTTGGCGCTCACCCCATGGCGTGTTGGTGACCTCAACAACCAGATACTGCAGCTCTTCCTGTCGATTGAAGCAGTAGTAGCAGGCGATCGGGTTCATATTGAAGCCGAAGTAACGCCAGTTCGCCAACAGGCGCACGCTGCCTTCATGCCAGACACCTGTTTCCTCGTGTATGCGCGCACAGACTGCTTGTTTCAGTGGTACAGCGGGGTCGCCGAGGAAATCGCTGCGTTCGAATCGCGCGGGGCGAAAGGGACGATTGGACCACAAAGGCGATTGCGCCAGCACTTCGTCGAGCTCATCGAGATCCAGGTACATCATGAAAACCTGGTAGCAAAAGCGGTGCACGCGCGGCTGAAAACGCCGATGCCGCAAGTAGCCCTGGTAGATAGCGCTATGCATGCACTGGATCGAGATCGAGCTCTTGCCTGTCGGCAACGCTCGCAGCAACGCGATTGATAGCATCGGCTGCTTTCCTGGCACTGACCACCCCGTCTTCATGGAAACCATTGCCGAGGTAGGCACCCACAAACCAGCTGCGGTTCAGACCATTAAACTCTTCGATTTTTTGCGCCGCGGCAATCGCATTGAGCGAAAATACCGGATGGCTGTATTCAAAGCGGTCGATGATTTTGTCGGGTTTAATCGATTCCGATGCGTTCAAGGTGACACAGAACGTGGTATCCGCATCGAGGCCCTGCAGGATGTTCATATTGTAATTTAGCACCGGGCGCTGCTGATCACGCTCCCGCAACCAGTAATTCCAGCTCGACCAGGCCCTGCGACTGCGTGGCAGTACACTCTCATCGGTATGCAAAACCACCTCGTTCGCCTGGTAAGGAATGGCAGCCAGCGCTGCACGCTCGGCCTGGGTGGCATCACCCAGCAGGGCTAGAGCCTGATCGCTGTGACAGGCAAAAATGACCTGGTCGAACTCGGCTGTATGGCCATCGGCCATCACCAGTTCGACGCCTCCCTGGCGCCGGTTTACCGCAGTAATACGCGCATTGCAGTGGATTGATTGCCTAAAGTTTTGTGTCAGCGGTTTGAGGTAAGAGCGCGAGCCACCCTTCACGACGCGCCACTGCGGACGATTATTGACACTCAACAAACCGTGGTTTTTGAAAAAGCGGATAAAGAAAAGCAGTGGGAATTCTGTCATGCCATCGATCGAGGCTGACCAGATTGCAGAGCCCATCGGTAACAGGTAATGGTTAATAAAAGCCTCACCATAGCCATTTTGCGCAAGATACTCGCCGAGAGTAGTGCTTGCCGATAATCGTCCAGCGTCAAGATCTCTCACTGCCTCTTTGTTAAAACGCAGAATATCCTGCAACATCCTGTGGAAGGAGGGCCTCAACAGATTGCGTCGTTGCGCAAACAGCGTGCTCAGGTTGTTGCCACCATACTCGATACCGCTGGTATCACAACGCACACTGAAACTCATTTCCGTGGGTTTGGTGTCGACGTCGAGCGTCTCCATCAGCTCGATAAAATTGGGGTAGGTCCAGTCGTTGTAGACGATGAAACCGGTATCGATAGCGTAGCGATGACCGGCCCAGTCGACATCGACAGTCGCGGTATGCCCTCCGATACGCGCAGCCGCTTCGAAAAGGGTCAGGTTGTGCTTATCGTTTAAATAATAGGCCGCGGTCAGTCCCGATATACCACAGCCGATGATGGCTATATTCATGATCGATTTCCAGGTGATTTGGGGCTCGAGACCTCTTTCACTGGCGCAACGGATTTTTGCCAGAACCGGGGCGCCAGTCTGGAGAGACTCAGCAACAATGACAGGCGCAGTGGAAAGCTATACCGCCGAGGCCTGGCTTCCAGATTCGCAATTATCCGCCGTGCGGCTTGTTCGACATCCATCAAGAACGGCATTTCGAAATCATTCTTACGCGTCAGCGGAGTATCGACAAACCCGGGGTTGATCACGCTAACGTCGATCTGCTCGTGCGCAAGGTCAAGCCGCAAACTGTCACAAAAATACTGCAACGCTGCCTTGGAGGCGCCATAGGCTTCGGCGCGTGGGAACGGCGCCGCGGTAACCTGCGAGGCAACCACCACCAGATGCGGCCGGCGCCCGTGGCCGGCGCGCAGCAGCGGCAGCACAAACTCGACGCAATTGACCGTGCCGAAAAAATTAACCTCCATGACACGTCGCACCGCAGACCAGTCTGGATCGGGGAAATCAAGATATTCACAACTACCGGCATTCAAAATCGCCTGGTCGATGTGTGGCGAAATCGCCGCAATCTGCTCACCCAGAGCCGCAAAACCGCTGGCATCTGTAATGTCGCAGACAAGTGCGACAATATTCTCGCTCTGCGCAGCCAGCTCGTCCAGCGCAGACTGACTGCGCGCCGAGGCTATGACCAGCGCACCCTGCCTGGCCAGTTGCAGCGCTAAGCTACGACCCAACCCGCTGCTCGCACCGGTTATCCAGATCACCTTTTGTTTTCTTGCTGGCATGCTATCAGCTCGCCAGCCGCAGGCGCAGCCAGCGCGTCACCGAACCAAGCAGCGGCAACTGCTCGTAAAGCATCGCGCCCATATCATAAAAGTCTTCGTGGTAGTCAATCTTGTCGCTGATCTTGAGATGGCTCACACCACGCACACTGATGAGTCGGTTACCGAGCCGAGGATGCTTGAAGTGCATCACCCATTTCACATAGGCAGCGTGATCGGTAACCAGTTCATCGAGATACTCAAAACGGCAATCTGTGAGGTCACCACACATGGCCGTGAAATAGTCTTCAAGTTCGACCAGCCCGCGTATTTCGTGCACCGGATCCTTGAATAACACCTGATCTGAATAGAGGTGGCGCAATTGGCTCAGATCAGATTCATGCAGAACACGGAAAAAGGTTTTAAAGCGCTCTATCAACGGAGTATTGGAATTCATTCGGCGAACCTTTGGTATCACTAGCAATTGTTGATGAACTTATACGCCATAACGGACGATTTGGATCAGGCCAGTGATCCGCTCTCGTGATTGGCCCGTATAATAAACTACATCTTCACGCTGCGAGTATATAATGGCCTTCATGGCACACAAACGATCATCTGAAGACAAACTGACTGCACTTAAAGCCTGCCTCACCCGGGTTGCCGAAGATCGCGACCGGGGCGCTTTTGCTGAGCTTTTTAATCACTATGCGCCCTTGATTCGGGCCTACAGTCTGGCGCGTGAACCCGGCGCCGATCTCGTAGCCGATGAACTGGTACAGGAAGTTTTGAGTCGCGTCTGGTTAAAGGCAGACAAGTACAACGAGCGACTCGCCAACCTCAATACCTGGATCTTTACCCTGGCGCGAAACTGTCGTATCGACTATCTGCGACGTAACAGCCGCTACGTGACTGAAATCGACCCCACCGACATCTTTAATGATATCGAAGACGAGGGTCCCGGTCCTTTTCAGCAGGTGCAGCAAACACGCGCCGAAGAAAGTATTCACACAGGTTTAAAACAACTGCCTCAAGAGCAGGCGGAAATACTAAGAAAGGTTTATCTGGAGGGGAAAACCCACCAGCAGACCAGCGACGAGCTGAAGCTGCCGTTGGGCACCGTAAAATCACGAGTACGCCTGGCGTTAAAGAAACTCGAAGTCTTGATTGAGAGATAATCATGGAAAAAATCAGTAATCATCCCCAGCAAGAATTGATGGCGGCCTACTCTGCGGGTAGCCTGCCCCTGAGCCAGGCACTGTGCATCTCGACCCATCTCGAGCATTGCCCAGAATGTGTGCGCAAATTACAGCGCCTTGATCATGTTGGCAGTGAGTTGATGCAGCAGTTGAAACCCGCTCCCGCTTCCAGCGAACTGCGAGACAAGCTCTTCGCCCGTCTCGATTCCTTGACTGAAGATTCAGGAACCGAAGACAGTGTGGAGAAAGTTGATCAGGACGCTGATTCCGCCGTGCCCAAATGCCTGCGACAGTTTGTCGACGAAGGATTTGATAAGTTGCAATGGAAACGTGTATCTGCGGATATTCAAAGTGTTCAACTTTGCCGTGACAGCAACGGCGCCAGGGTCGAGTTATTGAAAATCAGGCCTGGCGGCTCAGCCATCAAACATACACACCTTGGTGACGAGTACACCGTTATCCTTGAGGGCGGTTTCTCTGATGAATCAGGCCTCTATGGTGAGGGTGATTTCCTGTTTCGTGACAACAGCGACGAGCATACCCCGGTCGCGACCCAGCACCGTGAATGCCTGTGTCTAGCGGTAACCGAAGGTCCAATACAGTTCACCGGTGTGTTCAGCCGCCTGCTGAATCCTTTCGTGCGACGCAACTTCGCCCTGTAGACATTTCCGTGAATGCTGAAGATACCGCCGATCAGCCTAAAATCCTGATCGGCATCAGCAGCTGCCTGGTGGGTGAAAAGGTTCGCTTCGACGGTGGTCACAAACAGAACCGCTATATTCTCGACACCCTTGGTCAATATTTCAGCTATCGACCCTTTTGTCCGGAAATGGCAATCGGGCTCGGTATACCCAGAGAGACCATTCGACTGGCCGTCATCGACAATCACGTAGAAGCAATCGGTAACAAGCATACCGAACTGACCTTTACTCGACCGCTCATGCGTATCGCCGAGGAACAGGTGAACTGGCACCGCCAGTTGTTCGGCTATATCGTTAAAAAAGATTCACCCAGTTGCGGTATGGAACGGGTCAAGGTTTATCGGGGAGACCTGCCAAAACGTGAAGGAGTGGGGCTGTATACCGCCACCTTGATGCGCAACTTTCCAACACTGCCGGTCGAGGAAGAAGGGCGTCTGGGTGATCCGATATTACGCGAAAGTTTTGTCAAACGGGTTTTCATCTATAAACGCTGGCATGAGCTGCTCGCCCGTGGACTCGACTGGGCAGGGCTGACCGATTTTCATGCGCGCCACAAGTTGATTCTGTACTCACACAACCAGGAACTGGGGCGCCAGTTAGGACGGGAGCTTGCCGCCAGCCACCAGCAACCGGTTGACGACTATGCCGCGAAATATCTGGCGCAGTTGATGAACATTCTGAAGATCAGCGCAAAGAGATCCAACCACGTCAATGTGCTTGAGCACATTCGAGGCTACCTGAAACAGAATCTGGACAAAAGCGACAAGCAGGAATTAACCGAGAGTATCGAAAACTATCGCCGCGGGTTGCTACCGTTGATCGTGCCGATTACCCTGCTGCGACATCACTTTCGCCGCAATCCCCAGGACTACATCGAACGCTCCTATTATCTACAACCGCATCCGGACGAATTGATGCTGCTGAATTCACTCTAGCCACGCGAAGATGTCAAAACCGCTGTCTATCGTCTGGTTTCGCCAGGATCTCAGAATTCACGACAACCCGGCGCTGAATGCGGCCGCTGAAAGTGGCGCGTTACTGCCAATCTATATTCTCGATCACGTCAACGCTGCGCAGTGGGCAATGGGTGGTGCCAGCCGCGCCTGGTTGCACCATTCGCTCAGCGCACTCAACCATAGCCTCGACGGCAGACTATTGTTGTTTGCGGGCGATGCGCGCGCCATCATCGGGCGCCTGGTCGAAGAACAGAATGTCGCAGCGGTTTTCTGGAACCGTTGCTACGAACCCTGGCGTATACAGCGCGACCGCTTGATCAAAGAGGATCTGAAGGGGAATAGCGTCGACAGTCGCAGTTTTAATGCTTCCCTGTTGTGGGAACCCTGGGAAGTCGCTAAAAAGGATGGAAGTCCTTATCGTGTTTTTACCCCGTTCTACCAGAATGGCTGCCGTCAGGCATCGGTGCCGCGACAACCACTGGCACCTCCGGCACAACGCCACTACCACGATGTCGAAGTCGGATTTGCACAATCATTGCAATCGCTGGAATTGTTACCGGCGCAGCGGGTCTGGCATGAAAACCTTTGCAGTCACTGGGAAATCGGTGAGCACAACGCCAGTATGCAACTGGAGCAATTTTGCGCGGAGCGTATTCCCGACTATAAACGAGCACGAGATTTCCCTGCCATCGATGCGACTTCACGGCTATCGCCACATCTGCATTTCGGCGAGATTTCACCGCATCAACTGTGGCATCGAATCGAGCACCTGGCAACGCAGGGGTCCGCCGAAGGACCCTCACACTTCCTGCGTGAAATTGCCTGGCGCGAGTTCTCCTATCATTTGATGTATCACTTTCCGCAGCTACCCGAAGCCAACTTCAATCCTAAGTTTGATGGTTTTGAATGGCTCAATGACAGCGAATCGCTCGGCGTCTGGCAACGCGGTCAGACCGGTTTTCCGATCATCGATGCGGGCCTGCGTGAACTCTGGCAAACCGGCTACATGCATAACCGTGTGCGTATGATCGTGGCCTCGTTCCTGATCAAAAATCTGCTGATCCACTGGCGTTGTGGTGCTGCCTGGTTCTGGGATTGCCTGGTCGATGCCGATCTCGCCAGCAACAGTGCGAGCTGGCAATGGTGTGCCGGCTCAGGGGCTGATGCCGCTCCCTATTTTCGGATTTTTAATCCGTTACTGCAGAGCGAAAAATTCGATCCGCAAGGAGACTACCTGTTGCGCTACTGTCCAGAACTTGGCGGTTTGCCAAAGCGTCTGCGCCACCAGCCCTGGAAGGCAAGCGACGAACAGTTGACGCAGGCAGGCATCAAGCTCGGCGTTGACTACCCACACCCGATGATTGATTTGAAAGTAACAAGAGAACGCGCGCTGGATCGTTTTAAGGCACTGGCCCGATAGCAAGCTGTTTAACGGGTCCTACGGTTATCAGGCAGCTTCCATTTCACGGATATGTTCCCGACAGGATTTCATTGCAATGGCCATCTGCTTACCGGATTGAAAGCGTTTTGTTGACTCTTTCTGCAAGGCTATATCGATCAGTTTAGTGACACAATTTGGTAGGTCAGCACGGTGGCGTCGAATATCAACGTGCTCTTCATTAGCGATGTTGTACATCAGGTTTGCGATCGAATCACCATTGAATGGCAGCACCCCACACAACATCTGGTACATGGTCACGCCCAACGAGAACAGGTCAGCACGACCGTCTACCTTTTTGCCCGCCAGTTGCTCCGGCGCCATGTAATAAGGGCTGCCGATTACGGTACCCGTTTTGGTCTTGCTCGCATCGGTGAGACAGGCGACACCAAAATCGGTTATCTTGGCGACGTATTTTTCCTGATCATAGATGATGTTGGCCGGCTTGATATCACGATGCACCACGCGCTGCTGATGCGCGTAGTCGAGGGCGATAGCGACACTGGAAATGATTCCAAATACCTGGCTTACCGGCAGCAGTGTTTTACTCGAGGTGTATGCACTCAGGTCTTTACCCTTCAAAAAATCCATCGCAATATAGGCTAGATCATGTTCCTCGCCGACATCGTAAACAGTGACGATATTGGGATGATCGAGACGCCCCGCAGCTTCAGCCTCGCGGAAAAAGCGGGTGCGAATTTCATCGCGTTCATCTTCGCCGATCTCGCTTGGCAGCATCATGGTTTTTATAGCCACGGTGCGACCGATCTTTTCATCTCGCCCAAGGTAGACCATGCCCATTGCACCGCGTCCGATCTCGCGGTCGATCTGGTAGCGACCAAGCTTCGGCTTTTGCACCCCGTTCTGACTACTGATCAGATTGGCTCCCGGTCCGTCGGTATTCTGCATGTTAACCGTACTGGCAGCCTGCTCGTTTTGCGAGAGGCGTTCGCTTACGTCGTTGTACTTGGGATCGTGCAGCAGGATGTACTTGAACACCGCTCCCGCTTTGTTGAACTGGCGTTTGCGCTCATAATCCAGACCCAGGTTGTAGAGATGGCCTAGCACCGATTCATCAATATCGGTGTGGCGAAGCTTTTCAAAGGCCTGATCTAGATAGCCCTGAGCCTGCAACGATAATCCCAGCTGACGATTAACTGACGATAAATCATCCTGCAAACCATGCAGGCGTCTGCCCAGCAATTGGGTTGTTCCAAGCACCAGTTGGCCTATCAGCAACAGCGCAACCGCCGACATCATCGGTAACCACATCGACTTAACGCTCATCAACAGGAAATGTGCATTGAAAATCATCAACACCAGGAACATGCTCAGGAAGAAAGCCGTGTTGAGGCGTAATCGGCCCGGTACCAGCATCAGGTACAAACCTACCAGTACGATAAGTAAACGCTGTACCCAGCCCGCCCAATCGGGCAAGCGGTACTGATCATTATTGAGTATGCTCGAAATCGTATGCGCACTAGCAATCGTTTCGGGTATCAATTCGCCCGCGGGTGTTGCAACGAACTGTGCATCACGTGCCGAGGTGATTCCCAGGATAATGATCTTGTCGCGCAGGCGCTTCACATCGAAGCTACCGTCGAGCACATCAATCAACGAGTAAACCGGGAAGGCAGGCTTGTTTTCATCACCTTTATAATACCGTGGATATATTCGGCCCCTGTAATCAGCATGCAACTCCTTATCACCCAACACAGGGCTGGTTAAACCCTGTGACACTATGTTCTGAGTGGACAAACCCTTACTACGGGCAGCCATCATCAACGCGAACGACGGCAGCACCTGGCTACCATATTTGACGACTAGTGGTTCGCCACCGAAGTCGCTGACAGCGTCAACAACACCAACCGCACCGACCGGCAGAGTCAGGATTTCGAGTGGTGGATATATCTCTTCGGCGCGAGTGATAGCGGGCGTTGGCCAGCCAAATCCCTGACTCAGATTATCGACACTTACCCTGGACAGCGAAAACCGCTCCATGTAGGCGGGTAATGCTGGCGTCAATCCGCTCTCTACTCCGGTCCCTTCGATATAAGGCATGGCTAAAACGACACGACCCGCGGCCTTGAAACTGGCGGCAAGTTTATTATCAACCTGGAAGTTCAGTTCCGTGATACGCAATGCCCGATTAACCCGCTTGCTGAGCTTTTTTTCCTGCTTCAAAACCTTTCGTAAATCACCCAGCGATCCGCTACCAGCAGAAACCTGAGCGCCATCCAGTGGCAGGTTGTAGCCAATTATCCGGGGGCCACCACGCGTCAACCGCTTCGTTGTTTCCGCGAGTACGCCTCGCGACCAGGGCCAGGCACCCAGCGCCAACCGCGATTTATCGTCGATGGCTACGATCACGATGTCTTCGTGTGGCTCCTGGCTCGTTGAAAACCGCAGACCAAGGTCATAGACCTTACGGTCAAACGAGTCAAACAGCCCCGCTTCCGCGGCGAGCAGAAACAGCAGCAGCATCCCCGGTCCACGGAACCAGTTGTATTTTATCAGTGTTTTAAACAAAGGATTTCAAGTTAAATTTAGTCAAACCTGCCTGCAATTGGTTTCTTATAGTTCATAGAGAAGAGATTTTCCGGCTGGCTTCACGTTTATGTTATTAAGTTTGCGAGTGAGTTAACGCTTTATCCGTTGGCCATCTTTAGTCGGAAAAGCCTGTCATCACGAACACACAGGCTACCCGACGTCGGGGACAAGCAGTGCACGGTTAATCTAAGGAATCGATTGCCCTTACCATCACATTCTTTTAGCCTTGCACGCTTGAGAGAGACCTCTATGCCCGCATCGATCAAATTGCTGTCCAGCCGGCGTTTCCGCCCTTTCTTCGTCACGCAACTGAGCGGGGCTTTTAACGACAACCTGTACAAAAATGGATTAACCATTTTCATCGCCTTTCAGGCGGCGGGTATCTCACTACAGCAAAGTAATATACTGGTTAATGTTGCTGCCGGGCTTTTCATTCTCCCTTTCTTCCTGTTCTCACCGATCGCCGGTCAACTGGCCGACAAATATGAAAAGTCGATGCTGATCCAACGTATCAAGTTACTCGAGATCGCGATCATGCTGCTCGGCGCCGGTGCCTTCCTGTTACAGAGCCCGATTCTTCTGGTTGGCATTCTGTTTCTGATGGGTACGCAATCGGCACTGTTCGGTCCAGTCAAGTACAGCCTGTTGCCACAGGCACTGGAATCTACCGAACTGGTCGGTGGCAATGCCATGGTCGAGTTCGGTACCTTCCTCGCGATCCTCGCGGGTCTTATTGTCAGCGTCTACCTGATGTCACTCGGCCTCGTGGCCATAGCAGTCGCCATTATAGTCATCGCCGCCGGCGGTTACTGGGCAAGTCGCGGCATACCACGTTTACCCGCCGCCGCGCCCGACCTTAAAATCAGCTTCAACATTCCCCGCCAGACACTCAGTATTCTGCGCGATGCACGTGCCAACCGCAGCGTGTTTTACTCCATAATGGGAATTTCCTGGTTCTGGTTTATCGGTATTACCTACATAACCCAGCTACCCAATTACGTGCGCTATGAACTGGGTGGTAGCGAGCAGGTGTACGTATTACTGCTCGCCATGTTTTCGTTCGGTATCGGCGCCGGCTCTTTTTTATGCGAACGTCTGTCGGGACGCCTGGTCGAGATTGGACTGGTACCGATCGGCGCTCTCGGATTGACCCTGTTTGGTGTCGATATCTATTTTAATCAGGGTTTATCGACAGGCACCGGTCTCATCGGGCCGTCAACATTCCTCACTCAGGCCGGTAGCCTGCGCGTATGCCTTGATATCGTCATGCTCGGTGTGAGTGGAGGTCTGTATATTGTGCCGTTGTATGCATTGGTGCAGCAACGCAGCGAACCGAGCAAGTGCTCTCGTATTATCGCCGCCAATAACATCATCAACGCTCTGTTCATGGTAGTTGCGTCCCTGTATGGGCTGTTTACCCTGGCGGTCGGGGTTTCGATTCCCATGCTGTTTCTGATCGTGGCGCTGATGAATGCCGCAGTAGCACTGTTTATCTTCCTGCTGGTGCCTGAATTTATTATGCGCCTGCTGGTATGGTTGCTATTGCATACCGTTTATCGCGTCAGTCATTCCGGGCTTGAGAAAATTCCTGAAGAGGGACCGGCACTGTTGATCTGCAATCACGTCAGCTTTGTTGATCCGTTGGTACTGGTCGGGTACGTACGACGTCCGATTCGTTTCGTGATGGACCATCGAATATTTAATACACCCGTACTTTCCTTTATCTTCAAAACCGCGCAAGCCATTCCGATCGCCCCGGCACACGAGGATGCGGAAATGATGGAAAAAGCCTTCGATCGTGTCAGTACCGCACTGCAGCAGGGTGAGCTGGTCTGTATTTTTCCCGAAGGCAAGATTACCGACAGCGGCCAGATGAATCCGTTTAAGTCGGGCGTGACTCGCATCGTCGAGCGCGATCCGGTGCCCATTATTCCGCTGGCATTGCGCGGGCTCTGGGGCAGCTTCTTCAGTCGAGCGCATGGCAAGGCGATGTCGCGTCTGTTCCCACGCGGGGTGCTAAATCGCATCGAACTGGTTGCCGACGATGCGATCACCGGACCCAACATTCATCTTGAAGATTTGCAGCAGCGGGTCACCACCCTGCGTGGAGACCGTCTCTAGCCCGCATTTCTCACCACCGTTCGTAGCGAGGCGGCGATAGGGCGTGTCCTGCCTGACTTTATTCCGGGCATCCTGCCCTCCACCCTTCGGGCCAGCAGAGCTGTTCAAATCTGCTCCCGGCAGATTTGTCACGACCGAAGAGTACGCAGGCATAGTTTCACTATGTTGAGCGCTCTGACCGAGTGAAAGTCAGGCAGGGTAAGGCATAGCGTCGCCGCACGACTGCATGGATGCAGGAGGTAGAGCAATGCAGGAGCAATTGCCGAGTAGAATGGTGGTGAGAAATGCGGGCTAACAGCCTGATCAGGTGCCCATCATTAATGCCGGATCTTCGCCCAGGATGCGGGTAAGAAACTGGCATACCGCGTCAACCCGCGCGACGTGACGTAAATCCTCGTGCACCAGCAGCCAGTAGCTGCGCTCTACCGAGACCTGATCGGGCAGCACTACCTGCAGCTCGGGCTGGTGTCGCGCCATAAAGCAATGCACCAGACCGAGGCCGATTCCCTGCAGAATCGCGTTGAACTGCGCACTCACGTTGGTGCTGCGGAAAACCACATGTGCGTTCTTGAATGTATTGTCAAAAAAGCGTAACTCGGGCATTTCAATCAGGTCTTCGATATAGGAAACAAAGTCATGCCTGGACAGGTCATCCATGCTTGCAATCGGTGCGTGCCGGGCAAGATAGTCGCGCGTGGCAAACAAGCGCAGGCGGTAGTCACAAAGTTTCCAGGCAATCAGTCGACCACTGTCGGGGCGCGACAGACTAATCGCAATATCGGCTTCACGTTTCGATAGACTCATGCGCCGCGTCTCAGCGACCAGTTCAATTTCGATCCCGGGATGCAAGCTGGCAAACTCGGTAATATGGCGCGCAATAACCTGCGACCCGAGCGCTTCCGGAGTAGCAACACGTACCGTACCGCTCAAGCGCGCATCCTTGCCGGCAATTTCCTGGTAGAGCCGATTGCAACGGGTTTCGATCTGCTCCGCCAGCGGCAACAGTCGCAAGCCGGCATCGGTCAGCTGGTAACCATTCGGTGACTTGTCGAACAGGCGCACATCGAGCTGTTTTTCCAGTGCCGTGATGCGCCGGCTGACGGTGGTGTGATCAACCTGCAGTCGCCCGGCAGCACGGACCAACTTGCCCTGGCGTGACAATTCGAGAAAATACTTCAGATCGTTCCAGTCATACATGTGTAAAAATGCACATCGGATGTGAGTTTTCGACTATATCCTTGCAGAAATATCTTGTCTATACTGCGCCACCAATTCCTTATACATAACCCTAGCAGGAGCCGCCATGAGCCAGCCCGCCGAATCCGTAACTACCGAATTCCCCCGATTGCATCATTACATTAACGGTGCAAAGGTCGCCGGCAGCGGCGATCGATTTGGTGATATTTTCAATCCGAGCGAAGGCGCCAAGGCCAGCGAAGTGCCGCTCGCCTCAAAATCCGAAGTGGAAGCGGCGATTACTGTAGCCGCAGACGCCTTTCCGGCCTGGGCAGCCACCTCCGTTCTACAGCGTTCGCGCATCATGGCGCGCTATGTACAGCTGCTGTACAAGCATCAACATGAGCTGGCCACACTGGTTTCCACCGAACATGGGAAAGTCATCGAGGACGCTATGGGCTCAGTCCTGCGCGGTATCGAAGTGGCTGAATTTGCCTGCGGTGCGCCGCATGCGCAAAAGGGTGACTTCTCTGACAATGTCGCCAACGGCATCGATATTTACTCGATGCGTAAGCCGCTTGGCGTCGTCGCCGGTATCACTCCGTTCAACTTCCCGGCGATGATCCCGTTGTGGATGGCGGGCATGGCTTTGATCACCGGTAATACGGTAGTGCTCAAGCCTTCGGAAAAAGATCCTTCCTGCCCATTGCGCCTGGCTGAACTGTTTGTCGAAGCCGGTGGGCCGCCCGGTGTGTTCAATGTAGTCAACGGCGACAAGGAAGCGGTCGACGCGCTGCTTAACGATGATCGTGTGAAGGCGATCAGTTTCGTCGGCTCCACCCCGATCGCAAAATATGTCTATGCCACCGCTACCGCCAATGGCAAGCGTTGCCAGGCTATGGGCGGCGCCAAAAACCACATGCTGATTATGCCCGATGCCGATCTCGAAGACGTTGCTAATGCCCTGATGGGTGCAGCCTATGGATCCGCCGGCGAGCGTTGCATGGCAATCTCCGTCGGCGTCTGTGTCGGCGATGAGGTCGCCGACCGCCTGATCGACATTCTGAAGCCGCGTGTTGAAGGCCTGCGCATTGGTGCCAGCCTTGATACCAACCTGGAAATGGGTCCGCTAGTGACCCGTGAGCATCGCGCAAAGGTCATGAACTACATCCAGATGGCCGAAGACGAGGGTTCTCGCCTGGTCGTCGACGGACGTGATTTTGTCTGTGATGGACATGAACAGGGATATTTCCTCGGCGGCTCACTGATCGACAATGTTAAACCCGAGATGCAATCCTACCAGGACGAAATCTTCGGCCCGGTGTTGCAGATCATGCGCGTCGGTTCCTTCGAAGAAGGCACGGCACTCGCTACCGATCACCCTTACGGCAACGGCACTTCAATTTTCACCAAAAACGGCGCCGCAGCGCGCAACTTCGCCGATAAAGTCGAAGTCGGGATGGTCGGTATTAACGTACCGATCCCGGTACCTCTTGCGTTCCACAGCTTCGGCGGCTGGAAATCTTCCGCTTTTGGCGACCATAATCAATACGGTATGGAAGGACTGCGTTTCTACACCAAGGTCAAAACTGTCACTTCGCGCTGGGTAGACAGCGGACTCGAGGCTGAGTTCATGATGCCGGTACTGAAGTAAGCCCGCCTGCAATACCCCTTCGCCCCTGGCGCACCACCCTCATCAAACGAGGGTGGTGCACATTGTTTCAGCGCGTAGTTGTACGCTTTGGACTGCTAGCTACCTGCCTGCCCAGAACCCTTACTATCCAGAAGCCTGTCTGTCAGTAGTTCAGAGCAACCTGGTTGGTTGGGGCTATCTAGTTACTGAAACCGTAATTATAACTTTGGCTGCCGCTGGAGTTGAAGACCTGCGCATGAAAGGAGACGATGACGCGGTCTTCCTCGCCGCTGTATGGAAAAGGCATGTGCTTGATGTGCGACGGGAAGATGCACAGCTTGCCGTCCTCGGGAAACGAATCCCAGTGGTTGTCGTGCAGATATAAATTACCGTAATCACCAAAACCTCCCGCCATATGCTCGACATGAGGCCCATAGAAGCGAGTAACGCCGTTGGGACGCTCACCGGAATTTGATGCCGGTGAAGTCGAGCAGTCAGCCGCACGTACGTAGTAAACACCCGACCAGGAGCAGTTTCCGTGCACGTGCATTTCGTGAAAGGCGTGATTGTTTGAAATCTGGAACCAGAGCCCGGTGATGTTGACACTCACTTTTTCGCTGCCTTGCCATAAGTCCGCGTTCGCCTCGCGCGCCACCTCGACGATACCCTGGCTGATAAATTCCGCCAGTTCGTTTAACTCCTTGTGCAGCGGATACTGGCTAAGTAAATCGTCTTTACTGGCGTAGGATTTCTGCGCACCCCGCTGTTCCCGCTGCTGATGTTGATAAAACAGTTCCAGCAGTGCCGGATTGACTTTCTGGTAGTGAGCAAAGCGCTTCGTCAACATCGTTGTTGGCCAAAGTTTGACGATATTCGGGTTGCCACTCGGTTTCGGTTTTTTTGCCATAATGATCTCATCGGCTCCCGCAAGGGACCCTGGGTTTCCTCTTTTAAAGCTGCGATCCCTGGCTGTAACGCCGGCATTTATCAACATACATGGCCGTACTCTTGGGCATCGATACCCGGGCACTGGCAATATAACTGATCAGACGTCGACCTTCCTGAATCAGCACACGCCCATAGGCGACCCGCATGCGCAGCATTTGATCGGCATTTGCTGGCAGACCAGGCCGAAACTCATCGAGCTTCTCGCCCAGCGCTACGAACTTGGGCCAGACCTGAAAAATAAGCGGATCTATTTTCATGGTTTCGGCAGCGTGACGTGCCGCGGTCGCATAGTCAACAATCAGCTGCTCGAGCCCGGCAAACATTTCAAGGTCGCTAAACTCTTCTTTCATGCAGCGCGCAACCTTGTCAATATCACGCATACCCTGTGCAATCTTGATAAATCGAGACTGGTAAAAATCAGCCACGGGCATGGTGAACGCCTTGAAGGGCTCGCCCCAGACCTCGTCGATCCCTTCGCAACCGCTGTGATGTTTGACCTGTTTACCCAGCGTCAATGCTTCCAGAAAACAATCGCTGCACTGGCGCATCAACTCGTTACCGTGACTGACCTTGACACCCTTCTCACCCAGTTCGACGATGGTGGTAAAAAGATCTGTCGCGCGATTGAATAATGCACCAGCGAGCATCGCGGCGTTGATTCGCCTCTGATCGGGATCGTTTTCGCTCTCGTAAGCCTGGCGCGCCAGATCGAGACTCTTGCCGGGGGTATTGATGCCCGCCTCGGTGTGATGAAAGGCGCGCCGGGTGAGGCTGTCTATCAGTCGTTTACGATTCGTCAGCGTGTCTTCCAGTGGCGCGTAATATCGAATCCAGTAGCCATCACAATAGATATGCTCGACGTCTGCGATAAAACGGCGCGCGCCTTCGGCCGGCGGCAGATGCGCTTCAGGTGCGATGTTCATAGAGTCCGCATAGGTTTCTGTCATGGGGGATCTGACAATCATAAATCAATCCGGCTACAATGTTATGAAATCTTCCGGGGTTATCAATTAAAATTTTGCATAATGCTGATTAACGAATGGCTGGCGTGGCTCATCCTGTGAGCTGCCGGGTTCCTATAATTGCCGTGCCGATTACCCACCGACGCAGGATGATACTTCGACCATGGCTTTAACCACCTACCGATCCAATCGCGTTGAGATGCTGCAGGCGCGGCTGGTGGAGCGGCTAGCCGCAACGCCGTTGAAGGACCCCTTCGCAACCGAAGTCGTGGTGGTTCCCACCTATGCCATGGGGCGCTGGCTCAATCTGAACTTCGCCCGGCAACAGGGAATCGCGGCTAACTTCAGTTATCCGCAGCTTGGAGAATGGGTCTGGTCGCTGGCCGGGCAGTTGCTCGATGACATCCCCCAACAGGATCCATACACCCGGGAATCGCTGGGCTGGTCTATCTTCAACACACTACCCGACCTGCTTCGGCAGGCCGCCTTTACTGCTCTGCAGCACTATCTCGACGATGACTCCAGTGGCATCAAACGCTGGCAATTGAGCCAACGCATCGCTGACTGCTTCGATCGCTATCAATCCTCTCGGCCAGATCTGATACACGACTGGTCGCAGGGCGAGGGCAACGACTGGCAGGCGCTGTTGTGGCGCAAACTGGTCACCACGCGTGGGTTACCACACCGGGTTGACATCATGCATCGCCTTGTCCAGCACCTCAATACGCCCGGCCTCAGCAACCGCGGGCATCTACCCGAACGCATCAGCCTGTTCGCCCTGTCACGCATTGCACCCGCGTACCTCGAGATCCTGCACGCGCTGGCGGAGCGCACCGAACTACTGCTGTTTCAGCACAATCCCACCGATCAGTACTGGGCCGACCTGGTGAGCGCAAAACAACAGGCACGCCAGCGACTGCAACACCCGCAGCAGGGCGAATATTTCGACAGTGGTAACTATTTACTGACCTCCTGGGGCCGACAGGGCCAGACTCTGCAGGATCTGTTGCTCGATCTCGGGCCGATAACCAGCGCCGAAATCGAAGATAACCATCCACCCGGCAGCAGCAATTTGTTGCACCGTCTGCAGGCCAGCCTGTTTCACCTGGAACAGCCGCAATTCGCAGATTCCGTTGATGACTCTGTCTCGGTGCAGTTATGCCACAGTCCGTTGCGCGAGTGCCAGGTGTTACACGATCAGCTGCTGACTCTGCTGGCGCGCCATGATGACCTGTCCACCGAGGACATCCTCGTAATGGTTCCGGACATCAGTCGTTATGCACCTTATATCGAAGCCGCTTTTCAGCAGGATACCAGCAACCGCCGACCAAACCTGCCGTGGAACATCTCGGACATCAGTGTCAGCGAAGGCCATCCGTTGGTGGGCGTGTTTCTACAATTACTCCGCCTACCGGTCAGCCGCTTCGCTCGCTCGGAGATCATGTCTCTGCTCGAATGTGCGGAAATTCGTAATCGCTTCGGTATCGACTCTTCGGCTCTCGATGCGATTGAACAGTTGATCGAGAGCGCTCGTGTGCGTTGGGGAATCAGCGCACAACAACGCCGCGAACTCGGACTTCCGGGAATTCATGAAAATACCTGGCAACAGGCCTGGGAACGAATTTTTGCAGGATACGCGATGCCTGGCGACGACCTTTGGCAGCAAACTGCACCGTTGAGTGAGGTCGATAGCGATAACGGCATCGCCATCGCGCGTTTCAGGTACCTGTTCGAGCGTCTGGTGTACTGGCGCCAGCAGCTCACCCTCGCTGCCAGTACCAGCGTCTGGCAACAACGTCTGCATCAACTGATCGACGAGTTCCTCGCCAGCGACTATGTTGCCGATGACTTGTTACAGCCGCTGCGAAATGTCGTCAGTGACCTCGGCCAGTCCGACGCTCGCGAACTCAGTCCGGCACTGGTCAGTTACTGGATGGAAAAAAGCCTGGCAACGAATCAACAGGCAGGTCGCCTGTACTCGGGCGGTATTACCTTCTGCGGCATGCAGCCGATGCGCAACATCCCGTTTGCGGTTATTTGTGTACTCGGGATGCAGGACAACGCGTTTCCTCGCCGGGAACGCGCGGCAGAATTTGACCTGATGCGCAATAACTGGCGACCCGGAGACCCGCACAAGGGAGACGAGGACCGTTACCTGATGCTGGAAACGCTGCTGTGCGCGCGCCGCTACCTTTACTTCAGTTATTGCGGACGCAGTCTCAAAGATAATAGTGAATGCCAGCCATCGGTACTGTTACGCGAGTTACTCGATTATATCGATAGCTGCTTTATCCCCGCCAACAACCAGCCTCCCGCTAGCCAGCAGATTTCCACTGTGCATCCCATGCAGGCATTTTCAGCGGCCAACTTTGGCGACGACAGACGCGGATACGACCAGCACTGGTTTGACACGGCGATGTTACTGGCAAAGCCACCGCTGAAGGAACCGGTTAATCACTGGGTTCAGGATACAATCGACGCGACCGAAGAGCAGAACGGTCTTATTGAGCTGGAGTCCTTGTTACGATTTTTCCAGCACCCGCTGCGATACTTCTTCAATAACCGGCTCGGCATTCGCATCCCACGCCAGTCTGTCGAAGAAGATGAAGAAGCCTTCACCCTGCAAGGATTGCACAAATGGACCATCGTCGAACAACTGGCGCGACAGTACCTCGCCGGCGAACCGATAGACCGGCAGCAGTACTCGGCTCGGGGTTTATTACCTCATGGACGCGCCGCCGATGCCGAATGGTTTGCGATGCTGTCCGAGTACCGCGACCTGCTCGATCGTCTCGACGGGTTTCGCGATGTCGAGACACAGACAAAAGTGGTTGAATTCGAATTAGATGACGGCTCTGCTCTTTACGGCGAAATCGATCACTACTATCCAGCGCTCGGCCTGATGCACTTTAGTGCCAGTAAATCGATTAAAGGCCGTTCACTCATCTCGCTGTGGCTGAACCATCTGGTTCTTTGTGGCGCCGGTCTGCTCGCCAATCAGGAAACCAGCCAGTTGTTTGCCCCTTCCACCCGGGGCTGGTGCTTCAGCTGGATCGAAGCTGGCACAGCGCGCAGTTTGCTCGGTGACTACGTTCAACTTTATCGACAGGGCCAGCTGTTCCCGCTGCCGGTATTCCCGCAAACCAGTTATACCTTTGCGTGTCATGAAGATCCGTCAATAGCCATGGAGAAGGCTCTGCTGGTCTGGAATGGCAGCGGTTTCGGCGTTGGCGCGCAGGGCGAGTGCTGCGATGATTTTATCCGGCTCGCATTGCACAATAACACTCCTCGGCCACTGTCGGATCGCCTGTTCCAGCAATACTCACGACGAATCTACGGTCCCGCGATCGAGCATGGTGGCGACATTGAGCAGTGATTTGACGGCCAAAGCAACGAATCGCCCGCGATCGCCCCTGCAGCCAGGTGATAAAGACGCGTCATTTTCAACCCAGATTTCAACCCTGGATTCACAGGCCATCCTCACGCTTGAGCTTGGCGGCACCAAACTGATCGAAGCGAGCGCCGGCACCGGCAAAACCCACACCATAGCCGACCTGTACCTGCGCCACATTCTCGACGGACGACTGACCTCGCAAATTCTGATCGTTACCTACACCAATGCCGCAACCGAGGAATTGCGTGGACGCATCCAGAATCGACTCTACCAGGCACAAATGGCGATTACCGGTCAGATAGATGACGTGGATGGCTTTTTAAAGCTCTGGCAGCAGCAATGGCGAACGCTTGATAGTGAACAGCAGTCTCTGCAGCTTGGACGCTTGCAGCTTGCCCTGCGCAGCCTGGATGAAGCCAGCATTTCCACCATTCACAGCTTCTGCCAGCGCAGCCTGCAGGAACACGCGCTCGCCGGCAACCAGCTGTTCGAAACAGAACTGCTCAACGACGATGCACCTCTGTGGGAAGCCGCTATCAAGGACTGGTGGCGGGCCCTCAGCTATGAACTCGACCGCGATACCTGGATGTTAGTGCACAACAGCCTGGGCTCCATGGAAAAGCTGACGCGGCTACTACTCGAATTGCGCAACAAACCCTCAGCACGTCTATTGCCTGCAGGCGATGAAACACTTGCCGATCTGCTGCAAAGCCCGCGTCAGATAGCGGCCAACCTGCACCGGCTGGCTCCGCAATGGCTGAGTGAAAAAGCCGTCATAGTGGAAATTCTGCGTGATACTAAAGTACTAAGCCGCGCCAAAAAGCTTCCCTATCATGCCGGCAACTTCGATACCTGGATCGATGCGCTGGATTACTTTTTCAACGCATCGACAGCCGGAGTCCTGGTCGAAAGCTTCGAATATCTTGGAGCCGCGTTTTTACAACAGCACTCCAAACCCTCCCAGCGTGGCAAAGACCCGCGGCTCGAGCATGACTTTTTCCACGCCGTGGGTGCGATCGCGCAACGCTGGGTCAAATTCCAACAGGCGCTCGGTCCGCAGTTGCGGATTGATGCCCTGGGTCAGGTCTCGCGCCGTGTGGTGGCGGTGAAGCGCGAGACGGCAACACTGGCATTCCAGGACCAGCTCAGTCTGCTACTCGAGGCGCTGGAATCAAATAGTGGCGTCACCCTGGCGCGCGACCTGCGCGAGCAGTATCCAGTTGCCATGATCGACGAATTTCAGGACACCGACAGTATTCAATATCGGATCTTTGGTCACATCTATCATGCCGGTGACGAACTCACCGAGAACTTCAGCCTGACCCTGATCGGCGATCCGAAACAGGCGATTTACAGCTTTCGCGGTGGCGATATATTCACTTACATGCAGGCGCGTCAGCTGCCATCGATCAAGCGCTATAACCTGCACACAAACTGGCGTTCTCAACCCGCGCTGATAAGTGCTGTCAATACCCTGTTCGCGAGCCGATCCGAAGCCTTTATATTTGGCGATTCGATCGAATTTCACGCTGTCGAGTCGATTCCCGACAACAAACGCTTCAGACTGTTATCAAACCAGCGCGCAGCACCCGCGATGACAATATGGCAACTACCTGAAACCCCCCAACATGGTAATTATTCACGCGCTGAGATGCGTGAGTCGATCAATCAGGCAATCGTTATCGAAGTCAGCGGTCTATTGCAGGCCGCGCGCGCAGGCTCAGCCACCATCGATGGCAAACCGGTGCAAAGCGGAGATATCGCTATCCTGGTACGCCAGGCCTCCGAAGGGCAGGCGCTCAGTCAGGCACTGCGCAAACACGGCATTCGTAGTGTGACCATCGGTCGTGACTCGGTGTTCACCAGTGAGGAGGCCCGCGGCCTGTACGACCTTTTACTGGCAATAGCACAGTGTCAGGATCCGAGTATCGCCGCACGCTCGCTGGCTTCAAATCTGTTGCAGTTCGATTACCGGCAAATTGCAGCCCTGGTAGATAACGATCGCGCCTGGCAGGGCTGGTTGGAAGACCTGGCTGATTTGCAGGACCTGTGGGTGCGACACGGGTTTATCGCGATGTTCCAGTCGTTGCTACAGCGCTTCGATATCACCCGCAAACTGGCACTGATAGAGAACAGCGAAAGGCGCATCACTAACCTGCTGCACCTGGCTGAATTGCTGCAGCAGCATTCGCAGGCGGCCGCAGGCATGTCGCCAATACTGCACTGGTTTCAGCATCAGCTCGAAGAAAGCAGTGGTGAAGACGCGGAGTTGCGTCTCGAAGATGATCAGGCACTGGTCAAGATCGTGACCATACACAAATCGAAAGGCCTGCAATACCCGATCGTCTTTGTGCCCTTTCTCTGGACATGCCGACCGGTTGAACGTAATCAGGCTATTTATTTTCACGATACAGAGCTTGCCGCCTGTATCGACCTCGGATCCAGTCAATCCGATCAGCACTGGTTAATCGCCGAAAAGGAACGACTTGCCGAGGACCTCCGTCTGCTCTACGTCGCCGTCACCCGGGCGCGTTCACGCTTGTATCTCGCCTGGGGCAGAGCAGGCGGCGAGAGCAAAGCCGGTTATGCAAACCAGACCGCTCTCGCCTATTTGCTGCATTCGCGTCAAACTTCCGAGAACCTCGATGCTGAAGGGGTGGATGGTTTTCCCGACGGCATGGATTTCGGCGCCGATCTACAAGCCCTGGTCACTAACAGTGCGGCATCAATCGAATGTGTCCCGCTGCCTGGAGAACAGTCTCCACTGGCGCTATATAGCGACGATAGCCAGAGCGAGCTACCACAGCTTGCCGTGTTTAACCGGGCCTCGGCAACACAATGGCGAGTCAACAGTTTCACCGCGCTGACCCGCACCGTGCACCAACCCGCGGGGGCTGTGGCAAGGGTGACCGAGGTGGATCCAATTCTCAACTTCCCGGCCGGCAGCCACGTTGGTCTGTTATTGCATTCGTTACTCGAAAATCTCGACTTCGAAGTTGATATCGCGACCCAGTGCCCACCATTGTTTACCCGTTTCCTGGCACAGGCTGGACTTTCCAGGGAGCATCAAAAACCACTGACGGACTGGCTGAGTCATATTGTACAGACCCCGCTTAACGGGGCCGGACTGACGCTGAACCGCATCGCCAATCGACACAGGCTCAACGAACTGACCTTCGATTTCGCTCTCGATCATCTTGATCTCAACGCGCTCAACCGTTTTATGCAGGCGCGCGTCGATCAGCCACTGCAAGCACTGGGTGGAGCGGATTTTCGCGGTCTTATCACCGGCGTTATCGACCTCGTTTTCGAATACGAGGGTCGCTACTATCTGGCCGACTACAAGAGTAACCTGCTGGGCGGCGAGCTATTGGACTACACGCCTGCCAAACTTGAACAGGCAATGCTGGATCGGCGTTACGACCTGCAATCACTGATTTATGCACTGGCACTGCATCGCCTGCTCGCGCAGCGTTTACCCGATTACGATTATCAGCAGCATTTCGGTGGCAGCTATTATCTTTTTCTGCGCGCCATGCGCCCGGATCAGGATTGCCGTTACGGCATTTATTTCGAAAGGCCGGAGTTCGCTGAACTTGAGGCATTCAACGATCTGTTCCACTTTACAGCTCCACAGGAAGCAGGATTATGAGCACAGTCCTGCACCAACTTGCGCGCGACGGCGACATCAGCTGGTTGAGCTATTACTTTGCAGAATTCATCAGCTCTCATGATGGCAGCGAGATCGATGAGCTCACGGGCCTGTCTGCGGCACTGGTCAGCGAAGCCAATCTGGCGGGTGACGTTTGCGTGGAACTCGACCGGTTCGCGGGGCGTCCACTGTTTCAGTGCAGCCGCGGCATTGGTGTAACCACACCAATCGGCACACGGCCGGATGAATGGCGTAACGCGCTATTGACGAGTACCTGTGTCGGTACTGGCGGAGATCCAAATCCACTTATTATCGATGGTTCGCGTCTCTATCTGAATCGCTACTGGTTTTATGAAAACTTTGTCAGTGAAAAAATTCTATCCCTGCTGCAGCGCAAGACAAAGACGGATACCGTATCGATCAAAGCCACTGCCGAGGCTTTGTTTGCGCAGCAGGCAGACATCGACCAGGATCAAATGGCAGCCATCATCGCTGCCGCTGGTAAGACCTTCAGCGTGATTTCCGGCGGCCCCGGCAGTGGCAAAACATCGACGGTGATACGCATACTCGCGGTCCTGGTGGCGCAGAACCCCAGCTATCGAATTTCACTGGCAGCACCCACCGGCAAGGCAGCCGCACGCATGATGGACTCGATTCGACAACGTATCGATCAACTCGACATCGCCGCTAACATCAAGATGGCGATACCCGTCGAAGCTCGTACCATTCATCGTCTGCTGGGCTATCGCCATCAAGGTTTCAGTTACCATCAGCAACATCGTTTACCGGTAGATTGCGTCGTCATCGACGAAGCGTCGATGATTGATCTCAAACTTATGTATCAGCTACTCGCGGCCTTGCCCGATACGGCACAGTTGATTCTGCTCGGTGATCGCGATCAACTGGCTTCGGTCGCCGCGGGCAATGTGCTTGGTGATATTACCGGACAAGGGCACCGTCTCGACACTGTCGATGGTGGGATTGCGTCGGCAACCAGTTTGTTGCGCAGTAATTATCGATTTGGTCGCGACAGCACGATCGGTGAACTGGCAGCGCTGGTCAGAAGCGGCGACACTTCGCGCGCTATCGAACTGCTAGCCACCAACGAATCAGGGTTACGCTGGTTCAATGAGACGGCTGAGGATATCCACGAAGATGCTTTGCATTGGGCATACGACGCTTACCAACCGATATTCGATAGTGATTCTCCTGCCGAGGCCCTCGACGTCTACGATAAAACTCGGCTGCTGTGTGCCACCAACCGCGGCCCCTTCGGTGTCGAGGCACTCAACAGCAGGATTTCGGTCGCACTGCAGGCGCGCAATCATCTGGCCGAGTTGCCACTGTTTGCCGGGCTACCGATCATGATTACGCGCAACTTCAGGGAGCTTGGCCTGTTCAATGGCGATACCGGAATTCTGTGGCTATTCGATGGCGAATTACGCGCCTGTTTCCGTGGTGGCGACGGCTCCATTCGAGACTTGTCGATCAATCGCCTTCCCGAGTACAAGCCCGCCTGGGCATCCACCGTTCACAAGTCACAGGGGTCTGAATTTGACTCGGTTCTCCTCGTATTACCGGCGGATGTTCAGTCGGGAACATTGTCGCGTGAACTGGTGTATACCGGAGTCACTCGAGCTCGTCACCAGTTCCTCCTGCACGCAAGCGAATCGGTTCTATCACAGGCTCTGGCTCATCTGACTCGCCGGCATTCAGGCCTGGCAGCGAAATTAGGCTGGCCAGATAACTCACTGTCTACCACTTGATTCTGGCATCGCTGGCATTAATCGGCACCTGGCGGCCAAAGCCGGGCCTCATTGAGGAATACTCGAATTGATGGAATTCAAGCACCACAGCGCTATCGCCATGGCCCGATTCAACTGGGTGACTGCTTGATCCCGACGCAGAGCGCATCGGGGCCTTGCGATGTTGCTAGAGCGCGAGCTCCTGGGTAACCAGAAAATTGATTATTTGAATCATGCGTTCATTGCTACCGGCGAGAGATCCTGATACCAGGTATTTACCGTTGACAATAACCGCGGGCACCCCACTAATGCCGTAACGCTTTTCGTTCTGCGCGTTTTTGCGGAGTTGGGTCTCTACCGGAAAGGAAAAATAATACTCGCGAAACAATTTCTCATCGAAACCGCGTTCTGCAACAAACTCAGCGATAGCATCGATATTATCGAGGCGTTGTCGCTTGAGATGTAAGGCATCAAAAAAAGCCGTGTGGATCTCATCGATTATACCCATCAGCTGAAACGAATAATAAGCCCTTGCATGTTCGGTCCAACGTGGGTTAATTGACGATGGCACCTGCTCGAACACCACGCCTTCGGGTAAATTAGCAGACCACTTTTCGACATACGGCTCAAAGCGGAAGCAGTGTGGGCAGCCGTACCAGAAGATTTCAGTAACCACGACCTTGTCGGGCTGCGTGGTTTTTACCGCCGGTGAAATCACCCCATAATCGCTTCCAGCGACGAAGGCCATCTGCGCGGATGCGCTACCCGAAAACATTACCCCAAAACAAACTACCAATGAGGCCATAAAATGTGGCCAGCGCTTTGTCATTTTTAATACTCCAGAAAATACGTTCATCTACAGACCGGGAAAACCACCATAAGTTTGGCCTGAATTCTATCCCGATACAGATTAATGTCGGCTTAATCGATTGTCTTACTGAATACCCGCGATGTAGGCTGCCACCGCTTTCATTTCCATGTCTGACATACGCCCAACCAGGTTACGCATCATCTTACCGGGATCGTTAGCACGCGCTCCCTGTTTGAATGCCTGCAACTGGGCGACGATGTAGTCGGGATACTGGCCCTTCAACGAAGGCCATGAGGCCGGACCGTTACCTTCTCCGCTGGGCGAATGGCAACCCATACAGGCAGCTACCCCGGTCTCGGTAATGCCACCGCGATAGATGCTTTCGCCCTTAGCGATCAATTCAGCATCGAACGCTACCGGGCTGGGGTTCTGGGTCTCATAGTAAGCGGCGAGATTTTTCATGTCATCGTCACTCAGACCGGCTACCATGCCCAACATCGAAGCGTTTATTCGACGGCCTGCCTTGAAATCGGACAATTGCTTGTAGACATAGCTGGCGTGCTGCCCGGCAAGCGATGGCCACATCGGATTACTGCTATTGCCGTCGGCTCCATGACAGGCAGCACAGACGGCGCTTTTCGCCTTACCGGCTTCGGCATCGGCGGCATTCGCGGCGAATGAGATCAGACCGGACAGGGCCAGCACGATGACTCCAATTTGGCTCGCTTTCATTATCACTCCAGGGGGAAAAACGTACGGAAAATTAGGGCGCAAATGTATATCATACACGAGCCGCTCGTTCAACCGTAACCCGACAGCAACCATGAGTATTTCATTCAGACAAGCCAAATTCGTTACCAGCGCGTTCGAACTCTCGCATTTGCTCCCCGATGAAGGAGCCGAGGTCGCTTTCGCGGGACGTTCGAATGCTGGCAAATCCAGTGCGATTAATTGCCTGACCCAGCAAAAAAATCTGTGTAAAACCAGCAAAACACCGGGCCGTACCCAGTTGATCAATTTTTTTGAGGTCGATACACAATGTCACCTCGTTGATTTACCTGGATATGGATTTGCCAAGGTTTCCAAACAACTACGCAACCACTGGAACCAGGTTCTGTCGACTTTCCTGTTGGAGCGCAAGGCCCTGCGCGGACTGGTGATTGTGGTTGATATCCGGCGCGGTATCAGCGATATGGATCATGCCTTGATCCAGATGATGGATAACAGCGTGCCGCTGCACATCCTTCTGACCAAATCAGACAAATTGGGACGAAATGCCATTTACAAGGCGGTGGCGCAGGCAAAGGCACAGCTTGGCGGGCCCGATCAGACAGTGTCGACACTGTCGACTCAAACCGGGCAGGGGCTTGATTTACTGGCGCAGAAGTGCGCTGAATGGCTAACCCTGGACACCGCGAATTGACCAATGAATCGTTGGTGAAGGCGGCAACAAAGGTATCAGCCATAAAAAAACCCTGGCAGTTACCTGCCAGGGTTAAACGTGCGATCCGAATGGGGTTATCGGATCTTAGTCCGCTCATAGGAGGGAGAACGGACATAGCGCCGGGCTAAAGCGCTACTTCAGTAGACCCCTGATGTGCAATTTCGTTCCGGATCCCGGGGGCGACCAGCCGCATCAAAGGGCATCAATACATCGTTAGATAAGGACAGCAACTGCAGTTTCAATCCCCTTACCTGACGAAAAATATACGCGCCTGGACCGAGACTGGATCAACGCAGAATCAAATAAAGAGAAATAGATAATCACCGGCGACAGCGGGTCAAAGGTCCGACCGGCCTGGGAGACCCGGTTAAACCGCAATGGTAAATACGTTTCCACCATGTCGGAGCGTCACAGGTTGCCGATTCGCTGGTCTGATCGCCCACTGACAATCGATCAGTTTCCAATGATCGCAGCAAAACACACACGAATGCTCGAAAAGAACACGGCTTTAACCGACGTTATTACTAAACAGGACCTTCGCTGACAGGCGATCGCTCAAATGACATTGTGGATAGCGGCGCTTAGTGCGCTTCGTGCCAGTTGCTGCCGATACCGGCATCTACTTCCAGCGCAACCTCGAGACTGGCCGCGGAGGTCATCAGCCCGGCGATCTCATCGCGGCACCGATCGACCTCTGATTGCGCCACTTCGAACACCAGTTCATCGTGAACCTGCATAATCATTTTGCAATCCGGTTGCTCATCGCTCAACCAGCCCTGAACGCGGATCATGGCGCGCTTGATGATATCGGCAGCGCTACCTTGCATTGGCGCATTGATGGCCGTGCGCTCGGCATACTGGCGCACATTGGCATTGCGCGCATTGATGTCCGGCAAATACAGTCTGCGTCCGAAGACCGTCTCAACATAACCCTGGTCGCGCGCTCGTTGCTTGGTCTCCTCCATATAGCGTTTGACGCCCGGATAACGCTCGAAATAGGTATCAACGTACTGCTGGGCTTCATTGCGGCCAATATTCAACTGCTTACCAAGGCCGAAGGCGGACATTCCGTATATCAGGCCGAAGTTAATCGCTTTTGCCGCTCGGCGTTGATCGGCGCTGACCTGTTCGAGCTCTGCTGCGAACACTTCCGCGGCAGTAGCGCGATGGACGTCAAGGCCGCGCGCAAACGCATCGAGCAGGCTCTCATCGGAAGACAGGTGTGCCATGATGCGTAATTCGATCTGTGAATAATCAAGCGCCAGTATCTGGTAATTCTGCGGTGCCACAAACGCTTTGCGAATGCGACGCCCCTCGGCCGTACGAATCGGTATGTTCTGCAGGTTAGGGCTGGTGGACGACAGGCGACCGGTGGACGCCACGGCCTGCTGGTAAGACGTGTGCACCCGGCCGGTTTGCGGATTGATTTCCTGCGGCAATTTATCGATGTAGGTCGACATCAACTTGTTAAGGCTGCGATGTTCCATCAACAGGGCCGGAATCTCATAGTCGCGTCCGAGTTCCTCAAGTACATCTTCAGCCGTCGACGGTTGCCCCTT